>CAUZDT010000019.1:0-20772 GCA_963578705.1 Candidatus Thalassarchaeaceae archaeon
GGCGATGAACATCGTGGATGTTTTGATTACTGGAGGTGCCATGCTTGCATGGTATACCATTCCACCAATGCTAATCGTAGGATTCCTGACACCGTGGCCCTACAACTACTGGCGGCTGAAGAAGTACGGTCAAGCTTGTCACTGAAAACCATCTTCGATCTTGTCAGACCTGCCCATAAGGTCCCTAGAACTATCTGGAGTTCAGACACACCTCTGACATTGAAGCCAAAACCCATCACTTTATTTTTTCTGGTTACGGGCCTTTGGATATTTGGTACGGGAGAAGCAATAATCATTGCATCCGGGATTGGAGTCAGTCCCTGGACAGTTTTAGCTCAGGGAATTGGCAAACAGACTGGTTTCTCAGTGGGCGAAGCAACTTTCATTGTCAGCATTCTGGTTCTCTTTATGTGGGTACCATTGCGTGAAACACCAGGGATTGGGACCATCCTGAATGCCATATTGATTGCTATGGCCATCGATGTGATGGTACCTTTCCTTCCAGAGCCCACGGAAACAGGCCCTGCCTTCATCCAGACAATTATTGGAGTCCTAGTGGTAGGGATCGGTAGCGGTTTCTATCTCACTGCGAATCTGGGTCCGGGCCCGAGAGATGGATGGATGACAGGAATCCAGCGAAGAACCGATTGGCCAATCGGCCGCGTCAGAATTAGCATCGAGATTCTGGTTTTAAGTTTGGGGATTGTTCTCGGTGGAACCTTTGGAATCGGGACAATTATATTTGCGATTGGGATTGGTCCAGTAGTAGCAATGAGCCTAGGTGTCGTCGGCCGCGTGTCACTGGCCGGCCGCCAGTCGCACTTATGACTCCCACCCGCGTAGCTTCACAGTGATGGGCGAAAGCGAATCGACCCCGGCGACCGCGCCTGCGGGCGGCGGCCTCTTCTCCCGCATCCTGATGGGAATTCTGGGCCTGCTGCTGGGATTGTTGATGATTGCCGCTACCCTGTATCGAATTTTGGCGGAGTTTGGCAGGATAGACAGTAGTGATATTCCAGACGATATTGTTAATTCACTCCAGATTTTGCAGGCGCTGTACTACCTCGTGGCAGCCTTCTGCCTCGCCGTCATCGTCTCCTCGATTGCGACCTTCATCAACTTTGCGTGGGCGCGGAAGGCGCTCCTTGGTAGCACGGGGGCGATGTTCGTCCTGTTAGTCGGTTGCGGAATATCTGAATACAGTATGCTTCAAACTGTATTCGGAGTCTACGATGTAGATTCTGAAGAAATTCACTGGCGATACAAGCCAATGACCTCCTTTTCGATGCTGATGGCCTACACCAGCCTGTTCTTCGGTGGCCTGATATGGCTCATCGACTACCTCGGTCGTGGCAGGAGTGAGGCCCCCGTCGCGAAGGATGGCGACTGAAGCGCCCCGCCGCGTCACGCAAAACACGTTCCACGACCTTAATATAGCGGTTGACCCCGCACGGCCATGTGCATGTTACGGGCGCTGCTGCTCTCTTCGGTCGCACTGCTGGCTGCCGCAGCGCTGCTGGGTGCGCCTGCTGCGGCAGAGAAAGAGCTGCAGCCGGTCGTTCTCTCGGCGGGGCTGCCGGCGCAGCACATGTATCCAACGCTCACCGCGAGCGACGATACACTGCACGCGGTGTGGGTCGGCGGACAGGTCGGCTGGAACAAGTCAATGGACATCTGGTATTCACGCTCGCTTGACGATGGTGAGAACTGGGACCAGCCGCTGCGGCTCAATGCCGGCCCGGCGTCGGTGCTCTATCACCAACAGAAGCCGGCGCTGGTCGCCGACGGCGGCGACGTCTACGTTTTCTGGAAGCCGCGCTCTGAGCCGATGCGATTCGTGATGGCCGCCTCGCACGACGGCGGGCTGACCTGGTCGGGCGAGCGTGAGGTCTTCGCCTTCGCCGACGGAATGGCGTGCAACTTCCCGGCGGCGGCGGTCGACGGGCAGGGCGTGCTGCACCTGGTTTACCAGCACGCCAATGCGAGCCATGAGGAGCGCTTCACCAGCCTGAAGCAGCTGCACGGAATCTGGAGCAGCGACGGCGGCGCGAACTGGAGTGAGCCGGTCGTACTCGACCCGTTCGACCGCGGCAACCGGCAGCGCGAGCCGGAGCTGGGCTATCCGTGCGAATGCTGCGCGCCAAGTATCGCGGGCGACCCCGAGGGCGGCATCCATCTGGTCTACCGCAATGTCTCCTACTGGCCTGGCAATGACACCTGGTTCCAGACCATGGAATACCTGCGCTGGGACGGCGCGAGCCAGCCGCAGGCGAGCCTGCGTGTCTCTCCCTACTGGGTCACCGGCGGGGTGGTCTGCCCCGAATCGGGGCCGGACGTCGTAGTGCAGCCTGACGGGGCGGTGCTAGTGGCGTGGAGCCAAAACTCCAACGCCAGCTACGCCACCCTGCAGGACGGTGCCTTCTCGCCGCCTACAGTGATGGGGCGTGGTTTACGCCCCTACCTGCAGCCCGATGAGATGGGCGTGACCGCCGTCTGGGCGGCCGGTGGTAGCGCGTATGGCAATATCTCGTTCAGCATCGCCGGCGGGAACGCCAATCTGCTGCCGCTGCCGGGCCAGCAGATTGAACCAGATGTCGCCGATGGCGTGACCATCTTCCGCACACGTACCGACGCCAGCGGCGAGTGGGAGGTGGCAGTGTTGCTACTGCCGGCCAGCGGCGAAACGCCTGGCGAGGAACCGCCGGAGGAGCCGTCCGGCGCGGTCGCGACTGTTGGCGAGACGGCACCCGGCTTCACACTGGTTGACACCACCGGCAAAATCTTCTCGCTGGGGGACTACCGTGGGCAAGTGGTCGTACTCGAGATGATGGCGACCTGGTGCGGCGTCTGCGCCATGACCGCCGCTGACACACTGATTCCACTACAGGCGCAAATCGACAACGGCACGCTGACGGGCATCGCCATCATCTCAGTCGGCGCCGACCGGCTTGAGACTAACACAATGCTCACCGAGCTGGCGGCCGAGAAAGGCTACGGCTGGCGCCACGCCATCGACACCAATGGTGCGGCCATTGCCGAGAACTACGAGGCGATGCCAGTGCCGCGGCTGGCGGTCATCGCCCCCGACGGTAACGTCGCCTTCCTGCACCGCGGCTACATCTCGCTGGCCGACCTGCAGCCGCAGGTCGTTGCGGCGCAGGACGCAGGCGAGTCAAAGGAGCCGCAGGCGGGCGAGCCGCTGGACGAGGGCAGCTCCATCCCGGCGCTGCCGCTGGCTGGCACCATCGGTGCGCTGGCGGTCGCGGCGCGACGGCGAAGACCACTTTAGCGGGGGGGCGACTGGCGCATCATGAACGAGCGACTGCGGGCAGCGCTGCCATTGCTGGTGCTGGGGTGCGGCTGCTACGGCGGCGCGGCACTCGGCTGGACCGCGGGCGCCGCCGCCAGCTCGGCAGTGCTACTCTGGCTCTTCTCGCTCTACCCCCTGCTGATACTGGTTGGCGCCGGCTTCCTGGCCGCCGGCTGGATACGGTGGAAACAGTGATGGCTTCGCGCAGCGGAGCCGTAACTGCAGGTGCACTCCTGCTGGCGCTGCTGCTCATGCCGGCCATGCCCGCCAGCCATCCCGGCGATGCGCCCGAGCAACGGCTGGCACTGGTTGAGTATTTCACCGCCACCTGGTGCCCGCCCTGTGTTCAGGGCGGGCTGGCGCTCGAGGCGGTGGCCGACATGGACGATGTAGCGGTGCTCGCCTACCACCCGCTCGAGGACGACCCGTTCGGCTCGCCCGCTATCGAGGAGCGACTGGAACTCTACGAGGTCAGCGGCTTCCCGACCTTCGTCATCAACGGCGGCGGCCGGCTCGAGGGTGCCAGCAGCCAGTCGGGCACCGAGGAACAATACCGGCAGCTCTTCGCGGCGAACCACCCCGCGGAAGGCATCGGCGTGCGCGTCGCCGCACCGCAGGTCGCCAACAGCACGGCTGTGCTGGCGGCGCAGGCGACCGGCGCGCTGCCGGAAGGCAACGGCTGGGAGCTGTGGCTGGTGCTCTACGAGGACCACCGCTACTGGTATGGCTGGGACGGCGAAGGCAACGGCTCGAACGGGATGCGACTGCACCGCTGGACTGTCCGCACGATTGCCGAACCGGAGCCGCTCTCGACGGAGGAGGTCAACCGCACAGTCGTGCTCGAGACGGACTGGGACCGCGATAACCTGGGCGTGGTGGCGTTCATCCAGAACAACGTGACGCGGGAGGTGCTGGTGGCGGGCTTCAGCGGCCCCGCGTTCCATCGCGCCGAACTGCCCGAACAGGGGCTGCCGGCGCCCGGCGCGCTGCTGCCGCTGCTGGGCGTCGCGGCGCTGCGGCGGTGGCGCAACCGTTAAAGGCGCGTCCGCGAGACCACCGCCATGCGCCTGCTCGCACTGTTTGTGCTGATGCTGTTGATTCCAGCGGCAGCAGCCGAGGCGAACCACAATCCACAGGAAGTGGACGATGGCGACCTGTTCCAGGCGTGGATTGACATTGACGGATCCTACGAGGAAGTGAAATTCTATGTCTGCACGCTGGCGGAGCCGTTCACCTGCTACGCGCCGCAGAAGGTGCCGCGCGACGAGGCCGAAGCCAACGGTGACGGCAGCTACCGCTACAGCTTCACGCACGAGGTGGATGAGGGGACCTACCCCGGCTACCGCTACGAGCTCTGCACCGGCGACTGCAAGGACGATAACAGCACCAAGACGCCCGCTGGCGCCGACGACCAGTATCCGGGGCTGGAGATCGTCGACCTGAACGACAGCGGCAGCTACTACTTCAAGGTCGAACGCAAGGCAGCGCCCGCCGCGGAAGAGGACGAAGGGCTGCCGGCACTCGCGCTGCCAGTCGCCGCCATCGCGATTGCGTGGGTCGCGCGGCGACAGTAGCGGGGCGGAATAACCGTAATATCACCCCCGGTTGCGCCTGCCGATGAACCCGGGCGACCTGCTGCTGCACCTGAACCCGCTGCTGCTGCTGGCGTCGCTCGCCGCCGGGGCGCTGCACTTGCGCGACGGCGACCCGGAGAAGCGGCTGCTGCAGCGCGTCTCACTGGGGCTGCTGCTGGGCTCGCTGACCGCCAGCCTGCTGCTGCTCGGCTCCTACTTCTACCGCACCGCGCTCGAGTTCGAGTATGTCGCCGACTACTCGGCGCTCGAGCTACCGCTGCGCTACAAGCTGGCAGGCGTCTGGGCCGGCCGCGACGGGACGCTGCTCATCTGGTGCTGGGCCGCCGCGCTGGCGCTCAACTGGGAACTGTGGCGCGGCGCGGCGGCCGGCGCGGCTGACGCCCGTGGCGCTGGTGCGCGGCGCCGTGGTGACGCGCACCAGCAACGAGTGTTGGTGCTCTTCACTTCGGGCATCCTGCTGGCGCTGGCGGCCATCCAGCTCAAGATTAACCCGTTCACGCTCTCCGACCCAGTCACGACCGCGGGGCGCGGGCTGAACCCGCTGCTGCAATCCCCATGGATGACCATCCATCCGCCGATAGTCTTCACCGCCTACGGCTTTGCGGTGCCGCTCTACGCGGCGGGGCTGGCGGCGCTGGTGGCGCGCGGCGACGCGTGGCTCGACGTGGGGCGGCGCTGGGCGCGCTGGTTCTGGCTGCTGAGCGCGAGCGCGCTGACGATGGGGGGCTACTGGGCCTACACGACGCTCGGCTGGGGCGGCTTCTGGGCGTGGGATCCGGTCGAGACGTCTGGGCTGCTGCCGTGGCTGGTGGGCACCACGTTCCTGCACACGGCGGTGATGGGGAAGCGCAAGCGCCACTACGCGCTGCTGGGGCCGCTGCTGGCGATGATGGTGCTGCTGCTGGTGCTGTTCGAGTCGTTCGTCACCCGCGGCGGTATCTGGCTCTCGGTGCACGCCTTCCTGCCGTCGCAGGGCGAAAACGCCGCGCAGCGGTTCATGAGCATAATCGCCGACGACGCGTCGGTCAAAGGGCTGGTGCTGCTGCTCGGCAGCTGCCTGGCGGCGACCGGTTTCACGACGGCGCGCGCCTACTCGCGCGCGCCGCCGTCCGAGCCGCAGCAGCGCGAGACGCTCGAGGAATGGCTCGACGAGGATACCACCTTTTTCGGCGCCATCTACACCCAGCTACTCATCCTGACCGTGACACTGGTGCTGCTGCTGATGGGGGTCAACGGCTACCTACCCAGCTTCGTCTTCGAGACCCGGCTGGCGCTGTTCGTCGCACTGCTGGCAGCGTTCTTCGCCATCTACACGCTCCAGCGCTGGCATCCGGTGCGCCAGCTGCTCGGCTGGTGTGTCGCCGCCGCCGGCGCGAGCGCCATCCTGGGGATGCTGCTGCTCGGCGCACGTCCCGGCTCGTGGATGGCAGGCGCGGCGCTGCCGTGGGCCGCGCTCGCCGGCTACGCGGCGCTGCGCTATCTCTGGAGCTACCGCGGTAAGCCGCTGCTGCCGCGGCTACGCGCGTGGGGGCCCTACATCGCGCACCTGGGCATCATCCTGGTCGCGCTCGGCTACGGCGTTTCCTACGGGCTCGACCAAGTCGAGACCATCGAGCTGGAGGAGGGCGGCTCGACCGAGGCGGCCGGCTTCACGGTGACGCTCAACGACGTCGCAATGCGCCCCGGCGAGGAGAACCGGCTCGAGGCGCAGTTCCGGCTGCACCGCGGCGAGCGGCTCGTGGTCGACGGCACCGCCGCCAGAATCAACACCGCCGGCACCGCCGAATGGCGCACGCTCATCTACCTTGAGCACCACTTGGACCGCGACATTTACGTCACGCTGAACGAGGTGTGGATTGATACCGAGGGAGACGAGCCGAGCCGCGCCACGCTCACCGTGCGGCAGATTCCCGGCATTATGCTGGTCTGGACCGGCGCGCTGCTAACGACGGGGGGCATGGCGCTCACGATTTTCACCGACTGGGCGCCGGGGAAGCGGTGGCTGCGAAAGGTGGGGAAGTAAGGATTAATCAGGCTGGGCAAGGTGCTCCACCTCTTTCAGCGCCGTCCACGCAGCATTGCTATCGCGAAACTAGAGACAAGTAAAACTAGAGACAATAAGGCCGGATGGATTTCAAGCCTTGTCTGAATAAGAGGCTATATTCGGTCAGCGGCGCCGGCGCAGCGCGAAGCCGGCAAGCAGCAGCAGGAACGGCCGTGGGCGCATCGGGGTTGCAGCGCCGGGTGGGTTTAGGGTTTTTCACAGCCACGGCGGCTCGGCGCCCGGGTGCCGAGCCACCGGCGTTGTCGTCCTGGCGGAGCGCCCGCTGCCACGCTCCTTCTCCGCCCCGCTACCCATCCGAGCGTCGGAAGTCCACGGTGGGGCTGCTCCCTTCCGGGCCTGACCCGATACCCGTGGTGAAGGCCGACAGCCTGCCCTCCGGCAGACCGCACTGACCGCCTGCGACCCCGGAGGACAGGACTTCACGGTCGGATTGCGGATTGGGCGACCCACTGGGTGCGCCGCCGCCGGCTGTCGCCCCCCCTGAAGGCGGTTGGGGGTCACAGGGTACGTCTAGCTCCCCGGCCAAGCTCAGCCCTCCCTTTCGTCAGGACGACTATTTGGAGCTTTGCATGCTGAAAACCCGCTTCAGCCCGCGCGCCGAGCCGCGGAACAGCTTCGCCGTCCAGGTCTCCTGCTCGCCGCTGAACTGCTTCATGATAGCGTGGCCGTAGGGCTCGATGGTCTCGCTCGCGACCGCCGCGTAGCCATGCTCGTGGATGTCGGACAGCGTGTCGCCGTAGTAGCCCAGGATGTTCTCGTAGAGCATCGCCCCCGCAACTTGCGGCGCGGTGACGGCGACCGCCGCTGCCTGCCGGGCGCGCGCGGTCGCCTGCAGCGTCATCACGCCTCCCAACTCGAGCAGCGACTGCCCCTCGTCGGTAGCGGTCGCTAGGAAATCCTGCATCACACTGGCGACCTCGTCGCTGACGTCGCCCGCGGCGCGGCCGGTAGTTGAGAGCAGCTCGCCGATAGAGTCGCGAATTTCATCGATGTTCTCGAGCACCTGGTCGCGCGACAGCGGCGGCGCGTCGATGTTCTGCGCGAAGCTGGCGGTGGTGCGCTCAAGCCCCTCAAGGAGCTCGGTGAGCGAGCCGGGCTCGCTCGCCTCGTCGAGATAGCCCTTGGCAACCAGCTCGCCGTGGAGCCGGTCCAGGTAGGCTTGCCCCCCCTTGACCGAGTCGGCAAAGAACGCGAAGACCCACAGCGGTGAGAGATGCACCGTCGCGACGCCGATGCCCTCGATGGCGTTGCCGAGCAGCTTGCGTGTCGCGTAATCTCCGGTAAGGCCTTCGTTGTCGTAGACGCCCTCGACCCCGCCGACGTTCTCGACCGCGAAGCGCAGGATGTTGCCGGCGAACAGGTTGTAGCTAGTGGTGTCCTTGACGAAGTCCGGCACCAGCAGGTCGGTGGTCTCCTTCAGCATCCCGCCCAGCAGCGCCGTCAGCCCGCGCAGGTAGCGCTCCGGCAGCGACAGGGTATAGAGCGCCCCTTCCCAGATTGCCTCGCCGGCGCGGCGCAGCGGTTCAGGCATTCACGACCTGGCCGCCGATAATCACGGTCTCGACATGGTTGATGCCGAAATGATAGGTCAAATGGCGGTAGTCGGGGACGTCGCAGACCAGCAGGTCGGCACGCCAGCCCGGGGCAATCGCGCCGCGGTTGCTGCGCCCCAGCGCCAGCGCGCCGTTAAGTGTCGCAGCGGTCAGCGCCTCGCCCGGCGTCAGCCCCATTCGGAAAACGGCGAGCTGCATCACCATCTGCATCGACTCGGTGTAGCAGTTGGGGTTGCAGTCGGTCGCCAGTGCCAGCGGAAGGCCGGCGGCGACCATCTTGCGTGCCGGCGCGAACTCGGACGACAAAAGCGCCAGCGGCGTCCCGGGCAGCAGGATACCGGTCGTCCCGGCGTCGCGCAGCGCCTCGATGGTATCCAGCGTGGAACCGGCCAGGTGGTCGGCCGACGCGACGCCCAGCTCGGCGCCGAGCAGGCCGCCGCCGCTGTCGCCGAACTCGTCGGCGTGGATGCGCAGGCCCATGCCCGCCTCGCGCGCCGCCTCGAGCAGGCGGCGCGACTCGTCGACGGTGAACGCGCCCTCCTCGCAGAAAACGTCGCAGTATTCTGCCAGGCCGGCCGCCTCGGGCAGCATCTGCTCCAGCTGCTCCAGATACTCGCTACGGCTCACGTCGTCGGGCAGCGCGTGCGCGCCCATGAAGGTCGAAACCACTTCGGCCAGCCCCTGCTCGCCGAGCCAGCGCGCGACGCGCAGCTGCTTCAGCTCCTCCTCACGCTGGAGCCCGTAGCCAGACTTCACCTCGATGGTCGTCGTCCCCGTGCGAGTCGCATTGCGCAGCCGCTTCAGCGACTGCTCGCGCAGCTCCTCCTCGTCGGCGGCGCGGGTCTCGCGGACGGTGCGCAGGATGCCGCCGCCATCGGCCAGGATGTCCTGGTAGCTACGGCCTTGCAACTTCCACTCCAGCTCGTGCTCACGCGAGCCGGCCCAGACGAGATGGGTGTGCGGGTCGACAAATCCGGGAACGACAACCTTGCCGCGCGCGTCTATGGTTTCGGCATCGGGGTAGTTGAGCTTGCGCCCCACCTCGGCGATGCGGCCGTTGCGGATGGCAACGTCGCTGCGGGTGTGCAGTTCGATGCGTCCCATCGCGTCGCCCGCCAGCGGTGAATCCGATGCGGGGGGCGAAGCGACCTGCGCCGCACCCTTCAGCAACAGCATGAGCGCCCAGAGCGCGAAGCCATAAAGCCCGCTGGCGCTGCCGACTGGATGCTCGTGATGGCGCAGTTCCGCGACTCGCCCGCAGCGATATTCGCCGACCTCGAGCGGCGCGGGCTCGACCGCGCCGCTGCTGAGACGGTCATCGGCGCCGACGAACGCTGGCGTAGCCTCATCGACGAAGGCAACAAGCTGCGCAGCGACCGCAACCGCATTTCGCGCGAAATCGGCGCCGCCAAGAAGGCGGGCGACGACGCGGAGCCGTTGCTGGGACAGATGCAAGCGCTGAAGCAGCGGCTGCCGCAGCTCGAGCAGGAGACCGCCGCGGCGCTGGCAGAGCGCGACGCAGCACGCATGCGCGTCCCCAACCTGCTCGACGAGGCGGTTCCGCCAGGAGACGGCCCCGACGGGAACGTCGAGCTGGCGCGGCACGGTGAGCAAACCAAATTCGGCTTCACGCCGAAATCACACAACAAACTCCTTGAGACGCTGGGCGGCGCTGACCTGGAGCGCGCTGCGAAGGTCGCCGGACGGCGCTTCTACTTCCTGACCGGCGGACTGGCGCGGCTCGAACTGGCGCTGGTCAACTACGCAGTCGAACTGCTGGCGGAGCGCGGCTACGAGCCGGTAGTACCGCCCTTCGTGATGAACCGCGAGGCGTACGAAGGCGTGGTTGACCTGGGCGACTTCGAGGAAGTAATGTATAAAATCGAGGACCATGACCTGTACCTGATTGCTACTTCGGAGCATCCGCTCACCGCACGGTTCCGCGACGAAATCCTCGAACCGAAGGCATTGCCGCTGCGCTACTGCGGGCTCTCCACCAATTTCCGGCGCGAGGTGGGTGCGCACGGCCTCTCCGACCGCGGCATCTGGCGCGTGCACCAGTTCGCGAAGGTCGAGCAGGTCGTCATCTGCAAACCTGATGATTCTGCTGCAATACACCAGGAACTGCTGCAGAACGCAGTCGACCTGTTCAACGGCCTCGAGCTGCCGTTCCGCGTTGTCGAAATGTGCACCGGCGACATCGGCACCGTCGCCTCGCGCAAGTTCGACCTCGAGGCATGGATGCCGTCCGTCGGCGAGTGGAAGGAGGTCGTCAGCGCCAGCAACTGCACCGCCTACCAGTCCGTGCGGCTGAACATGCGCTACCGCACACCTGACGGGAGCGCGTGGCCGCACACGCTCAACGCGACCGGCATCGCCACCACGCGCACGCTGGCCGCCATCCTCGAGAATTGCCAGCAGGAAGACGGCTCGGTCGCCATCCCGCAACCGCTGCGCAAGTGGATGGGCGACGCGGAAGCGCTGGCGCCGGCATGACCGTCGCGCTGCTGCCAGGGCGCTTCCAGCCCTTTCACCACGGCCACGTCGCCATCGCGCAGAGTGCCGTCGGGGACGGCCACGAACTGCTGGTGATGATTGGCTCGGCGCAGGAAGCGGTAACGTGGGAAAACCCCTTCTCGGCGGGAGAGCGGCACGAAATGGTTGTCGCCGGAATGGCGGCGGCCGGAATCGAGCCCCGGGCAATTGTGGCGGTCGAGGACATCAACGACGACGACCGCTGGGTGGCGCACGTCGTCGCCCGGCTGGGGCCGTTCGATTGCGTCTATTCCGCCAACGCGCTGGTGCAGCGGTTCTTCGGCGCGGCAGGCTATACCGTTATCGCGGTGGAGCTGCAGCACCGCCGGGCATGGGAGGGCGCCGCCATCCGTCAGGCCTTGGCCGCTGCGGGGGACTGGGAAGCGGCGCTGCAGCCCGAAGTGGCGGCACTAGTGCAGCGCTACGGCGGCCCGGAGCGGCTGCGGTCACTGGCGCCGGAATAGCCCCGCGGCTCTCGAAGATATGCATATAAACAGTAGCGACCGCGTTCAGCCGACCTTGACCCGGGTGCCCTGCGGTTTTTCGGACTCCTGCTTCTTGAGCACGAGGTCGAGGATGCCGTTGGTGTAGGTCGCTTTTGCGGAGTCGGGAATGACCTTCGACCGCAGCGGCAGCCGCTTGTAGTAGTTGCGCGCGTCGGTCTCGACCTTGATTATGACTTCCAGCTCGGTGGCGTCAATGTCGATATCGGCTTTCGAGACGCCGGGCAGCTCGACCGTAATGGCAATCTCCTCCTCGGTCTCGTTGGTGTCGGTCAGCGGCTCGCGGCTGCCGGTTTCCACCGTCGCCTTCTGGCCGGCCGGGCCGAACAGGCCGTGGCTGGTGTTGCCGAACTCCTCGAACTGCGGCCGGCCGTCGGGGCCGGTGCGCATACTGAAGCCCCAGACAAAGGGTGACTTGCCGTCCGCCTCAGGCATATTGCCTTCGGCAGCGTCGCGCATCATTTCGTCCATCGTCTTGCGCATGCGCCTGAACTCGGCGTCCAAGCTGCCAAACAGGTCGTCCAGGTTCCAGTCCTGGCTGAACCAGTCATCTTTCTCGTCTCGCTTCCAGTTCATTTTTACCTCGTTTCAGTATACAACCTCAGGTTGTAAACCCCATGTTGCTTACTGCTATATATAATTTTGGCCCGGGCGACAATCAGCTGAACTCCATTTCATCTTCGTCCTCGACAACTTGTGCCTTCACCACGACTGGCGTCGCTTCGACTGCCCCGGCCTCGGCCGCGACCGCTTCGACCGGCGTTGCCACCACAGGTTGCGCCACGACCGGCTGCACTGCGACCGCCTCAACCGGCGTTGCCTCCACGGGTTGCGCCACGACTGGCTGCGCGGCAACTGGCGTCGCTACGACCGGCTGCACCGCTACCGGCTCGAGCATGGTGGGTTGCGCCGCGACTGGTTCAGCCGCGACCGCCTGCACCGGCGCGGGCTGGGGCGCCACTGGCGCCACATCGGCTACGAGAATCGTGGTGGCGATGGGGGGAGCCACTTCGACTGCCGCTACCGGGGCCGCCTCGACAGAGGCGACCGGCGGCCCCTCCGTAGCGGCAACCGCAGGTGGCTCGTCAGGGTCGCCTTCCTCCTCGTCATCGTAATCCTCATCGTCGCGCGAGACATACCAATAGCTGCCGCCGGCAATCCCGGCGAAGAGCACCGCTGCGAGTCCGTAGAGCAGCAGGCTGGAGCCCGCTTCCTCGGTCGCGGTTACCGCCTCGACGGCGAAGGCGCGCTTCTCGGAGATGCGCGCATGTTGGTCGTTCGAAAGCCAGACTTCCATGGTGTAGTGGCCGGTGGCTGCGCTGCCGGGAACGCTGACGCGCAGCGTCACCGTCTGCGTGCCGCCGGGCGGAATCAGTATCAGCGACTGCGCCGAAACTGGCTGGCCGTCGCGGTCGCTGAAGCTGAGCCAGCCTGAGGCGGCGGGGTCGGTCAACGATTCTGAAGCGAAATAAATCCGGATTGGCTCTTCGGGGTTGGTGTTGCGCACCTCGAACTGGTGGCTCATCGAACCCCCCTGCTCTGCGCTCAGTTGCAGGTTGGGGTTGCGCAGGTCGATGAAGCCGGACTGCACCAGCTCGATGTCGACCGTCGCGCTCTCGCTGCCGCTGCCGCCGCCCGTGAGCGACACGCTGATGGTGGCGGTCCCGGTGCCACCGCCGTAACTGGGGCTGACCGAGAGGGTCACTTGCACCTGTTGCGCCTCGTCCGGCGTGAGCCCGCTCACCATACTGGGGCTGAAGCTGGCCATGAACGCCCCGGAGGGGTTGGAGACCGTGCTGAAAGTGTAGCTCGCGTCCTGGTTGCCCTTGTTGGTGACTGCGACCTGGAACTGCACTTCCCCGCGGTCGCGGACGGTAATGTCGGGGCTGCCGAGCAGGTCGAGCCGGAAGCTCCAGTCGGGCTCAGGAATACTCGCGGTCGTCGAGAAAACCTGGCTGTCGTGGATGCCGGCATCGCTCTCGGCGCGGGCGGTAACGACGGTGTTGTCCTTCTCGCCGTCGCCCGCACTGGAGGGGGCAGAAATCGTCAGCTGGACCGACTTGCTGTCGTCCGCGGCGAGCTCAAAGTAATCGTTCCCCAGCTCGGCGGTCCAGCCATCAATCGTGCCGGCGGTCGAGAGCAGAACGTTGTCGTCGCCGCTGCCGCTGTTGTAGACCGTCAGCGTGTAGGTCACCGACTTGCCTGGGTTGACGTCACGCGACATGGTCCCGGCGTCGACCTCCAGCTCGGGCGTGGCCGGGATGTTGACCCAGACCGTGAAGTCGGCACCCCATTCATGGTCGCTTAATGTATCTGTGAAGGTTACCTCGACCGAGTAGGCGTTGTTACCCGCCGGCAGCGAATGGCCCTCGTAGGACCAGTCGAAGCGCGCCTGCATCCAGGTGCCCTTGCTGGTCACCAGTTCGCAGCTGCCTTCCCAGGGCGACTCGTCCTGCGGGCCCATGCGCATCGTGTAGCCCGCCTTGCCGCCGGGCAGGTAGTCGTTGCCGAAGGCATCCTCGACGCGGGTGTAGACTATGACCTTGCGACCGGTCTCGTCGTGGTTGGCCGCCCCGTCAGCGATGGCACGGGCGTGGCCCACCGGCAGGATGATACCACCTTCGAGGTCGGGCGAGGCGCGCGAGCCGTAGCGCAGCTCGATAGTGGCGTTGCCGGGCGGCTGCTGGCCCACGTTGAGGTTCCACTGCGCCTCGATGCGCAGCGTGAATCCGGCGGTCGGCAGTGCGGTGTGCGCCAGCGTCCCGCTCCCCTCGAGGAGCATCTCGTCGCCGTTGACAGTTTCGGTAGCAGTCTCGAAGCTGCCCTTCACCTCGTCGGCGACAACGATGCTGAACTGCAGCTTGATGTTGATATTATGCGAAGAGTAGACCATCACCTTGCCGCTCCATTCACCCGAGGCGTTAATCGAGAAGCCGAGGCTGGACGACTTCCAGTCGGCGACATGGATGTAGTTGTTGCCGGTCGGATTCGAGTCAACCTGCGCCGTGTGCGGGCTGTCGTCGAGCGGGCGGTCAACCACCAGGTCGCCCGGGTCGTCGCTGGCGGCGTCCTCGTTCATGTAGAACACGACGGGAGCCTCTTCGGCGGAGAGCGCCGGCAGCAGCATCAGCAGTGCCAGGCTACCCAGCAATAGCAGTGAGCGGGAGATGTGCATCAGGCAACGGCGATATCGGTTTCCATATTTAACTTGCGTTAATCGTCGCCGCCGAAATCCCAGATGCTGTCGCCGATAAAATGGAGCGTCTTCACCGCCTTGCCGCGAGTGGCGGAGACCATCTCCACACCATCCATGGTCGCCTCGCCTACCGCCAGCGGCCGCTGGTGGTTTTCCTCGCGCACCCAGACCAGATCGCCCTTCGTGACCGCCTCGGCGACAGCGTTGATGCCGGCTGCCATTACGTTGGCGCCATTGCGCAGGAACGGCACCGCGCCCATGTCCACCTGCACCCAGCCACCCGGCGGCACCAGCTCGAGCAGGCCGCGTATCGCGAGGTGCCACGCTCCGCCGCGCTCGAGCGCAATCACGCGGCCGTCGCGCAGCAGCGCCTGCCCCGTCGGGGACTGCGCCAGCTCGACCTCGCCGGGGCGGTAGCTGAATTCGAGCTCGTGCGCCTCGGCCAGCGCCGCGTTCAGCGTGCGCGCCTCCCGCTTGTTGACCGGGTGGCGGCGACGCAGGTTGAACTGGGCCATGCGGCCGCAGGACAGGGGGTCTTTTAGCGGACCGCACTGGGCGCGCGATGCGCATCGCAGTCATGGGAACTGGCTACGTCGGACTCGTCACAGGAGCCACGCTGGCGGCCTCCGGCCACGACGTGGCGTGCCTTGATATCCTCCCCGAGCGAGTCGCGGCGCTCAATGCGGGGGAATGCCCGATTTTCGAGCCGGGGCTGCCCGAAGTCCTCGCCGCCGGGCTGGCGTCGGGGAAGCTACACGGCTCGGGCGAAATGGCCGACGAAATCAGCGCCGCGGATTTGACATTCATCTGCGTTGGCACCCCGTCGCGCGACGACGGCTCGATGGATATGGCACAGGTCGAGTCGGCCGCAGCGGCCATCGGCGACGCGCTCGCCGGCGGCGAGCGCGAGCATGTCGTCGTCGTGAAATCGACCGTCCTGCCGCGGACGACCGAGGAGCTGGTGCTGCCGCGAGTGCTCGAGCGCAGCGGACGCGACCGCGCGAGCGTAGGCTTCGCGATGAACCCCGAGTTCCTGCGCGAAGGCAGCGCCGTGGCGGACGCGCTGGCGCCAGACCGCATCGTCATCGGCGCTGCGGACGGGCTGGCGCGGGCGAAGCTGCGCGAGCTTTACGCGGGCGCGGAGTGCCCCGTACTGGAGTGCGACCCCCGCACGGCGGAGATGGTCAAGTATGCCAGCAACGCGTTCCTCGCCGCGAAGGTCTCCTACGCCAACGAGGTCGCGAACCTCTGCGAGGCGTGGGGCATCGACTTCGCGACCGTCGCGGAGGGGATGGGGCTCGACGACCGCATCTCACCCCGCTTCCTGCGCGCCGGCGCCGGCTACGGCGGCTCCTGCTTTCCCAAGGACGTAAAGGCGCTGCGCGCCGCCGCCGCCGCCGAAAAGTTGCCGGCGGCGATGCTCGACGCGACGCTGGCGGTCAACGAGTCGCAGCCGCTGCTGCTCGTCGCGTGGGCTCGCGACGCGCTCGGTTCGCTCGAAGGCAAGCGCGTCGCCATCCTCGGCCTCGCCTTCAAGCCCGACACCGATGACGTGCGCGAGGCGCGCGCCGCCGTGGTGGCCCGCGCCCTGCTCGAAGCCGGCGCCAGCGTCGTCGGCTGCGACCCGCAGGCAGCCGCCAACTTCACCGTGCTGTGCGACATCAAAATCGCCGCCTCCGCAGAGGCGGCGCTCGACGGCGCCGACTGTGCCATCCTGATGACCGAGTGGCCCGAGTATGCGGCGCTGCCGCCGGCCGTCTTCGCGGAGCGCATGGCGCGGCCGCTGGTGCTCGACGGCCGCCGCGCGCTGGACGCCAAGGCGTTACGTGACGCGGGCATCGAGTATCGCGCCATCGGGCTTGGCGGAAGCGAGTAAATTCTTTAATAAGCCGCCCAAGTCCGCCATCTCCCCGCGGTCCGTGGACTGCGGAATCTGGTGAAACACCATGACCAAAGGCACAGCATCTTTCGGAAAGCGGCAGAAGAAGACCCACATCATCTGCCGGCGCTGCGGCCGTCACGCTTACCACGTTCGTAAGAAGCGCTGCGCCGCCTGTGGCTTCGGCGCCTCCGCGCGCCAGCGCAGCTACAGCTGGGCCAAGACGCACTGATGCCCCTGCGGGAGGCGTGCGGCGTCGTCGGCATCACCACCACGACGCCGGTATTGCACAACCTGCTCGTCGGCTTGCGCGCACTCCAGCACCGCGGGCAGGAATCGGCCGGCGTCGCGCTCTGGGACGACGGCCACCTGACGCGGCGCGGGATGGGGCTGGTATCGGAAGCGCTTACCAACTTCGAGACGCGCTTCCACGACGCCGCGACCGGCATCGGCCACGTGCGCTACTCAACCGCCGGCGGCTCCTCGCTGCGTAACGCGCAGCCGATAACGGCCAGCTTCGCAACCGGCGAACTGAGTCTGGCGCACAACGGCACCATCTCCAACCAGCAGGAACTGCGCGAGCAGTGGGAGACCGAGGGCGCCGCCTTCATGTCCGACACCGACTCGGAAATCATCGTGCGGCTCATCGCGCACCGGCTGCCGCACGCCGGCTCAATGGTCGGCGCCATCCGCGAGGCGATGGGGCGCATGGTCGGCAGCTACTCGATTGCGATGCTGCACAACGACGAACTCTTTGCCTTCCGCGACCCGCTCGGCATCAAGCCGCTCTGCCTCGGTGAGCTGCCCGACGGCCACGTCATCGCCTCTGAGAGCGTCGCGCTCGACGCGATGGGTGCCACCTTCGTGCGCGACATCACGCCGGGCGAAATCGTCCAGCTGACGCCCGACGGCGTCACCTCGCACCCGCCCGCCGCCGGGGGCGAACGGGCGTTCTGCATGTTCGAATACGTCTACTTCGCGCGGCCCGACTCGCGCATGGACGGCACGCTGGCCTACTCGGTGCGGCAGGAACTGGGGCGCCAGCTCTGGCGCGAGCATCCGGTCGAGGCCGACGTAGTGGTGCCAGTGCCCGACTCGGGCATCGCGCACGCGCTGGGCTTTGCCGAGGCGTCCGGACTGCCCTACCGCGAGGGGCTCATCAAGAACCGCTACGTCTGGCGCTCGTTCATCCAGCCGCACAACGCGCAGCGCAAGGCGACCATCAACGAAAAGCTGAACCCGATACGCGAGTTCCTTGAGGGACAGAGAGTGGTACTCATCGACGACTCCATCGTGCGCGGCAACACTTCGCGCCGTATCGTCGCGCGCGTCCGCGAAGCGGGCGCGCGAGAGGTGCACCTGCGGGTCGGCTGCCCGCCAATTATCGCCCCCTGCTACCTCGGTATTGACATGCCGAGCCGCGAGGAATTCATCGCCCCCGGCAAGAGCGCGGAGGAAATCACGCGCGACATCGGCGCCGATTCTGTCGCTTATATATCTATCAACGGGCTGGTGCGAGCGGTCGGCAAGCCGCACGACGAGCTCTGCCTCGGCTGTATCAGCGAGGAATATCCGGTCCCGATTCCGGGCGAGCGGATACGCGGGCAGGCGACGCTGGAAGAGTTCGAAGCGTAAACTACAGCGCAATCAGGTAGTAGCGCTTGAAACGACCCCAGAACCGCGATTCCAGCTCGCCGCGCCGCTCGAGTTCCCCGAGGTGGTAGCCGGCCAGCTGCCGGCTCACCTCGAGGTTCTCGGCGATTTCCTTCTGGCTCATCCCACTGCGGTCGGTCAGCAGCGCCAAGATTTGCTGCTGGAGCCGGTGCAGCAGCGGCCCCGGGTCCACCTTGACACCGACCGGGAAGAACCGCTTGTGCGTCCCCTCGATTTCGGCGCGGACGAACCCCTCGGTCTCGAGGATGTCGAGGTGGTAGGTCACGACGCCGTTCGAGAGCTCGAGGCTGTCGCGAATCGAGGAGTAGCAGTCGCCCGGGTTAGCGCGCACGTAGCCGTAAATCTGCCCGCGCACGAACTGGTCCAGCACTTCGTCCTTGCGGAGCCTGACGTAGAGCGGAAGGCAGAGCAGCCAGAGCCATGACCGACCTCTGTCAGTCGCGTAGACGGCGGCGAAAGGAGGCGACCACCCCCGTTCCACCGAGCGCGGCGATGACCATCGCCGCGCTCGGCCCGGGCAGGAAGCTACCGTCCTCGGTCGCGATGACCGACGCTACCGTCTGCCCTGCGACCGTGCTGTCGCCGCGCGAAGCGGCGCTCACCGCGAAGACGAGCGTGTCCTGCTCGGCCGCGTCGGCCGGGACGGTCACGGTCGCGGTTATGGTCGTGAAGTCGCCTGCGTCCAGCGTCACCGATTCCTCGGAGAGCGTGAGCGACCAGCCGTCGGCGCTGGAGTTGGTGTAGATTATCTGCGAAGCGAAGTCGAAGGTATCCTCCTGCCCGCCAGTGTTGAGCACCGTCACGCTGAAGTTGGCAACGCTGCCGGGCGCGACCGCGCGCACCAGCGGCTCCATCGAGACCGCGACGCCGTAAGCGCCGGAGTGGACCACGGGGCCGTCGCGCCAGTCGGTGTCGACCGCCTGCTTGCCATCGCTGGCGAGGAAGCTGTAGGTGTGGGCGCCCACCGCCAGGCCATCAACCGCGACGGCGTAGCGCACGCCCTCGCCGAAGCCGCCGTCGCCGTCGCGCGACATAACGTGCTTGACGTCATCCAACCGCAACTTGACGTAATACGGTGCGTCACCGTCGGCGTCGCTGTAGATTACGCTAAAGGTGAACGCAGTCTCCGGCGTGCCCTCCTCCGGCGAGACATGGCCGTCGCGGAGCTCCGGCGCGTGGTTCTCGCCGCCGCCGCGCGGGTAGAGCGCGACCGCCTCGTGCTCCCACCAGTCGGTCGCCTCGCGGTCGCCCGAACGGTCGCCGTCGCCACCGTCATCGCCATCTTCGGGGCCGATTGAGAGGTCGAAGGCGTATTCACCCGCTTCATCGGGCGACCAGTCAAAGTAGTAGGTATCCTCACCTGATTCGCCGTGCAGTACGAGGTCCTCAAACATGTGGCCCACCTTGTGGTTGCCCTGCCAGGCGCGCAGCATCACCCACGCTTCCAGCTCGTCATGCTCGGTGTCGCCGTTGAACCAGATGCGCGCGGTGTCGACGTGGTCATCCTCGTCGGTGTCGAGCAGTTCCAGCTCGACGAAGCGGAACCACGGGTCGCCCCGCTCCTCCTCTTCGTGCTCGGGGTGCAGCAAGACAGTGGTGGTCCCGTTCTCCTCGATGTGGAATTCAGCCCCGGCCCACGCATCGTTCTCCAGCTCGAGTTCGAGCCAGTACCAGCCCTCTTCCAGCTCGAATTCCTCGAGCAGGTACTCGCCGTGCGGGACTTCGTACTCGTCATGGATTTCGTCGCCCAGTTGCAGCCAGCCCCGCTGCCCGTCGAAGTCGTTGATGCTCCAGACGTTGAGCCAGCCGTACGCCTCGTCGCCGTTGTCGACCCATGGCCCTTCCTGCCACTCGGTCTCGGCCATCGCGTCACCGTCGCTGGCGATGTACTGGTAGGAGTGCTCGCCCTCCTCGAGTTCGGTGAGGGTGCGGCGATACCAGGCTCCCTCGACGTAATCATCCGACTCGTCGTCCTTCTCCAGGTGGAAGTAGTTCTCGGCGTTATCAAGCCGCAGCTTGACCCACTCCGGCGCGTCGTTGTCGGCGTCGCGGTAGTATACCTCAAAGGTGAAATCAGCCTCCGAGCTGCCTTCCTGCGGGTCAACCCATGCCTCGTGCAGAGTCGGCGCGTGATTCTCCAGCACTGGATACAGCAGCACATCGCTGGTGTGGCCGGCTTCGACCGTTGCCTCCTCCTGGCAGCTGGCGTCATTATCGAGCTCGAGCGTAACGACGTAGTCGCCCGCGTCCAGCTCGAGGGTGTCGAGCAGGTACGCCGATTCGCTATACTCAATCCAGTATTCGTCGATGAAGTCGTCACCAATGTAGAGGTCGCCCCACTGGTCGTCAAAGTCGCTCTCGACCCAGATTTCCAGATAGCCGTTGTCGGAGCCACCTTCCTCGCCAAGCACTGTGGGGAGCAGGCCAGCGGCAAGCATCAGCGCCAGCAGGAAGCTGGAGCC
>CAUZDT010000020.1:0-20689 GCA_963578705.1 Candidatus Thalassarchaeaceae archaeon
ATTAAAGGTTGCATCGACGGGCAATAACCACTTTAACATACAGCCTAGTACTCAATTATGGAGAGGCGCCTAGATTACTATCTCGAGAGGCTGGTGGGCGAGGAGCAGCAGACATTCCACCGGGGGATTCACGACTTCGTCGACGATGCTATCGCGCCGCACTGGCTGGAGTGGGAGCGAGGCCACCAGCTGATTCCGGATGACGCCATCGCGCAGATGGCGGAAATGGGGCTGTTCGGCGTCACCGTCTCTGAGGATTACGGCGGGCAGGGTGGCTCGCAGCTGGACCTGCTGCTGATGGGGCTTGCACTGGGCTATCTTTCGCAGTCGCTCGCGATTACGCCGGGCGCGGCGCTCTCGCTAGGCGCGAAGCCGCTGCAGCTCTGCGGTACGGAAGCGCAAAAGGCGGCCCACCTATCCGACCTGGCGGCGGGCAAGCGCATGTTCGTCTTCGGCCTCTCCGAACCGGGGCGCGGGACCGACGCCGCCAATCCGCAAGTCAGCGCGACGCGCGACGGCGACGGCTGGGTCATTCGCGGCGAGAAGTGCTGGTCGACCAATGCAAAGTGGGCGTCGCACGTCATCGTCCACGCACTGACCGCCCCCGATGGGGGGCCGGGTCACCGCTCGAGCTGTTTCATCGTCCCGATGGACGCTGACGGCGTCCACTACCAGGAGATGGCAGGCAAGGACCTCTGGACGCAGTCATCGACCGGCTCAATCATGCTCGACGGCGTGCGCGTTTCTGAAGGCGACCTGCTCGGCGAGATGGACGAAGGCTTCCGGGTGATGGCGCAGACGCTCAACGGCGGCCGCCTCTTCATCGCCGCGCTCTCGCTGGCGTCGCTGGCGTGCGCGCTCGACCGCGTCCGCGGATACGCGCAGGAGCGCGAAATCATGGGCGGACCGCTCGGCCGCTACCAGCGCGTGCAGGACGTCGTGCTGGACATGGACATCGCGCTCGAACAGGGACTGACTTGGCTGGTCGACCTCTGCCGGCGCTACGATGCCGGCACGCTCGACCGCGAGTCGGCCGCCAAGGTCAAGGTCGAGTGCTCTCGCCGCGCCAGCGACCTGCTGACGCTGGCGATGGAAGTGTGCGGCGGCGTTGCCTGCTTCGACGAGTTCGGCCTCTCTAGGCACCACCGCGATCTCTTCGTCTGCCGCGTCGGCGAAGGGTCCAACTTCGCGTTGAAAGGCTTTGCGACGCGCCCGCTGATGCCGTCGATTACGCTGGATTAGGTGCGAGGGCACGAAACGACACCACTGGAAACTGTTATGACGACCCCTTTGCTGGGCTCATCGATGCGATTTCAGTCAAGGTTTATGCAGTTGGCGATGGCCTTCCTCATCGTTTCGGCAAGTGGCCTCTCGGGTTGCCTCCAGAGCCCCACGCCACCGCCGCCTCCGCCCGAGGAGCCGCCTCTGCCGGACGGGGTCTTCGTCACTGGGCCCGATGGCCTGGCGGTCGATGAACTGCCCTTGCCGCTCAGCTTCGTCTTCAGCGACGTGGGCGAGAACGGGGCCGAACCCAGCATCGGCATCACCTCGAGCGGCTGCATCTTTTTCATCGCGTTTGAGAAGGTCATGCGTTCTTGCGACCATGGCCAATCATGGGAGGATGTGACGGGTCTTTTATGCGCGTTCCAAACCAATGACCCGTGGGGGTGGGTTGATCCTGTGACTGATCGGATATTCAACGTGCAGATGCAGGGTCTGGAGACGTCTTGGATATGCTGGAGCGATGATGATGGAGAAACTTGGGAGGGCAATATGCACGACTCTGGTACGACTCCGATTAATGATCACATCAAACTGGCATCAGGCCCTTGGACGAGCAGTGGATACGGTCTCGGCGGCCAAGTGTCCCAATCTTACTATGATCAAGCCGTATACTATTGTTACAACAAACTCGCTGGAATCTTCTGTTACACCAGTTTTGATGGAGGTGCTACATTTGACGCAGGTGGACAAATCTTCGGATTGGCCACCACCAATGGTGGACTCCATGGAGCGATCACTTCTGCACCGGATGGAACGGTCTACGTGACCCCCAGAGTCGAAACACCCACAGTCATCGTTTCCGATGACAATGGTTTGACTTGGTTTGTTCGATCCATGGGTGAGGATGTAGGTACGCCCTATCCACGCAAGAATTCGGAGGTTGCCACCGACACAGAATCCAATGCATACCACATCTGGACCGGGGCCGACGAAGGCGTCTACATGTCGAGGAGTAATGATTCAGGGGAGTCATGGGAACAGACCAGTATTCGTATCAGCCCGAGCGCAGTCATCTCGTCAGTATTCCCTCAGGTTGATGCAGGAGATCCCGGAAGGATTGCGATTACTTACCTAGGGAGTGAGAACGCGAGTGAATTGAACCAATCCGACATCGACGGGAATCCATGGGATGGCAATGCCCACTACGCCAACTCCAACGTCAGTTACTACATCTACGTCACCTACAGCCTGAATGCGCTGGATCCGAACCCCGTGTTCCACACGGTACGCTTATCCGCGGACCCTGTCCAGGTCGGCAGCATCTGCCTGAACAGCGGTGATTGCCGCGACATCGGCGGCTCCAACCGGAATCTGCTAGACTTCAACGACCTGCATATCGACCGGGAGGGGCGCGTCTACATCGCCTTCGCCGACGGCTGCACGGGCGAATGCGCCACCATGGAGGATCCGCAGCCCGAGGATTCGCGCAGCCGGCTCGGTTCAGTCTACTACCTCGGCAGCGGGCCGAGCCTCTACGAGGATGTTGGAGACCTCGTCGAATTCGGGTGAGTTCACCCGCAGCCGACCGACGACCACCTGAATTAAATTAACAGCCCCTGACCCCCCATGGAGTTCGAGGCGCTCGTCTGCTACAGCCAGCTGCTGATTCTGCTGGTGATTGCGGTCGCGTATCTCTACCATTACCGCCCTGGCCCGCACGCCAAGTGGACCTTCTCGGTCATCGCCTGCGGGCTGCTGCTGTTCGTCGACGCGCTGCTGCTCCCGGCGGGCGGCTGGCTGCAGCTGGCGCTCAAGGCGGTGATGGTTGTCGGCGCTATTGGCTGCCTGCTCGCGGCGCAATGGGTCGTCGAGACCGCGCCCGAGGGGTCGCCCGGCTGGTGCCCCGAGTGCGATACCCTGCTGCTCGAGGACGGCCTCTGCCCCGGCTGCGGCCACCTCGATGCGCACGCGGGCGGCCTCGATTCGGGGTGAGTCTGCTTTAAGTTATCCTGTTCGCTGCCGTGCCATGCGCCGCCGTGAAATCTCCGAATCTGCCTCCGCTCCCGCAGACGCCGCCGCGAGCGGCGGCGGCTGCGCGGTTGAGGGGTGTGATAAAGCGCCACAGCGGTCGCAGCCGCGGTCGCGCGTGGCGGAGGCGCTGCCAGAGCTGGCGCTGGAGGGCGGGCGGCGCGTGAAGTTGTGCCGCGACCATTACCGCGCTTACCAGCGTGCGTCGCGCGAGACGCGGCGGCTGGACCGGATGGGTGGGTGAGCGCCGCCGCAATCTGCCGTGCGGAGCTGCGAAGCGGCTGGCGCCGCTTCGCGCGCTCGGTGGGGCGGCGTCCGCTGGCGACTGTCGTGATGGGCGCGCTGGCGCTGCTGATGGTGCTAGTGGGCGTGCGTATCATCGCCTTCGTCGCGATGCGGCCCGAGCAGTTCCCCGACGAGGGGTATGGCACGATTCTCCTGCTGCTGTTCGTGCTGCTGCTGCTGCGGTCGGCCGGGATGACGCAGCGGCACGCGCTGCGCGCCCGCGAGGTGGACTTGCACCTGATGCAGCCGCTGGCGACGCGCAGCGTGATGCTGGGGCAGTTTGGCGCCGTCGCGCTCGGCGCGACGGCGCTGGTCGCGCTAGGGGTTGCGCTCTCGCTGCTGGTGCGCTGGGGCGCCGGCATTTCGCTCGCGATTCCGGCGCCGTTCTGGACGCTGCTGGCGCTGTTCGCGCTGCTGGCGCCGCTCTGCGGTTTTCTCTTCTCGGTGCTCGGCAACCTCCAGCCGATGTCGCGCAAGCTGCGCTACCTCGCGACGCTGGCGCCGCTGCTGATGCTGTTGATGTATCTCGCCAGCTACGCGCACGCGGCGCCGGCGCTGGTGCAGCAAGTCTCCGCCGTGGCGCTGCTGCTGCTGCTGGGCTACCTCTGGCTTGCTGACGGACTATACCTCGACGCGGTTGCGGCGCAGCGGCTGGCGACCGGCACGACGCTCAAGTGGCGCGTGATGGAGCTGCGCTGGCTGCGGCGGCTGGTGGGCCGGCGCGTCGCCGCAGTGGCGCGCAAGGAAATCACTTCGGCCATCCGCGAGCGCGACTTCCTCACCGCGACGCTCTCGACGCTCTCGATCTCGGCCATCCTGCTCTTCTGGTATTACCAGACCGGCATCCCCGGCGAGGAGGTGGGCGACCTCGCGCCGCACCACTACTACCCGGGCCTCCTCGCGCTGGCGCTCTACATGGCGGCGCTGCTGCAATGCACGCTGGTCGGCGCGGCGCTGCTCGGCATCGAGGGCCACCGGTTGTGGGTGCTGAAGGGGCTGCCGGTCGATTCGCGCACTGTGATGCAGGGCAAGGGGCTGGGGCTGCTGCTGCTGGCGCTGCCCGGCATCGTGTTGGTCTGGCTGCCGCTGCCGCTGGCGGCCGGCTTCCCGTGGCAGGTGACGCTCTTCTTCGGCGAAATCGCCATTGCGCTGACGCTCGCCAACGCCGGCCTCGGCTTGTGGGCTGGCACAGCCTTCGCCAGCTTCGACGAGCACGACCGGGGGAACCCCGACGTGCTGACGCAGTTCATGCTCATCGGCGCCTCGGCGTTCATGTCGGCGCTGCTGGCGCTGCTCCCGGCGTCGGTGATGCTGATGTACTCACTGCCCGACGGGACGCGCTACGGGCTCGGGCTGGTCGCCGGCGCGCTCTTTGCCGCCTGTGGCTACGGCATCTACCGCCTCGGCGTGCGCAGCGCCGCGGACGCCTACCGCACTATCTGGATTGACTCCTATGGCGCATAGGACAATATTTTTTTAATATTATTTGGGGACCTTACCGACTATGGCACAGTATTTTGCCAGAACCGCACGAAAACACCCCTTCCCCTTGGAATTCTTGCAGGCGCTGCGATGGATGAGATAGCGCCAGCGACTCCTGCAGTTGTTCATGATACCCGTTCGCGATGGTAAGTTTCCAACTGTTTGTTCGCGTTGATGATGGCCGAGAGCCGTTCGACGATCTTCTCGAGTTGCAGCCCGGCAAACGCGAAATAGAGTTCGTCGTCACCCAGTTCGGTGTAGACGCGGTTGCCGATGCAGCCGAGGTTGGTGGCACTCAGCCCCGATTGCATCACTTCGGGGATCGCCGCACAGGTCGGCCGTCCGACCATCGAGCTCTGGCAGGCCACGCCCGCGGCATGAGCCGCCTCGGCCAGTACCATCATCTGCCGGGCACTGCCGCGGACGAGCACCACGTCGGGTTCGAACGTAGTCTCGGCCAGGGGTGCGTAGCTGACGACACCGAAGGGCTCCTCGCGTCGCGGGATCTCCGCGACCTCCTGCATCTCGAGGTACTCCAACTCGACCATCGTGCCGATCACGTCCTCGAGCTCGGCTCCCTGCTCCTCGGGCAGGTCGATGCCATGGGTGTGCGCGCCGATCGGGCAGCCGTAGTGGTCTGTCGCCTCGGTGTAGAATGCCTCTCCGTCGGCGGCGCGTTTCCAGTATCCGCAGCCGGCCGCGGCCATCTGCTCGGTCCGCGGCAGATCCTCGGGCGGCGTGTCGAGGAAGGCCACTGCCACCGGGTGGCGTTCGAGTTCGAGAAGCTCGACGAGTTGTGTGGCCGCACTCATGCTCAAGGGCTCCTGCTGGAGTTGAGAGGGTCCAACCCTCGGTCGGTTCCGTTCAACAGAATCACGATTCCGACATCGGGGTTGTAGTGCCGGGTGGATTTAGGGTTTTCTCGGGCGGCGCATAGCGCTTAAGCCGCGGCGGGATGGGGCTGTGTGGCAGCCGTCGCGTCTCCCGAAATGGAGGCCTACTTCGAAGCCCTAGAGGCGCGCGCCAGCGAGTGCTACGAGCTGGTGGGGCGCGCCCGCAAGGCGGGCTACGACCTCGAGGACGAGGCCGAAATCCCGCGGGCGCGCGACCTCGCCGAGCGGGTCGAGGCGCAGGTCGGCCCGGAGGGTATCGCACCGCGCATCCGCGAGGTGATTGCGAAGCACGACCGGCAGACCGCGGCGCTGCTGGTCGCGCGCGAGCTCGCCAGCGAACTGCGCGACGAGTTGGGGGTCGAGAAGGCGCTCGAGCAGGCGGTGCGCACCTCGCTTTCAATCCTCACCGAAGGCGTGCTGGTCGCGCCGACCGAGGGGGTGGTGCGCGTTGCGACGATGGAGAACCACAACTCGACCCGCTGTGCCGCCATTTATTACGCCGGCCCGATTCGGGCCGCGGGGGGGACCGCGCAGGCGCTTTCGGTGCTGATTGCCGATGTCGTGCGGCGCGAGCTGGGGCTTGACGCCTACATCCCCACGTCGGCCGAGGTTGAGCGCTACAAGGAGGAAATTCCGCTCTACAAGCGCGCGGTCAACCTGCAATACCTCCCGTCAGGCGACGAGATTGACGCAATTGTGCGCGCCTGCCCGGTCTGCATCACCGGCGAGCCGACCGAGCGCATTGAGGTGGCGGGCAACCGCGACCTGCCGCGCGTCGAGACCAACCGGTTGCGTGGCGGCGCGGCGCTGGTCATTGCCGAGGGGCTCTGCCTCAAGGCGGCCAAGGTGCTCAAGCACGTCGAGCGGCTCGAGATTGGCGGCTGGGATTTCCTACGCTTGTATGCCGAGCGGAAGCGGGAGCAAGCGGGCGCGGGCGAATACAAGTATCTCAAGGATGTGCTCGTCGGCCGCCCGATTTTCGCGTTCCCGGACCGCCCGGGTGGCTTCCGCCTGCGCTACGGCCGCACGCGGCTTACGGGCCTCGCGGCGGTCGCGCTGAATCCGGCGACGATGGTCGCGCTTGACAGCTTCACGGCCATCGGTACCCAGCTCAAAATCCAGCTTCCTGGCAAGGCGGCGGCGGTCACGCCGTGTGACTCCATCGAGGGGCCACTGGTGCTGCTCGACGACGGCAGCTGCGTCCGCCTTTCCAGCCGCGACGCGGCGGAGACGGTCGCACCCCGCATCCGCGAAATCATTGACGTGGGCGAGGTACTGATTCCACCGGGGGAGTTCCTCGAGAACAACCACGCGCTGGTGCCGGGCGGCTGGTGCGTTGAGTGGTGGGAAGCCGATTTGGGCGCAGCCGGTGGTGAATCGCCGGATGGGGAACTTGACTTCGCCGCGGCGCTCGCGCTTTCGCAGCAGCACAGCGTCCCGCTCCACCCCGCGCACACCTTCTTGTGGCACGACCTCAGCCTCGACGAGCTGGCGCAGCTGCGCCAGCTCGCAGCCGACGGCAGCCGGGACGGAGACGACTTCCTCTTCCCGGCGGCGGCTCAGCCACTGTTGCTGACGCTGGGCATCCCGTTCGCGCCCGCTGGCGATGCGTTGCGCGTCGGCGCCGAGGCCGACGCGCTGCTCCACTGCCTTGGCGACGCACCGCCCTCCGCTGGCGACGACGTACTGGCGCAGGTCTCCGCCGCTGCCGGCGTCGAAATCCGCGCCCGCGCCCCGACGCGGCTCGGCGCCAGCATGGGTCGCCCCGAGAAGGCGGACGTGCGACGCATGAAGCCGCCGCCGCACGTGCTCTTCCCCGTCGGGCCGGCGGGCGGCCCGCAACGGATGCTAAACAAGGCGCTGGAATCGCAGCCGTCGCAGAGCCAACTGGGCCGCCCTAGCAAGGGGGTCGAACTGGAGACGGAGCTGCGCTACTGCCGCAAGTGCAGCACCGAGACGGTTGCGGTCCACCATTGCGGCCAGCGGACGGTGGTGAAAGAGCAGGCGAAGCGGCGCGAGGTGGACCTGCGCGCCGAGGTCGCGGCGGCGCAGCGCAACACCGGAATCGGCGTGCTGCCGCCGGTGAAGGGCGTCCGCTCGATGATGTCTGCCACCCGCACTCCCGAGGCGCTGGAGAAGGGGCTACTGCGCGCGCGCTACGACCTGCGGGTGTTCAAGGACGGGACGCTGCGCTACGACATGATGAACCTGCCGCTGACCCACTTCCGTCCGGCCGAAATCGGCCTCAGCGTCGAGAAGGCGCGCGAACTGGGGTACACGCAGGATATCGACGGCGTGGAGTTACGCGACACCACCCAGCTGCTCGAAATGAGGGTGCAGGACCTCATCATCTCGCGCCGCGCCAGTGACTGGCTGCTGGGGGTCGCCCGATTCGTCGATGACGAGCTGAAGCAGCTCTACGGCTGCGACCATTTTTACAAACTGCCGGACGCGGCGCAGCCGGAGGAGCTCATAGGCCAGCTGCTAATCTGCCTTAGCCCGCACACCTCGGCCGGAGTGCTGGCGCGGCTTATCGGCTTCACCCACGCCAAGGTGCAGTATGCGCACCCGTTTATGCACGCTGCCAAGCGGCGCAACTGCGACGGCGACGAGGATTCGGTGATGCTGCTGCTCGACGCACTGCTCAACTACTCTGATTTTTTCCTCCCGACAACGCGTGGGGGAACGATGGATATTCCGCGCGTGCTGAGCACCCGCATTGACCCGACCGAGATTGATAATGAGGCGCACAATATCGACCTCGAGACGCAGCTGCCGCTCGAATTCTACCAGGCTGCAGCCCGTGGTGACCATCCCTCTACGCTGAGTGAGCATCTCGATATGGTCTCCGACCGGCTGGAAACTCCGGCCCAGTACCATGATTTCGGCTTCACCCATTCCACCAGTGACCTGAACGACGGGCCGCACGAATCGCGCTACGTCGTGCTGGGGACGATGCTGGAGAAGTCGCAGGCGACCCTCGAGTTGGCGCAGCGGCTCCGCGCTTCCGACGCTACGTATGTTGCCGAGCAGACTATCGAGAAGCACCTGATGCGTGACCTCATCGGTAACCTGCGCGCCTTCGCGACACAGGGGGTGCGCTGCAAGAAATGCACCGCCAAGTACCGACGGCCGCCGCTGCGCGAAAGCTGCCCGAAATGCGGCGGCGGACTGCTGCTCAACATCTCGCGCGCCTCGGTCTCGAAGTACCGCATTATGGCGCATGAAATGGCGCAGCGCTACGAGGCGCGGCCGTTCATTAAGCAGCGGTTGGAGTTGATATTCCAGTCTATCGAGGACACGCTGGAGAACGAGGAAATCCAGCAGACCAGCCTCGGGGCGTTCATGTGATTTACTGGCTGGAGAGCGTCGATTCGACCAACCGCAGTCTACTCGCACGGCGGCTGCCGCGCTGGGACGCGCTGGTTGCGCGCGAGCAGACGGCGGGCCGCGGTCGCCGCGGCCGCAGCTGGGAATCGCCTGTCGGGGGACTTTATATGGCGGTCGTCGTGGAAAACGACTCGCTCCTGCCGCTTCGCGCTGGCCTCGCGGCACGCGATGTATTGCAGCCACACTGCCCCGAACGTATCGGGCTGAAATGGCCCAACGACCTGCTCTGCGCGGGCAGCAAGCTGGGCGGCATTCTGTGCGAAGCCGATGACGAATTGGCGGTGGCGGGCATTGGCCTCAACCTTGCGGGTGAGCCGCCGATAGAGGGCGCAACGACGCTCGAGGCGGCGGGCGGCAGCCTGCCACCCGCCGCCGACTGGCAGGCGCGGCTGGAGCCGCTCGCGACCACCATTATCGCGCGGCTGCGCGAGCTGGTGCGGCTGCCGGCGCCGGAGTTCCTGGCGCGCTATCGCGTCCACGAGCAGCTGCTGGGGCAGCCGGTTGCGTGGGAGGGTGGCCGCGGCACCGTGCTCGCGGTCGGCACCGACGGCGCGCTGGAGGTGCGCACCGCCGACGGGACCGAGCGGCTCCACGCGGGCGAGGTGAGCCTTGCCTGAACTGGAACGGCTGCTCGAACAGCTCATCGCGATTCCGTCGATGATGGGTGACGAAATTACCAAAGCGAAGTTCCTTGCCGACTACCTTTCCGACTGGGAACCGGAGCTACAGCCGGTTGTCGACGGCACGGTGAATCTCTGGTGCCACGCCCCCGGTGACGGCGCCCCGGTCCTGCTCTGCGCGCACCTCGACACGGTGCCGCCCGCCCCTGGATGGGAGGCGCCGCACGCACCCCACCGCGAGGGCGGCAACCTTGTCGGCCTCGGCGCAGCTGACATGCAGGCGGGGCTCGCGATTGCGGTTGAAACGTTCCGCGCCTGCGCCGGCAGCGAGAGCGGCCGGCCGCTCTCGCTGCTGCTGACCTGTGACGAGGAAGGCTGGTGCCGCGGCGTGAACGCGGCGCTGCCACGGCTGCGCGACTTGGCGCCGGAGATAGTGTTGGTGCCGGAGCCGAGCGGCGAGCGGGTCGTGCTCTCGGCGCCCGGCCGTGCGGTGTTCCGGTTGGAGCTCGAGACCGAGGGCGGCCACGCGACGCGGGAAGGGGAGAGCGCGCTGGCGCGCATGGCCGAAATCACGCTTGAAATCGAGGCGGTGGCGGTCGCGGGCAGCCAGATCGTGCTGGAGTTCGCGTCGCGCGCCCGCGGACTCAGCCATCCGCAGGACGCGCAGCTCGTCGTCGACCGCCACCTCGTGCAGGGTGAGTCGCGCGACGCTGTGTGCGAAGCGCTGGCGCAGCTCGACCCGCGGCTGACGGTCGCAGAAGCCGAGCGGCCGACGCCGCCGCCCGAAGCGTACGCGGCCGAGCGTACGCCGTCGGTCGAGCGGCTGCTCGCACTGAGCGGCCACCCGCCCGGCGATTCGTCGTCGGTCGGCGACTTCAATTTTCTCGCCACCGTCGCGCCGACCGCCATCCTCGGCCCCGAAGGAGGCAACCTGCACGCGCCGGAGGAGTGGGTCTCGCTGGCATCGGTGCGGAGGGTTTACGAAACATACCTGCGGTTCCTGCGCGAAGGTTGAGGGGGCCGCCGCAGGCGCTAAAATCCCCCGCCGTTCGCGGCGCGTGAACCTGAAGCTGGCGCTGGCGATGGCGCTGCTGCTGCCGCTGGCGGGCTGCCTGCACGACTCGCAGCTGGGGCCGTTCGACTGCGACCCCTCGACCGGCGCCTGCCGCTACGAAATCCTGCGCGGCGACCCGTACGGTGAGCTGCTGCTCGAAATCAGTCACGTACAGGGCAACGCGCCCGACAGCGAAGCGCTCGACCTGCTCAGGCAGCGCATCTCGGAGACAACTGGGAAGTCGACGGTCTCCACCCAGCAGCACGCGTTCAGCAGCGACGACGATTCCTACACGCTCGAAGAGATCGTCGCGCTCGAGGAGCGCGAGCGGACGCGCCACAAGGGCCAGGGTATTTTCGTCATCCACCTGCTCTACCTGAACGGCGAATACGGTGACAACCCGGACGCGCTGGGGGTCGCTTACCGCGGCTCTTCCATCGTCATCTTCAAGGAGCAGGTCGAGGACGCCGCATTCCTGTTCGTCTCAGCGCAGGATATCGAGAAGGCGGTGCTGGTCCATGAATACGGCCATCTCGTCGCGCTGGTTAACATAGGCTACACGTCGCCGCACGACCACGAGGACGCCGACCATCCCGGTCACTCGAACAACGAGGACTCGGTAATGTACTGGGCCGTGGAATCGGTCGATCTAGGAACGCAGCTGGCGGGCGGGCCGCCGGACCAGTTCGACAGCGACGACCTGGACGACCTGCGCCGCATGCGCGAAGGCAAGCTGTGACCCCGCGACTGGCGTGGGCGCTTGCGCTGGGCTGGATGGCGCTGATTGCCCTGTTGAGCCACCAGTCGGCCTGGCTGGGACCGGCGACCGCGAGCGGGCTGCCGCTGGCGGACAAGCTGGACCATCTGGCGGAGTTCGCGCTGCTCGGCGCGTTGCTGCGGAACGCAGTCACGCGCCACAACCCGCTGCCGGTCGTCGCGCCGGCGTTCTTCGTACTCGCGCTTGGCGCCAGCTACGGCGCGCTCGACGAGCTGCACCAGTCGCTGGTGCCGGGGCGCAGCGCAGAGCTGGGCGACTGGCTGGCCGATGCGGTGGGCGTCGCGCTGGGTAGCTACACCCTAGACCGTTGGCAGCGTTAGCCGCTACGCGTAGTTGCGCAACCGTTTGACGACCCATTCGCGCTCGAGCGTCGCGAGGAAGAAGCCCAGCCGGGGCCCGTGCTGCTGGCCGAGCAGCGCGCAGTAAACCAGTTCGAAGAGCGCCTTCGCGTCGCGCCCGCTCGCTTCCTGCGCCGCGTAGAACAGGTCGTGGAGCGGCTGGGGCTGCCATTTTACCTCAGCGAGCAGCCCCGCCAGCGTGGCGAGCGCGACGCGCTCGCCACTCTCGAGCTCGAGGCGTGGCGGCCGCTTGAGCAGCGTGAAGCGCACCGCGTCGGGCGCCGGGCCGTCGAGCCAGTTTTCGAGGCAGTCCAGCCGCCGCCCCAGCCATTCGCGGTCGGCGGCGGAGACGTCGCCCAGTTCGCCAGTCTGCTGCAGCGTCTCGACCACGCCGTCGAGTCCGGGGCGCGACTGGGCGAGGGTCACGAGGTGGCGATACGGCACCGCCGGTAGCGCTTCTGGAATCTCCGCGACCTGTGACAGCTCCCATGCGCGCGAGTTATCGCTGGTGTCGCCGGTGAAGCGCGCCTGCCCGGCGCGGTCGTAGTCGTCGACCAGGTTCAGGACCCCGAGCCCGGGGTCGAAGTCGATGTGCCGCTGCGGCTGCGGTTTCAGCACCAGCCAGCGCAGCGCTTCGGGCGGGGCGATGCGCAGCATCTCGGCCGCCGAAACGGCGACGCCGGTCGAGGAGTGCATCGCTCCGGCGCCCTTGAGGTGAATCCACTCGTAGATGAGGTGTTCGGGGGCGCTGCCGTCGTAGATGGCTTCAATGATTTCCTTGCCGGTATCAAAGCTGCCGCCGCGGGTGGCGTGGTCCTTGCCGAAGGCCTCGAAGGTGACGCCGAGCCAGCTCCACTTGGCGGGCCAGTCGAGTCGCCACGGCAGCTTCCCTTCGCCCGCGGAGAGGTCGTTGACCACCGTCTCGCCCGCTTCGTTCTCGAACTCGAGCGTGGGCCATTCGCACTTCGTGACGCGGCCGTTGACTAGCCGCCCGTCGCTGTCGCGGCAGGTCCACGGGAACCAGTCGCGCGGCAGTTGCCGCCCGCTGACGCGCTCGAGGATTTCGCGTGCCCGCGCCGCGTTCTCGACCGCGGCGCGGGTGCAGTCTACGAATCGGCCTTCGCGGTAGGCGGCGTGGTTGTCGACCACCCGCGGCGCGACCCCCACTTCGCGCAGTGCTTCGAAAAACGGCTTCAGGAAGTAGTCGGCGTAGCTGCCGTCCCCTTCCGGGGCGGGGATTTCCGCCAGCGGATGCCCGACCCACTCGGCGTAGCTATCGTCGAGGAACGGGTAGACCTTGCGCAGCGGGTCGGCTGTGTCCGCCACGTAGATCAGCTCCGCTTCGCCACCCGCGTTGCGCACCGCTCGCGCCACCGCGTCCGCTGTCAGGATTTCGCGCATGCTGCCGACATGGATTGGTCCCGAAGGCGTGATTCCCGACGAGATTACGTGGCGCTTCCCGCGCTCGAGCAGCCGCGCGGCGGCGACGTCCGCCCAGTGCATTCAGGTGCCGACGGGCCGCGCGCGGACCAGCGCACGCAGCGGCACGCCGTCCAGTTCGTTTTCGGCTCGCTTATTGACAACTACAATCACCAGCACCGGTTCGCCGCCTTCCTGTTTTATGAACTCGATAACCTCGCACGAAGTGGCGCCGGAGCTGACGACGTCATCGATGATTACCACTGCCTTGTCCTTGAGGCCGGCGAAGTTGGACGCGAAGTCGATAGAGGTATCCTCTCGCGACGGCCGTATCATGGCGAAGTCAACTTCCAGCAGCTCCGAGATGAGCGTGCCGAGCGGGACGCCGTTGGCCATCACGCCTGCGATGACCTCGACATCGAAGTCGTGTTTCTCCTGCTCCTCGAGGATGATGTCGGCCATGATTTCGGCAACAGCGCGCATCCGGAAGCCGGAAACGCCGATTGTGCGCCAGCCCGCCTTGACGTCGGCCGGCGGCCGCTCCCCCGGCTTGGACGCCTTCTTCGCGAGCAGCCATTCAACCGTCGCCCGTGACAGGTGCAGCTCCTGACAGATTTCGCGCGTCGAGAGTCCTTTCTCGCGTAATTCGTCGGCGCGCTCGGATAGAGTCTCTATCGACACGGGCTTCGACTCGCTTCCCCGCTATTAAAGTCTATCCGGTTATATCTCGGCGGTGCCGGCCAGCCCACACTCGCCGCACTTGACCTTCTGCGCGCGCCCCAGTTTCGGCACCTTCATCCGCGCCCCACAGCCGGGGCAGGCGATGGTCACCGTCCCGGTCGCCCCGATCGGCCTGACCTTCAGCGGTGCACCGCCTGACGGGGGTGCGACGGGCGGCGGCGGCAAGCCGCCGCCGAACGGCAGGTCGATATCGAGGTAGAATACCGCGCCGACCGCCCCCGCTAGCAGCAGCAGCGCCGCGACCGCGAGGCCGAGCGTGCGCGCGTCGACCGGCAGCTCGGAGCCGCCGCTATCGCCTCCGGCGATTGGCAGCGCGTAACTGGCGAGCGCGCCACCGCCATTGGTGACGACGCGCCCGCCGCCGAATTGTACGCTGCTCGCGCCGGCATCGCTGACGGTGCTGGCGAGCAGCTTCCCGCTGGCCGAGAGCAGCAGCAGGTCGGGCTCGCCCAGCCCCCAGCCGGCGACCGCGACGCGGCTGTCAGAGACGGCGAGCACCGGCCCAATCAGGCTCGCTTCCATCTCGAATTCCCACGCCGGCTCGCTCGAGTCGGGGGTGAACCCAGTCACCACCTGCGACGAGCTGCCGTGCAGAACCGCCAGCAGGCCACCGTCAGGCGCGAGCCCGATGGCGTGGATCGAGTCCTGCTCGTGGGATTCGAAGCGCCAGCTGCGCTCGCTGCCGCCGCTGAAAAGGTAGGTCGAGAGCGACCCCTGCGTTGCGAGGCAAAGGGTGCTACCGTCGTCGGAGATTTCGAGCTGCTGCGCAGCGCCGTCGAGCGGGTACGTCTGCTTTAGGCTGCCGTCATTGCGCAGCAGCACGTAGAGATTGCCCTTGCCAGCCACGGCGATGTAGTCGCTGCTCATCTCCAGCAGCGACGTCGCGTTGAGGCCGCGCCGCACCTCGTCGCGCTGTTCTTCCGAGTAGTCGAATTCGCTGTCCGGGAATTCCCATTTCTGCCGGACGTCGCCCTGGTTCAGGAACCACCAGAGCCGGACATTGCCGCTGTCATAAACGGCGGTGTAGTAATCGCCGGATGGCGAGATGGCGGCCGCCAGCGGAATTTCGCCCGCGAAGTCGTGGTGCGAGAGCGCTCCCCCCGTCCGGCCGTAGAGCGTCAGGAACTTGCCCGAAATTGCGACGAAGCGCTCGCCGTCAGCCGAGACGACCACGTCATCGATGGGATTTTCGTCAAGCTGCTCGCCCTCCGGCTCTGCTTCGCCCGGGGCGAAGAGCAGCAGGTTGCCGCCCACGTCGCCGGTCACGGTCACGCCGGTTTCGGTGGCGACGTCCCACACTGTGATGGTGCGGCCGACATCCTGCTCGACCGGCGCACCGAAGGCGCTCGCGAATGGCGCCAGCAACAGCAGTGCCAGCAGGAGGACTCCCCGTTTCACGCCGCGCCACTGAGGACGGGACTATAAGCTTCCGGGGGTTGAACCTTTAATAGGGGGCGCTCGTGCGCAGAAGCTTACCATGGCACTCTGGCAGGGACGTTCAAAACGCAAGCCGACCGGCGGCCGCCGCCACGCCCACCGTGGCAAGCGCCGCGCCGAAATCGGGCGCGAGTTGCAGCTGACCCGCGTCGGCGAGCGGCGACAGAAATTCGCCCGCATCCGCGGTGGTGGCCGCAAGGTGCGGCTGCTGCGCGACGAAATAGCGGCAGTCACCGACACCGCCAAGGGCAAGACCACACAGTCGAAAATTATGGACGTCGCCGAGAATTTGGCAAACCCGCACTATGTGCGGCAGAATATCGTTACCCGCGGCGCGGTCATCGAGACCGAGGCGGGCCGCGCCCGCGTCACCTCGCGACCGGGACAGCACGGCGTCATCAGTGCAGTCCTGATAGCTGACTGAAATGGGCGACCGGCGGCCGCTCGTCATCTACCCTGAATATTTTGATAGCCGGCTGGCGCGTTCCGCCGGCCGGCGCCTGCCGGTCGCCGAGTGCGTCAAGTCGCCCACGACCGAGGAGATGGCGACGCTCGCGAAGTCCATGGGGCTGGCGCCGAAGGTGGAAGCGGCGAGCCATCCCGGGCATTGGGCTTCCGGGCGGGGACGCCTGCGGCTGGCGTACGGCGGTGCGAAGGCAGAGCTGCTGCACCAGCTCGGCCAGAAGCTCAAGGCCGTGCGGCGCACCGATTGAATCGGTGCGCCGCGGCTTCAGGCATTCCCGCTACCACGGCACCTGTTTCACCCCGAGCTTGTAGCCTAGGATGTTGACGCTGCGGTGCAGGATGGGGGTGACGATTAACAGAGTTATAATTGGAATGGGTAAATAGCGGGTAGGAATGGATAATACGCTATATTCTATACCCTTATTCCAAGTGAATATCCAGTTATGCCATCCACCACCTAGGATTATGACAAAGGCCAGAGCACCAATAATGAAATCATACATATCAAGAATCGGAGATTTTGTTCCGCGTTCCTGTCCACGCCGACGCTTTACGAATGAGGCAGCTATATCCCCGGCTAAAGCCCCGAATGCGAGAAGGAAAAAAATCCAATAAGGATTTTCGGTCCATTCGAATATTCCTTTGAACGAATCGTCACTTGAATTAAAAAATAACTGTAAGTGTCCTATCAACACACCACCTAGCGTGCCTCCGAATAATCCTCTCCACGTTTTGCCATCGCCTAAAATACGTCGTCCGTCGCTCCAGTTTCGCCCCCTATCTATTGGCGCGCCGCCGCCGACAATTGATGCGATGGTGTTTGATAGATAAGCTGGTAACATCATCCAGATTGTGCCCATAACTATGAACAACAAAGAAAATTCTGGACCACTCGGTTCCATTACTCCTCCAGCATCCGCTTCAGCTCCTCAATCACCGCCACCGGGGTCGGCTCGACCCCGTTGAGGCGCGCCAGTTCCACGGAAACGGCGTCACCCAGCTGCACCAGCGAGAGCCAGCGCGCCAGCGGGCTTTCGCCGCGCGCCCGGCACTCGATGACCGTGACGTCACGCCACGCCGCTGCGCGCGTCGCTTCCCAGCGCGTCGCCACTGCCTTGGGCTCGTCGGGCTCGCGCAGCGCTACGACGACGGCGTTCGGTGGCGGGGCGGCCCAGCCGACAATCTCGTTGTGGTCCAGCTCGGGCAATGCGTGGTGCACCGCCAGCTGTTTGGCGTTCTCCGCAATCTGGCAGCGCCAGCGGTAAGCCACCGTCGCGAGGCCGCCGGCACCATAGATGAACGGCAGCTTGCCGGCGAGTTGCACCGCAATCGCGACAGGGCCCGACGCACCGGAATCCCCGTCAGGCGATGCCGCAGTCGCGGCCCCAACAGGCGACTCGCCGTCGCCAGCAGCACCAGCGGCGCCGAGCACATCTCCCGTTTCGGCCAGCTGCGCCGCGATGCCGGAAATCGGCAGCCGCCGCAGCAGCGGCACCAGCAGCAGCGGCAGTGCGGCGCGCGGCTGGTGCCCCGGCTCGATAGTGATTAAGCGCGCGCCATGCTCCCGCGCCAGCGCGGCGAGGCGGCCGCCGGTGGTAATCGCTTCCCACTTGCAGTCCAGCTCGATGGCGCGCTCGACGCCCGAGAGCGTCTCGGCGGTGTTGCCCGAATACGAGATCGCGATGAGTTGCTCGCTTCCGTCGGCCCACGCCGGCAGCCCGTAGTCGCTCCAGGCATGGACGTGCAGCCCGCCGCACCGCTCGGCGAGCGCCTGCGCCAGCCGGCCGGCGATGCCCGAGCCGCCCATGCCAGCAACGATGACGCCGCCGGCCACGAGAGGCTGCGCGGCCTCGCCGGCGGCGGCCGCAGCGGCGAACAGCGCGCCAAAGCGCGACACGTCAGTTTCAACAGAATTCGTAGCTGTCACGCGCCTCCAGCAGCCCAATGCTTTAATCACACCGGTTCCCGACGATAATACCACCAAAGGTTTATAAAATGGGGATTCCGTCGAGGAGTGCCTCCCCCGTGGAGGACGAAGTGAGATGATGGCTATGAAACCTGTTGAATCGAACGCGAACGGCGGCCGCCGTATGCTTGTTGCACTGATTGCTGGTGCGCTGATCTTCACCTCACTGGCGCTGACCGGCACGGTGAGTGCGGCCTCGCCGATAGCACTGGCCACTAGTGCTACTACTGGTACCGTCCTCGAGAGTGAGAAGTTATCGTTCACCCTAACACTTACCAGTAGTGACAGTACCTACAACTACCAGACCGTCAAACTCTACGGTAGCTGGCTGTCCGGCATCGACTGGCCCTACGCCTTCACCGACCCTGATGGGGACGAGCTCTCCGGTTCAACGGTTGACGTTTCGAAGGGTGATACTACCACAGTGTATCTGGATATTTACTGTAATTCACCCTGTGCTGGTGGCTTATCCAATACGATAACAGTTTATGGCAAGAGCGACCCTCGCTATATGACTACGAACGGAGCCGATAACGTTGGCGACCCGGGCAGCTCCAGCAACGCCACGAACTCGATCGATATAGTCATATCTGCCGTCAGCGCCTACAAGGTTGACCTGACCGCAGAATCAACTTCGTCAAGCAGCAGCAACAAGGTCTACCAGGGTGAAACCACCGTCTGGCGCTACACGGTGACCAACACCGGCTGGAAGGATGACACCTATGATTTCTCGGTTTCAACTACGGCCAGCAGCTGGACCCTGACCACCGGGCTGAGCAATGGCCTTGTTGTCAGTGGCCAGAGCAATACCGTTGCAACTCACAGCCATACTGGTGAGATGACCCTCACACCCTCCTCGGGTGCCTCGCCCGGAACCTACACCGTGACGATTTCCGTGACTTCGAGTAATGGTGCTTCCGACAGCGCTGCGATTTCCGTGACCCTTCCGGAGCCTGACCTCGAAATCAAGTCGACCGACATTTCGTTCTCGCACACCTCGGCCTGGATTACTGCTCGCGGCAACTCCCAGGTTGTGACGATAACTGCCAAGGTGCGGAACAATGGTGGAAGTGTAGATACAGCTGGAAATAGCGTCACGAACGTGGATGTCTGGTTCACTGTTGATGGGTCAACCGTCGGCACAGTCCAGTACGTGAGCTCACTTGACCACGGTGAGGAAGAGACCGTAACAGTCAGCTACAAGCCCAGCCGTCCCCACAGCGATAGCGAAACTGGCTTGCCGGTGAAGGTGATGGTTGACCAGTATAACAACCTCGGCGGCAGCAAGCCGGAAGACAAGGCTCTCAAGGAAAGTGACGAGACCAACAACGAGGCCTCAACCACTTTCAAGGTAGTTCGTATCAAGACTGCGAACCCGTCGTTCTACCTCGGTTTCACCGCGTTGACCGCGTCGGTCGGTGCGGCGGTGCTGCTCTCGCGCTATTACCGCAGCGAAGAAGACGAAGAGTAGGCTGCGGGAGGCGATGAAGAAGGCGCTCAGCAGCCCCGACCTGAGGGCATTTGTTGAGGGCTGGCAATCGCTAGTTGGCGCTCGTGTCGAGCAAATCCAGCGTCCTGAGGCCAACCTGCTGCACCTCAAGCTGCGCCGTCGCCAGTGGGGGACGCAGCACCTGCTGGTCGACCTGCAGGGCTGGGCCTGGCTGGGCGACGCGCCGGATGGCGCTCCGACGACTGGCGGCTTCGTCACCGAGCTGCGGCGGCATATCCGTAAGGCGCGATTCGAGTCGATAGCACAGCTGGGCGCCGACCGCATTATGGAGCTGCGCTTTGCGGCGGGTGAGGCGCGGCCGGTACTGCTGCTCGAGCTGTTCCATCGCGGCAACGCGCTGCTCTGTGAGGATGGCGTTATCGTGCAGGCGCTGCGGCGGCAGGAGTTCCGCCATCGCACGCTGGCGCCCGGCGAAAAATACATTCCGCCGCCCGCCACTTTCGACCCCTTCGTGGCGAGTGAGGTGCAGTTTCGCGAGCAACTGGCTGCGTCGAAGCGCGAGCTGGTGCCGGCGCTGGCGGTCGAATGCAACCTAGGTGGCGACCTGGCCGAAACGGCTGCGCGTGGCCTGACGGGGACGCGCGCCGCGAAGCTGCCCGCCGCAAGCGTGGCGACGCTATGGCAGCGCGTCCGCGAGCTGCTCGACGGCGAGCGGCAGCCCGCCATCTTTTTCCGTGACGGCGAGCCGGTAACCGTCTCGCCGTTCCCGCTAGAGGGGTTCGACGAGCGCCGTGACTTCGATACTTTCGACGCAGCCATAGTTGCTTTCCGCGAGCTGCGCCCAGCGCCGGCCGTGCCGCCGAACGCCGACGAGCGCCGTGTAACGAAGCAGCGCGAGGCGGCGGAGCAGTTCCTGGCCGAGGCGGCCCAGTTGCGGAGCGACGGCGAACTGCTCTTTGCGCACGCGGCCGCGGTAGCCGAGGCGCTGCAAGCGGGCGAGCCCGACTACCGCGGTCGGCTGAAGATTGAGCTGGAGGGGCGCGAGCTGGAGCTGGAGGCGGCGCTCCCGGCCGAGTCGAACGCTTCGCGGCTCTTCGACGCTGCGAAGCGGCTCGAGCG
>CAUZDT010000021.1:0-19761 GCA_963578705.1 Candidatus Thalassarchaeaceae archaeon
GTGCGGAACGCCGTCCTTGACTACGGAAACAGCAGGAAAATGGGGGCTCTCAACCACGCCAATTTGCTCAAGGGACTGTGAGTTGATGAGGTGGTTGGCAGCAATTGTGCCGACCAGTCCTACACCGGGAAAGCCGTCGATAACGGTTGCGTTTTTCAAGTCCTTTTCTACAAGTTCGTGGATTTCAACCTGGGGACTCATAGAAGTTCGTCCAGATCCTCGTCCTCTTCGAGGTCAGGCAGCTCCTCATCGTCGCTTAGCAGGTCACCCAGTTCGTCGTCAAGGTCGCTCTCCTCGAATTCTTCATCAAGGCTGAGGTCATCGTCGCCGTCACCGCCCTCGCCGAGGTGCAGTTCGGTCCAGAGCGAGAAGTGTTCTATTTCGCTTCTCTTTGCGAAGCGTTTCGCATCACTGACGGTCCTGAAACGACCTATCAGGGGATCTCCTTCACCGGGCTCTGCAGCAAGCATGATGTACTGCTTTTTGCGCACCAGGTCGCCCATCAGCAGGCGAACCGCCTCGAGCACTTCCGGATTGTCTGCAGCTTCGGACATAATTTCGCTCCGACCAACGACCCTGTCGTCGTTATAAATACTTATCCACGCGGTTTGTAGCGGAATAATCGCCTGCTGGGAACCCTGCTGCTGGCAGCCGCTGGAACGGCCGCAGCCACTTAAAGGGCGCATGCGGATGAAGCGGCGATGGCGGAACGACTTGCAACGGTGCTGCGTGGGGTGGCTGAGTGCGTCACGCAGCGCGAACTCGAAGCGCTGCTGGAAGCGAAGGCGGAGCCCACGGCCTACGTCGGCTTCGAGCCGTCCGGTCTGCTGCACGCGGGGTCGCTGGTGCCGATGCTCAAGGTGCGCGACCTGATTACCGCTGGCTTTCGCGTTACGGTCCTGCTGGCTGACTGGCACGGCTATATCAACAACAAGCTCGGCAGCGACTGGGACGCGCTGCGCACCGGTGTTGAATACCAGCGGCAGATGTTTGGCGCTTTCGCCCCCGGCACCGAGTTCCAGACCGCGAGCGAGCTGGTGCGCAGCGACGGCTACTGGGAAATGGTGCTGCGCGTCGCCAAGGCGACTTCGCTCAAGCGGATGCGCCGCGCACTATCGATTATGGGGCGTAACGAGGACGAAGCTGATTCCGACACGAGCATGTTCTTCTATCCTGCGATGCAGGCGACCGACATCTACGCGCTGGAAGTCGATCTGGCGCTGGGCGGGATGGACCAGCGGCATGCGCACATGCTGGCGCGCGACGCCGCCGAGAAGCTGCGGCTGCCGAAAATAGTCGCGCTGCACACGCCATTGCTCGGCTCGCTCTCGGGGTCGGGACGGATGGATATCGACAGCAAGATGTCGAAATCGGACCCGAGCGGCGCGCTGCTGGTGCACGACAGCGTGAAGCAGTTGCAGAAGAAGCTCTCGAAGGCGTTCTGCCCGCCCGAGCGCAAGGGCAACCCCGTGCTCGATATCTGGGAGCACCTGCTCGCCCCCGCGCTCGGCGACGTTACGATTGACCGCCCCGAGAAGTTCGGCGGCCCGGTCGCCTTCGCCGATTACAGCGCGCTCGAAGCGGCGTGCGCCAGCGGTGAGCTGCACCCGCTCGACCTGAAGAACGGTACCGCCGCCGCGCTCGACCGGCTCTTCGAGCCTATGCGCGCTGCGGCCGCGGCCGAGCCGGGGCCGTATGACGCGCTAACCGCTGCGCTCGGCGATTGAAGGCGGCGGACGCCGCTCCGCCGGCGGAATGTCGCCTTGCGGTGGAATCGTCGCGCCGACCGTGGCGACCCACTCGCGGAGCGGCCGCAGTTCGGCGCCGCGCCATGCGTCGGGCAGCGCCGCTGCGAGTTGCGGGAGCTGGCGCATCAGCCGCTGCGCGGCGCGCAAATTTCCGGTTTCCAGGTGCACCGCCAGCGCGTCAGCTTGCGCGAGCGCCTGCACGATGTCCTTGTCGGCGCGATTGCCCAGCTCGAGCCATAAATCCTCGAAGAGTTCGTGCGCCTCGTGGTAGTCGCGGGCGTTGTGGTGGCGCAGCGCGGCGCGCCACAATTCGTCGTCGTTCATCCCCAGCGGTGCCACGCCGGATGGCCTTCCCGCACGGCGACGAACAGCCCGCGTCCGGTGGCGCACGTTTCCCCGTCGGCCTTGAGTTCGAGCATAATTTCGGCGCGGTCGTCCTCGAGCACCAGCACGCGACTGCGCACCTCCAGCGCGGGGCCGAACGGCGTTGGCCGCCGCAGCTTCACCTCATACTGCGCGGTGACGGTGCAGAGCGGCTGCTCCAGCCCGAGCCGGTCCATAATGGTGATGGCGGCGGTCCAGTTGCCATGGCAGTCGAGCAGCGCGCCGATGATGCCGCCGTTGATGACGCCCGGAAACGCCTGGTGCTGTGCCTGCGGCTGGAACGCCATGCGGAGCCCCTCTGCGTCGCGGAACGACTTGATGCGGAGCCCCTCCTCGTTGGCGGGGCCGCAGCCGAAGCAGATGCTGCTCGGCGCGTAGCGGTCCTGCACGGCTTCACTCACGCCGCCAGCTCCCCCAGCATGCGCTCGATGAGCGACACGGCGTCTCCGAGCGTCTCCGCGTCGAAGGCAAAGCGGCCACCTGCCGCGGTGTAGAGCTCTGGCAGCGTCACAGTCGCGCCCAGCGCCAGTGCGCGCCGGTAATCGGCGACCGCCTGCTGCTGGTCGCGCAGCGCGTTGGCCCACACCTGCACCGCGCCGAGCTGCGCCATGCCGTATTCGACGTAGTAGAACGGCACGTGGTAAAGATGCAACTTGTTGTGCCAGCCGGTCGCGACATAATCCTCGAAGCCGCTCCAGTCAAGGTGTGGATGGAACCGCAGCCACAAATCGAGCCATGCGGCGTCGCACTCCGCCGGCTGCGCCGCCGCCTGCGGGTGGGTGTAGGCCCAGTGCTGGAAGCCGTCGACGACCGCCATGTAGGGCCAGAAGAGCAGCGACCGCTCCAGATGCTCGCCGCGGGCGCGCGCCGCTTCTTCGTCGGAATAGAAGCCGCCGTCGCGCTCCGCAAGGTAGGGCGCCGCCAGCAGCTCCATCGCCATCGACGCCACCTCGGCGAACTCCATCCCCACTTCGCGCTGCATTGCCCAGGGCAGCGCGGCGGACTCGAAGACGTGGAACGCGTGGCCGCCTTCGTGGAGCAGCGTCTGGACGTCGCCGTGGACTCCGACGGCGTTCATGAAGATGAACGGCAGCCGCTGCCGGGGGTATTCGGTGCAGTAGCCGCCCGGCGCCTTCCCCTTGCGGTTGTCCAGGTCCAGAAGGCCGCCGTCGCGCATGGTGCGGAAGCGCGCGCCGAGTTCGGGATCGACCGCCTTGAAGATGCGTTCGCAGCCCGCCTCAAGCTCGTCAACGTCGCCAAAGGGCGCCAGCGGCCCGCGGCCGTGCGGGTCGACTGCCAGATCCCACGGCCGCAAATCGCCCACGCCCAGCGCCTCGCGCCGCAGTGCGAGCCGCTTCCCGGCGGCCGGCAGCGCCACCGCGGCAATCGCCTCGTGGAATTCAAGGCAGTCCTCGGGCGAATAGTCGAAGCGCTGCAGCGCCTTCCAGCAGAAATCGCGGAAGTCGGTGCAATCGGCGTTGGCGGCAATCGTGCAGCGCAGCTCGAGCAGCTCCAGCCAGATGGTGGTGATGGCGTCGCTGTCCCGCAGGCGACGTTCCGTCACCAGTCGCCAGACCGCCTCGCGGCGGTCACGGTCCTGCTCGAGCATGACTGGCTGCAGCTGCGCCAGCGTCCGCTCCTCGCCGTCCCACTCGACCGACTGCGCGCCGATGATTTCGTCGTAGCGGTTGGCGAGCTTCTTCGACGCGGTGAAGAGCGGCAAATTCGCCTCGCGGTAGAGCTCCGCCTCGCTGCGCATCGCGCGCAGCTGCACTCCGAAGCCGTCCGGCTCGAGCCCCGACGCGAGCAGGTGCTGCTTCAGCCGCTGCTCGGCTGCCTGCGCCGGCTCGCCCACCTGCTCCAGGAAGGCGTGGTAGGTGTCGCGAGCCTCCGTATCAGTGGTGTCGACCGTCGTCGCGATGTGCATCCGCGTGCCGACTTCCGAGAGCAGTTCGACCAGGTCTGACCACTGCTGCAGCCAGTCGCCGACGGACGCCGCGTCCAGTTCGGCGCTCGCGAGCGCTTCGTAGTGCGGCGCGTAGTCGTCCCAGCTCCAGTCAAGCAGCTCGGCGCTAGTGGCTGGCAGCGACATGGCGGGCCAGCTGCCGCGGCTATTTGAGCCGTGCGCGCGGCAAGTAGTGGTAGCGATACCAGAGCACGGCGACCGCTACCCCACCGACCGCGTCGATGATGAAGTGCTGCTTGACGAGGAATGTCGAGAGCGTCAGCACGGTCGCGCCGAGCGCCATCCAGCGGCCGAGCCGTGGGTCGTGCTGCCACACCACCAGCGCGGCGAGGGTCGCGAGCGAGACGTGCAGGCTGGGAAATGTATTGAAGGGCGGGTCAATCGCCCACATCAGCTCGAACAGCGGCTCGAGCGCGCCGGGCTCGAGCCCGGCGCGCGACATCTTCATTGGCGCCAGCAGGAAGACCGCGAACGACGAAGTGATGACCCCGATGTAGGTCCAGAAGCCGGTGCGGATTTTCGCTTCGGAGAGCACGATAACCGGCACCGCGACCATCGGCAGCAGCGGCAGGTAGAGCAGGATGGCGGCCGGGACGAACGGAATTGCGTTGTCGAGCGCCGACCACGGCTCCAGGTAGTTGTGCCCGAGCGTATCAGTGCGCCACACCGACAGGTGGTTGATGAGGGCGTAGCCGGTATACTCGAAAAGCAGCAGCGCCCCGAGCACCTGCAGCCGCAGCTCCGTCCCGCTGCGCGACGCCAGCCAGCGCTCGACCGGGTTCATGCAACCGGCAGCGACCGCGGGTTTAAGCGCTGGCGGCGACCTCCGCGCGTATGGGCGGCGCCTCTATCCCGGTCGTTGACCTGCGCGTGGCCGGCACGCCGGAATTCACCGCTGCCGTCGGTGACGCGCTGCGTGATATTGGCTTCTTCGCCGTCGCGCACCATGCCATCGCGCCAGAACTGCTGGCGCGCACTTACACCGAGGCGGCGGGGTTGTTTGCGCTGCCCGACGACGCGAAGCGCGCCTGCGAGCGGCCCGACATCATGCGGCAGCGCGGCTACACCAGCTTCGGGCAGGAGCACGCGCGTGATTCCAACGCGCCGGACCTAAAGGAATTCTGGATGGTGGGACGCGAACTCCCGCCAGGTGACCCGCATTTGCCGCACTGGGGGCCCAACATCTGGCCCGCGGAGCACCCCGGCTTCCGCGAGGCGACGCTGGCGCTCTACGACGCGCTCGGCGCAATGGCCGACACGCTGCTCGAGGCGTGCGCGCTCTATCTGGGTGAGGAGGGGGCGCGACTGCGTGAGATGGCCGAGTGGGGCGACACGACGCTGCGTGTCATTCACTACCCGCCACTGCCACCTGAAATCCCGGCCGGCAGCATCCGCTCGGGTGCGCACGAAGACATCAACCTGATTACGCTGCTCTGTGCTTCGACCGCCAGCGGACTGCAGCTGCAGAAGCGCGACGGGGGCTGGCTCAACGTGCGCGTCGAGCCGGAGATGGTCATCGTTGATTCAGGCGACATGCTCCAGAACCTGACTAACGGCGTCTTCCCGGCGGTGACGCACCGCGTCGTCAACCCGCGCGACGCGAGCCAGAGCCGTTTCTCGCTACCCTACTTCGTCCACCCGCGCTCTGACGCCGACCTGACGCCGCTCGCGTCATGCGTCGCGCTCTGCGACGGCGAGGTGCGCTATCCGTCGCTCACCGCCGCCAAGTCGCTAGAGATGCGGCTGCGCGAAATTGGGTTGGGGAAATGAGCGACGTGGCGGCTGACCTCGCACTGCGCCGCTGGGATGCCGAGCGCGACGGCCCGCCTACCGAGGCGAAGTTGCGCGCGCTACTCGAGGCGCGTGGCTACACGGTCACGCGCTACGCCTACTCGCCGGGAACCCGCTTCCCGCCGCACGCCCACGGCGTGGCGAAGATTGACGCGGTGCTTGAGGGGGTTTTCCGCATGGGGATGCAGGGCCAGTTCGTCGATTTGGGGCCGGGCGACTGGCTCGAAGTCCCGGCCGGCGCCGAGCACTCGGCCGAGGTCATCGGCGACGCGACGGTCGTGTCGCTGGACGCGGTCAGACGCTAGTGCGCGTGCATGTCGTTGCCGCAGCACATTGGCGACTTGATGCGGCCGCAGCCGGCCGGGCATTCCGATGTGGCGACGACGGTGCCGTCGTCCTTGGTCACGCTGCCGGGCACCAGATCGGCACCGCAGCCGCCGCAGGTCAGGCCACTGACTGACATGCCGCAATCATGGCATTTGTAGTTGGTCATGCAGGCGCCATCGCCGGGTGGGGTTTAGGTGTTTCTCGGTCGGCGCAGCTACTTCGGCAAGTAGTCGCCGATGCGCCGCTCATAATCGCTGAAGTAGCGCGCGATAACCGGCAGCTCGAAGCTACGCAGGATGGACTCCTTCGGCTCGCGCTCGAGCAGGAAGGCGAACGACGCTTCTGCCAGCTGTTCGGGCGTCGCGCAGCCTCGCGTCAGCTGCGCGTGGTAGTCGCGCGACAGCGAAACGCGGTGCTTGGTCGCGCCGCTGCGCTCGGAGACCCGCACGGTCAGTAGCCAGCCGTCGGGAGCGTCGGCGCGGGAGACCGAGATTTCGGCCATCAGAGTCCCTTAACGACATAGCTGCCGTCCAGCTCGTAGCCCAGCTTGCGGTAGTATTCCAGTGTCCCGACGCCGTGGGTCACACGCAGCCGGCCGAAATCGTTTGACATCTCTTCGGCGATACCCATCAGTTGCGCGCCGAGCCCGTGGTGCTGGACGCCGCTGCCTTCCGCGCCGAGCCGGGCGGCCTGCCCCGTGACCTTCAGCTCGCGCACGGTTGCCTGCCCGTCGTGCCGTAGCCGCATGTAGGCGAGCAGCTTGCGCCCTGCTTCGAATGAGACGAAATGTTCTGTGCCTCCACTCGCTTCGTAGCTGCGCGTGCGCAGCTCCGCGTCGGCTGGGTCGATGCGGGCGCGCCACACTTCGCGGCAGTTGATGCAGGCGCAGCGCTTGCCGCGGCGTTTGAGTTCGCGCCGCGCGTATTGCCGCAGGTTGGAGTTCATCACGCCGGCGATAATCTGGTGCTTTGGAATGTCGCGCTGGATGCGCTGGATGCGGACCCACGGTGGTACCATCTCCTTCAGGTCGGCGACCACGTTGGCCGCAATCTCAGTATCGTATGGTACCCAGTCGCCCGGGTTGGCAGCGAGTGGTGCGCCCTTGACCAGCAGCGTCGGGTAGAGTTTGAGCATGTCGGGCTGAAATTCAGGCTCGCTGAAGAGCCGCGCGAAGTCGCGCCGGTCCTTCTCGGGCGACATTCCTGGAAGGCCAGGCATCAGGTGGTAGACCACCTTCAGGCCGGCGCGTTTCAGTCGCCGCGTCGCCGTGATTACATCATCGACTGACTGTTGCCGGTTGAGTTTGTCGAGTACTGCATCATCCAAGCATTGGACGCCGATTTCGACTCGCGTCGCTCCCTGTTGCCGCATCTGGTGTACTGCCCAGTCGCTGCACTCGGTGGGACGCGTCTCCATCGTCAGCGCCACGCAGCGGTGAGGGGCGGTGGCGTTGGTCGCCAGAGCCGCGTCGAGCGAATCGCTTGATGCACCGTTCAATGCCCTGAAGGCGCCACGCAGGAACTCGTCCTGGTATTCCGGCTCGCGCGCGGTGAAGGTGCCGCCCATGATAATCAGCTCGACCTTGTCGGTTGGATGGCCGTTGCGCGCATACTGCTCGAGCCGCCCCGTCACTTGCGCCTGCGGGTCGTAGCCGTGCCGCGCCCCGCGCCGCGCCGCCGGCTCGTGACCGGTGTAGGATTGCGGCGCGTCGTTGGTCGGCCCGCCGGGGCAGTAGGTGCAGGTGCCGTGCGGGCAGCCTGTCGGCGAGGTCATGATGGCGACCGGCGCGACCCCGGCCGAAGTGCGCATTGGTTTGACGCGCAGCAGCCGCGCCAGCTCCGGCTCCGCCGCCGCATCGAGCTGCGCTAGCAGCTCGTTGTTCTTCGGCAGTCCTGCCGTGGTGCAGGAGCGCGCGACGTCCAGCTTGATGCGCTCTACAGCGTCGCGCGACTGCGGCCGCTCTTCCAGCAGCCGTTCCACTACGCGCGCGGCGACACTCACGCTTGCGCAGCGCAGCGTCAGTATAACGTCTTCGCGGCGTGCGTCAGCGTCTCGCAGCCCGCGCGCGTCACGAGCACGTCGTCTTCGATGCGGATGCCGCCCTGCCGCGGGAAGTAGAGTCCCGGCTCGACCGTCACGCACATCTCCTTCTCCAGCACCGTCTTCTGCCCATATGTCAGCGACGGCCACTCGTGCACTTCCAGCCCGAAGCCGTGCCCGGTGCCGTGGACGAAGCGGTTACCGACGCCGCTGCGGCCGAGGAAATTGCGCCCCGCGCCGTCGACATCCTGCGCGACGGCGCCGTGCCGCAGCGCGGCCCGCGAACGCTCGTTGGCTTCGAGCACCAGCGCGTAGCGCTTGCGCCACTTCGGGGCGGGACTGCCGCCGACGAAATACGTGCGCGTGATGTCCGAGCAGTAGCCCTTCCAGAAAGCGCCAAAATCGCAAATAACCGAATCGCCGTCGCGCAGTCGCCGGCGTCCGGGCGAGTGGTGCGAGAACGCCGCGTTCGGCCCGGAGGCGACAATCGTTGTGAACGAGGTCTCCTGAACCCCGCGCCGCCGCAGGAAGTAGTCGATTTCAGCCGCGACTTCGAACTCGGTGAGGCCAGCGCCAGCTTCGCACAATTCGCGCGCGAAGCGCTGACCCGCGTCAGCGTGACGCACGGCGACGCGGATGCGCTCCAGCTCGTCGGGCGCCTTGCGGGCGCGCAGGTCGCGCACGGCTGTCGAGCGCTCGACCGCAACGCTGCGCTGCAATCGTAGCACGGCGTCGCTCAGCACGCGGCCCACTTCGCGCTCTTCGAGCAGCGCTTTAAGCGCCGCCTTGGCCGACGCAAATTCGGCGCCAACGTCGGGGTAGCCTGACCAGAGCCGCAGGTCGCGCACGCCGGCTTCCTTGCGGCAGCGGTGTCCTTCGAGCGACGAGGTAATCCCGACCGGCGCACCGCGCTTCGGGACGAAAACATAGTTCAGCGTCGAACCTGGGGGCGACCCGGGCGGCGATTCGGCTGACGCGAGCCAGCGCGTGTTCCCCGCGCTGACGGCGACGAACGCGTCGGCGTCCGCTTCGCGCAGTGCGCGCCGCACGCCAGCCCAGCGGCGGCGATAATCAATCTGCATTCTCGCCCCTGAGCGACCGCGCCAGCAACGCCGCGGGCAGGGCGTTGCCGCCCCAGAGCAGCAGCGTGACGGGCCAGTGGTCCGTTTGCAGGAAGAGCAGCCCCACCGCGGCGAGCGCGAAGTAAATCAGCGCGAGGTAGAGCTTCAGCAGCACTCGAGCACCCCTGTAATCACGTCGCCTGGCAGCTGCGGGGCGCCTGGCAGCGCCGCCAGCAGCAGCAGCACCGCGACCGGGACCAGCTGCATCAGCAGGTCGTCATCGAGCCATTTCACGGTCGGCAACTCAGCCGCGACCATCACGACCGCGGCGACCAGCGCGTAGCCCAGTGCGGCGCTGGAAAGCGCGGCCACCATCCCGAAGATAGCTATATAAATTAGGAACGCCGCCACGACCCCCCCGCCGAGCGCCTGCTGGCGCGGCAGCCGCGGCTTCAGTTCGCCCAGCAGCGGGTCGGTGTAGGCGGCGGCGATGATGGTTGCCATCACCACCGCCTGCCCCACGCCGAGGTATTCGTGCGCTGCCAGCAACGCGGTCGTGCCGGTGGTGAACCAGAGGAAGCCGGCGATGCGGTGTTGCTCATATTCGCGCATGCCAGGCATCTCGCGCGCGGAGCGCAGCCGCGCAGCTTCGACCGCGACCGTCGCGAGCCAGAAGCCGGCCGCGAAGGTGAAGCGCGGCACGCCCCAGAGGGTTGGCGGCAGCAGGAAATAGACCACATAACAGGCGACGACTGTGTGGTTGAAGCGGCGGAAAAGGTGCTGGTCCATCAGCTGAGGAACCTCCACACTTCGGGCTGCCCCGGCAGGTCTTCAGGCTCCAGCTCCATCTCGCTGCCGAGGTCGATGACTGGCCACGGGCTGGCGTCGAGGAATGGCTGCACCTCGTCGATGGCGAGCGTCAGGCTCCCGTAGCGATAGTGCATCGGTACCACCACACGGGGCGCGACCGCTTGCGCGACACGCCACGCTATCGCGGAGTCGATGGTGAAAACCCCGCCGACGGGGAGGAACAGCACATCGCAGCCCCGCATGGCGTCCAGCTGCTCCTCCGGGTAATGCCCTAAATCGGCGGTGTGCAGGAAATCGATGCCTCCCATCGCGAAGCGGAACATGACCACACTGCCGCGCTTCGCGCCCTGTTCCTCATCGTGGAACGCCGGGATGCCCCGGATTTTGCACTCCTGGAAGCTGTGCCGCCCGGCGGTGTCGATGACCCGCGCCCGCAGCCCGCGCACGTTCCGCGACTGGTTGTGGTCGAAATGGTCGTGGCTCACCAGCACGAGGTCAGCGCTGGCAGAGGGCGGCGGCAGCCCGATGGAACGCCCGTCGTGCGGGTCGATTACCAGCGTGAAGTCTGACTGCAGCTCGAAACAGGCGTGGCCGTGCCAGCGCAGGATCATCGGCCGCCGAGGCGGGACGCGGTTAAAAGCGTCAGATGTGGATATCTATGTTCAGGAACTGCGCCATTTCCTTGTAGCGGCTGCGAATCGTGACTTCCGTCAGGTCCGCGGCGCGTGCGACGTCCTTCTGCTTGCGGCGTTCGTTGTTGATAATCGACGCGATGTAGACTGAGGCCGCTGCGAGCGAAATCGGCACCGAGTTGGTGAGCGGCACGTCCTGTGCAGCACGCAGCAGGTCGCGGGCAGTCCCCTCGACCTTCGGCGTCAGGTCCAGCTTGGAGCAGATGCGCGGCAGGTAGTCCTCAGGCAGCGGAGGCATCGAGTGCATTTTCAGTGCCTTGACCATCACCTGGTAGGTGCGCGAGATTTCCTTGCGTGAGTAGCGGCTGTGCCGGCTGATTTCGGTCAGCGTGCGCGGTACCCCTTCCTGCCGGCAAGCAGCGTAGAGTGCGGCGCAGGCGACCATCTCGATGGCCCGGCCCGAAAGCGACTGTTCCTGGATGGCGCGGCGATAGATGAATGCCGCCGTCTCCTGGATGCGTCGCGGCAGCTTCAGGTTCGTGGCGACCGCCTGCATTTCGCGCATCGCGACCGCCATGTTGCGCTCCGCAGATTTCGAGGCGCGGGCGCGCCGCTGCCACTTGCGCATGCGGAAGAGCATCGACTGGTTGCGGTTGGAAATCGAACGGCCGTAATAGTCGCGGTTGGTGGGTGAAATCTCGGTCGAGAGTCCCTTGTCCGGCAGCGTCGCCGACATTGGTGGGCCAGCCCGCGCGAGGGCGTTCTCCTGCTGCATGTCGAAAGCGCGCCACTCCGGGCCGGGGTCGACAATATTTTCCTCCAGCACCAGGCCGCAATCGGCGCAGACCACTTCGGCGTGATCATAGTCGCGTTTCAGGTGGGTGCTGCTGCACTCCGGACAGGTCAGGATTTCGTCTACCTTTTCGCCTTTCTTCTTTGGTTTTGTCGCCATTCTGTCACCTCCAGAACCCATATTCGGGGCCGGGCGGATATGGATGAGTATAAAAGACTTTGGGCAAACTGAAATTCGTCAATAAGCGTATTCTATGGCGGAATACTTCCAGTCAGGAGTTAATTGTATAACTAGCCGCCGTAATCGGTCGGCATGCGCCGAATACTATTGGCACTTTTGGTGGCTACGCAGTTCGTTGCTGCACCCGCCATGGCACCGACCGCCTGGCAGGTGGGCGACAGCTGGGCCGTGGGCAACGAAGTTGACTTCAGCTGGATCTTTGATGAGTTGACCTCAGAATTGCGGACTCCGCTCGATGACAGTGTGGGTGACAGTAATTTTCCAGTGAAGAGTTACGACATCAACAATGAGGGGAGTCTGGGGCTCTACCACAAGGGTGAGGTAGTTGATGACCTTGACTTCATGTACCACATTAATTCCGAGACTGGATTCTACACCCACGTGGCAACTGACTGGCAGGCGACGGTTGAGCTTCCTGTTGCTGGTTACTACGAGGATGTTGAGGAACGCTGTGATGATGAGGGTTGCAAAACTTTCCTGGCAGATGGGACGGAGATGCCAGTTGCTGTACAGCAGGCCAGTTTCACTGCCGGGTTCGACCAGGTCGAACGTGTTGCCGTAGAGAGCTGGTGGACGCAGGATGAAATTGACCTTACCAAGATTGACATTACGCTCAGTCAGGGAACAGAGTTTGATTTTTCTGTCCTGAACGCTCCCAACTTTACCGATGAATTGAGTGGAAATCAAAGCTATGATGAGGAGGGCGATACTACATACTATGATTGGAAGGAAGTTCGCTACGACTCCGTTTCCTGGGGTGGCAGTACCGAGGTCAGTTTCCACCTCCTGCTGGAGTTTGACGAGCCAATGAACGTGCTGGACCTGCCTATTGAGGAGGGCGAAATTTGGGGCGGTTCCACGCTTATCACTATCAGTGGTGACCTCGGTGGGACGATTGACCTGGATAAGCCAGTTTCCTCTGCCTGCCCTGAGGAAGATTGTGACCAGCTGCTAGAATTGCAGGAATTATACAGAAACCTGACAGAGAACTTTGCGGAAATGGATGTTGACCGCAGTTTCCAGAGCTGGGAGGACCTGTTCCCGTTACACATACCTTCCAACTGGATGCAGGAGCTACTGGATGCCGCCCTTGATCAAATGGAAGAAGAGGAACGTGATGCCTACGACGATTCTGGAGCGAATCTGCGCATCGAGGGCAACCGGTTCCATTTTGGCCCGGTCGAGATTCCAGAACCCATCCACTACAATTTCACCACTGGCGGGCGGCTGAATGTGCCTCTTGCTGATGGTTCAACCGTTGAAGCGTTTGAAATACTGCCATACGAGAGTGAGGAGGAACATGAAGATGATTCCGGCAACGAGGACCCCACGGACCCCACCGATCCTGGCCGCGCTGAAGGTGAAGAGAATGAGGGGGAGGGGAAAGACGAAATGGATAGGGGACCTCCAGTCGATGCTCATTCATATATCGCATCTGACACGGGACGTATCGTATACATGCACATGGACATGCCCGTTCCAGGCGATGAGTCAGGAGAACGGACGATATCCCTCGAGGCTGAAGAGGTAGCCTTTGCGGAAGCAGATACCGCTATCGACCAGAAAGCGGATCCAAGCAATCCACAACGAAATGGCCCGGAAGACCCAGTAATCGACGAACCCGGCTTCCCGCTTCCCGGAGTGGGTTTGCTGGCGATTTTACCGCTTGCTCTAGTGGCACGACGTCGCCGCTAGACCGGCCGTTCCATCACTACTGCATCGCCGCCGTCCTGATAGTAGCACGGCAGTAGGTCTACACCAGTGAAGCCGAGGTGGCGGTAGAACTTAACAGCCGCTGAATCAACCCGTGCTTCCAGGGTGACGCGGCTGCAGCTACGCTTGCGCCCGGCGGCCATCATCATCTCGAGCAGCTTGCGGCCATGGCCCTGCCCCTGCACGCTGGGCGCCAGCACCATAATCAATATCCGCAGCTTGTCGCCCGGCAATAGCGCACCACACGCTGCCCCGACTAGCTTGTTGCCACGGCGCGCGATGGCGAATCCGTCAGGCCACTGGGACTGGATTTTCAGGAACACCTGCGGATTGTAGCTCTCGTCCAGGTTGTCCGCGAGGAACTGCATCAGTTCCTCGAGGTCCTCCGGCTGGAACAGGAGGTATTTCATGCCTCGATGCGCAGCTTGCCCTGCTCGCTGTAGCTCGCGACGGAGATGTCCTGCGTGAAGCTGGCGCGGCCGCTGCCCTGGCTCGAGAAGAGGAAGTAGAATGCCTTCAGGTCATCGGAGTCCCCGTTGTCGACATACTCCGAGAGGCGGTAGGGTGGCATCCAGAGGTAGTAGCCGTTGGCGAGGTCGACCGTCACAACCGTGTAGTTCCCCCCGCCGAGCGGCACTAATGCGTTGACCCAGGCGTGGCCGCCCCAGTCCTGCAGCCCGTCGGAAGAACGCGGAATCATCCCCAGCTCCATCCAGGCCGGGATTCCGGCCGCGCGCGCGATTGAGACGTAGAGCAGTCCGAGGTCGTCGCAATCGCCGTAGCCGTAGTTTAGCGTCTGGTCACAGCTCTTGGGCGTCGTCCCGAGGACGTAGGTAAAGTTGCCCATGATGTAATCGAAGATATTGCGCAGGATGCGCAGCACGTTGCCGTCGGTGCCGTTGGCGAATTGCGTCGCCAGCTCCTGCACCTGCGTGTTGGAAGGCTCGACCTTCCACTCATCCTGCAGGAAATCGTCATATGTGGCAGGATACTGGTTGATAGTCCCGGCTCCCTCCGCCTTCAGGTCTGAGATGATGGTTGAGACGGTGACGTTGTAACTGACCGAAATTTCGGCTCGCTCATCGCCCTCGATATGCCCTTCCCAGAGCATCTTGCCGGCGTGCGTGTTGTCCCATGCCGGAGTCGCGTCGAGCGTGTGTATTTCCTGCCAGCTATTGCCGGCGCCCTGCGGGCCGCTGGGGCGATGACCTGGCTCACTCAGCGCCAGCCGCCAGTCAGCCGACGGGCCCGACGTCAGGAATATCGTAAAGTTTCGCATCAGCGTCATGCTGATGGTTTCGGGCACTTCGTAGTAGCTACTGTTCAGCTCCCCCCACAGGTCGTCGAGCCCGCGCAGGAACGGCTGCGCTTGCGGCAGCGCCAGCAGTCCCGCCACCAGCAGCAGTACCAGCAACGGCTTTAGCCAGCCGTGCCGCCGGCGGTATGACGTGGCCTGGCGGGGCTGCACCGGCTCTGGTGCCGCGACCGCAGCCGGCGGGCGGCCCGGTACCGCGACGCCACAGTTGGGGCAGTTCGAACCGAGCGCTTCCAGCACGAAGCCGCAGTAGCTGCACTGCTCCATTGTGGCCGAATCTGCCGTAGCTATTAGAGGGTGCGCGAGCGCGAAATCCGGAACTCGTTGAAGATGATACCGGAGAGGCCGACAGCCAGAACATAGGCTCCGGTCTGGAGCCCGATGGCCGTCGAAACCTCAACGACCATGATGGCGAGGATGCCTCCCAGCAGGACAGCCCAGTGGGATATCTGCAGCGCGTTGCTATCCTCGGCGTCGAAATAGCGGATGAGACCCGCGGCCGACTGGAAGCCCTGCGTCTTCTTCTCCTTCGCCATGCGCGGCGCGACCTGTACGTTTATTTAAGGCTTGAGAAGCTTTTAATCAGGGCATCGGTCGGCGCGCGATGTATTGCCGTATGTGCATTGATGTCCACGGGCTAACGCCGACCCGCCTCAACGAGCCGGAGACGGCCGAATACCTCGTTTCGCACTGTTACGAGGGGGACCTCAAGCACAAGCATTCCGAGGACGACGGGCTGCTGCAGCCGATGTGTGGTGGCTGCCTCGAACGGCTGCTCGAAAATCCTGACATCCACGTCTTCAGCGCTTACCGGCTAGAGCCGCTCGAGCTGGAGTCCAAGGATGACGCGGAGGACGCGGGATGACCGAGTTCCGCTGGGACCTCGAATGCCCCAATTGTTCCACCCGCCCTGGCGGCAGCTACCCCCGCCGGGTGCCGCACACACGCGCACCCGAGGGGTGGGAGTGCCAGTGGTGCGGCAGCATGCAGCCGGAACCGGAGCAGTAGGTTCTGGTTCGACCGCCCTCGCGTCAAACGGTTTAAACTGCCGTGGGGTCGCAGCCCCTTGTCGACGATGTATCTGTATTTAAATGGCTAGAAACGATACTACTCAGACTTCCTCATCGCGTGACATTATGTAACTGACGACGGATGCACTGAACCCAGTGCCAAACCCAACTCCTAGGGAACCGATCAAGTCCAACTTGGTACCGCATAGAGGGAATCCGCTCAAGCACACGTAAAAAATAATCACACCCACGATTAAGCCAATACCGAAGCTATTTCACTGTCTTTCATCCATAGTCTCTCAACCTAACAGCGCCTTAGGACTCTTTACTCTCTTCTTCATTCTCGTCCTCATCGTCAAAGTAGGACTGAACTCTCTCAATTTCCTTTTCGACCCTGGCATTGAGCTTCAGGACCACCATTGCCAGACCCATAACCAGGGCAGTAACAGCCACCGCTGTAACGTACATCCCCATCAGAGTCTCCTCATCTGCATAATCTCGCATCAAAAATTCCACTGTAGCTTTGATCGTGTCCTTCCAGGCCAATGCCACTACTAGACCAAAGGCAGTCATCATCGAGGAAATAACAATTCCCCGCATATTCAATTTCTCAAAGTCTTCTTTGTCTATACCCATTTTTTCCTCCGGATTATTCTTCTCTTCAAGTGTAAGGCCGTATACCGAGAATATGTAAAGGTCGGGATTTAATACTGTGGTTTTGTTTTTTGGTTGGTCTACCTCCGCACCGCTGCCGAGCAGGTGGAACGACAGGTCGTTGCGCACCAGCCGCGCTCACCCTGCATTTATCATCCTCGGTTTCGTGCTGTTGATAGGGCTGACGCGCAACTCAGACGAGGAATAGGCGCGCCTATTCCCGCCACTTGATGTTGCATCCTAGCGCCGGCAGCTGCGGCTCCGCCGTCGGCACGCCAGCGAGCACCGCCGTGATGGCGTCTCGCAGCTCTTCGCGCTCGACGCGCTCGGGCTCCTGCCAGTTGTCGTCGAGGCGCCCTCGGTAGGCGAGTTTCCGGTCGGCGTCATAGAGGAAAAAGTCGGGCGTGCACGCCGCTCCGTAGGCACGCGCAACCGTCTGCGTTTCATCGTAGAGGTAGGGGAACGGGTAATCCTTATCTCGCGCGCGTCGCGCCATTTTTTCCGGCGCGTCGTCCGGAAAGCTGGCGGCGTCGTTGGCGCTGATGGCGACGAAGTCAGCGCGTCCCGTGAAGCCGCGCGCTAGCGCGATGATGCGTTCCTCGACCGCCTGCGCATAGGGGCAGTGGTTGCAGGTGAAAACGACCACCAGCGCCTCCGCCTCGAAGTCAGCCAGCGCCCACTCGCGGCCGCTGGCGGGTTCCGGCAGTGCGAAGTCGGGCGCGGGGGTGCCGAGCACCGGCATCGTCGATTCGGTCAGGACCACGGCCGGCGAAAGCCCACCAGCATTAATGGCTGCGCATCGCCTGCGGGGGCGCCAACCCTATAATGCCCCACGAATGCGCCGCCGCATGGCGACCCCCCGCAACATATTTCGCGCTTACGACATCCGCGGTATCTACGGCAGCGAGCTGACGCTTGCGACCGCCGAGCGGGTCGGCGCGACGTTTGCGGCATACCTTGCCAGCAAGGGCGTGTCCGGTCGTATCTGCATCGGGCGCGATGCGCGCACGAGTTCGCCCGACCTCGAGGCGGCGGTGACTGCCGGACTGCGCAGCGGCGGCTGCGACGCCGTGTCGGTTGGGATGGTGCCGATTCCGGTCGCCAACTGGTGGACCTGGCGCGGCGATTTCGCGGGCGGGGTCTACATCACCGCCAGCCATAATCCGGCCGAATACAACGGCATCCGTTTCCGCCACCCCGACGGCACCGGCTTTACCGACGGCAACACCGAAATCCGCGACCTCTTCTTCGCCGGCGTGCCGCCTTCGGCTGCGGCCAAGGGCGGGCTGTCGCGCGTCCCGGAGGCGGAAGTGCTGGAACTCTTCTCGGCTTTCGCGGCCGAGCGCATCGGCTCGCTGGCCGGCATGCGCATCGCGCTCGACCCCGGCAATGGCGTCGGCGGCGTCATTCTCGAATCGCTCTTCCAGCGCTTCGGCGCCACGACCGAAATCATCAACGGCGAGCCCGACGGCCGCTTCCCGAACCGCCCTTCGGAGCCGGCGCCGAAGAACATTGGTGCGCTGATGGAACTGGTCGCCGCAGGCGATTTTGACTGCGGCATCGCCTTTGATGGCGACTGCGACCGCTGCGTCTTTGTCGATGACCGTGGCCATGTGGTGCCGACCGAGAAAATCGGCATCCTGCTGGTGCCCGAGCTGCTGAAGCTGCGTAAAGGGCCGGTGCTGGCGAACGTCCCCTGCTCGATGGTGCTGGAGGACGAAATCCCGAAGCTGGGTGCCGAACTGGTCTGGATTCGGGTCGGCGACGTCTTTGTCTGCGAGGAATTGAAGAAGCACGACGCGGTGCTGGCGCTTGAGATTTCTGCGCACCTCTTCGCGCCCGACCTTACGGAATTCCTGTTTGACGACCCGCTGATTATCTCGCTCAAGGTGCTGGAACTGCTGCGCGCTTCGGGCCGCAAGCTTTCGGAACTGGCCGCTGAAATCCCGTCGCTGCCCTATGAGGAGCTTAAGTTTGCCTGCCCTGATGAGGTGAAATTCGACCTCAACGCGGCGCTGCAGGCCGACTTCAGCGCGCGTGGATACCGCGTTGAGACTATCGACGGCGTCAAGGTCTGGCTCGATGATGGCTGGGTGCTGCTACGCCCTTCCAACACCCAGCCGGTGATGCGCATGTTCATCGAGGCGCGCACGCCCGAGCGGCTGGCGGAAATCAGGACAGAGTTCACCGCAGAATACGAGAACGCGCTGGCATCGCTCTCAGGCTGATTTTATATAGTCCCCAAGGTGCGCGCCAGCGTGGAGCTGGAGCCGTTCCAGATAGCACTGATTGCGCTCGCGAGCGGAGCGATTGCGGGCATCGCCCACAAGGCGCGCGTGCTCGACCTAGTTGGCGCCATCCTGGCGTTCCTGATTTGCTTCATCTCCGCTACGATGGGGCACTGGAGTTGGCTGGTGCTGCTGCTCATATTCGTCGGGGGTTCGTTCCTTGCGACCCGCTTTGGATTCCACTACAAGCTGCAGCTGGGGGTCGAGGAATCCATGGAGGGCACCCGCGGCGGCACCAACGTCCTGTCGAACGGAACGGTGCCGGCGCTGGTCGCGCTGGCCTACGGCGGCGGCTGGCTCAGCCCCGAGCAGGCGCTGATAGCGTTCACCACCTCACTGGCGGCCGCGGCCGCCGACACGCTGGCTAGTGAAATCGGAGTGTTCGCGCCGGCGCCGGTGCTGATTACCAGCCCCGGCACGCGAGTTCCGCCGGGGACCGACGGCGGAATTTCGCGGATCGGCTCGCTGGCAGCGGCGCTTTCGGCGCTGAGCATGAGCATGATTTCACTCGCTGTGTTCGTTCTCGTGGGCTGGCCCGAAGGTTTTGAATGGAAACCGGCGGGTAATTTCGACTTCCTGCTGCTTTTGCTACCTGCAACACTTGGTTTTACCGGTTGCCAGCTCGATTCAGTGCTGGGTGCGACTGCCGAAAGACGCGGCTGGCTGGGAAAAGGCAGCGTAAACTTTGTTGCAATCGGCATAAGTGCGCTCATTTCACTGCCATTGCTGGACTTTTTCCGAAATTAATCTTCATTTTTCTCAAAACAGTGTTAATTTTTTATATGTCGCCTTACGATGGCGCGCCATGATGTCAGGCAATACCCCCGTGCTCATCCTCAAGGAGGGCACCCAGCGCGACACCGGCCGACAGGCCACGCACAACAATATCGCCGCCGCCAAGGCGATAGCCGAAGCGGTGCGCAGCACCCTTGGCCCGAAGGGCATGGACAAGATGATGGTCGACTCGATGGGCGACGTCGTGATTACCA
>CAUZDT010000022.1:0-19614 GCA_963578705.1 Candidatus Thalassarchaeaceae archaeon
TGGCTTTTTATAAAACCCTCTACTTGTCATTATGTGGAACTGACTGGCAACACCCTTGGCTATGCTTTCATCGTACTGGGCATCCTGCTCTTCGTCTTCGAGACCTTCCATCCCGGCTTCCTGCTGGCGGTGCCGGCGACGGTGCTGCTGGTAATTGGGTTGCTGCTGCTGGTCGCGCCCGATATTGTCAACAGCTGGCTGGCGCTGCCGATCGTGCTCGGCGTGGGGCTGGTAACCTTCTATTTCACCCTGCAATTCTACCAGTCGCTGGCGCCGCCCGATACGCCTCCTACCGGGTCGCTGAGGTTACACATCGGCAAGGAGGGCAAGGTTACTCGCGCGGTCGTGGCGGGAACCATCGAAGGCAAAATCCGGCTTGGAACCGAGGTGTTCCGTGCCGATTCCAGCACAGACATTCCTGAGGGAGGTCTGGTCAGGGTCACCGGCGCTGACGGGATACACCTTATAGTGGAACTAACTGAATAAGGAGAAAAAGATGAAAATAGAGAAACTGTATGTGGCGGCCTGCACGGCCCTGATGGCCCTGCTGGCCATCCCCCTTGCTGCTGCTGATAGTCATGACAAGGATGGAGGGGGTGGCTGGGGATTCCTCATCTTCGCATTCTTCATCCTGTTCGCGCTGACTATCGTAGTCCTGTTCGCGGTTATCCGACAGATTAACGCGTACGAGATTGGCGTAAGGCTGCGACTTGGAAAATACAAGGACCTGCTCAACCCGGGCTGGAATTTCGTGATTCCATTCTTGGACCAGGTCATCATGGTTGACCTGCGGACGCAGGTGCTGGACGTCCCGCGACAGGAGGTCATTACCAAGGACAATTCGCCCACGATGGTCGACGCGGTCATCTACTTCCGGGTCGCTGACGGGAAGCGCTCGGTCCTCGAGGTGACAAGCTACCGGCAGGCGATTATCAACATGGCGCAGACCACGCTGAGGGCGGTCATCGGCGACATGGAGCTGGACCAGGTGCTCTCGAACCGCGACAAGATTAACATCGGCCTGCGCGACCGACTTGACGTTGAGACCGACAAATGGGGCGTCAAGGTCGAGAACGTCGAGATTCGCGAAGTGGACCCGTCGCCCAACGTCAAGCAGGCGATGGAGGACCAGACCGCGGCCGAGCGCAACCGACGCGCCAACATCCTGCGCGCCGACGGTGACAAGCGCGCCGCCATCCTGAACGCCGAGGGCGACAAGCAGTCGCGCATCCTGGAGGCCGAGGGGCTGCGGCAGGCGCAGATTCTCGAGGCGCAGGGACAGCGGACCGCGCACATTCTGCAGCAGCAGGGCGAGGCACAGGGGCTGCGCATCATCTCGATGGGCGCCGCCGCGCTGGACTCGAAGGCGCTTACGGTACTGAGCCTGGATACGCTGAAGAACCTGGGTGCTGGCGCATCGACGAAGTTCGTGCTACCGTTCGAGATTACCCGACTGATAGAGGGCGCCGCCGAATATGTCGGCGCGGCACGCGCAACCCCCGACAAGGAAATCTCGCAAGTGGCTGACGTCGAAAAGGCGCTCGGCGCAGCGGACGATATTCTCGGCCCGATTCCAACGGCCGAGGAGATGGCCAATGAAATGCAGGCCATCAAGGACGAGGTTACGACTGCCGCGATACACTCGACGGCTTCCACCGAAACCCCCAAAGAACTGGGCGAGTTGCCGGAAGAGTAATCCCCCCCACGGCGGATGGCGCGGCGTGGAACCGCTCGCACACGAAGGGCTGGGTCGCCTGCTGGAGCTGCACGGCCGCTACACGCCGCTAGCGCTGGGCGCCGATAGCGGCACGAAGCTGCTTCCCGAGAAGGCGCTGGGCGACGGCGGTGCGCTGAAGCTCGGCCGCCGCAAGCTGGCGTTGCCGCCGCAGCCGCTCGGCCGCGACACGGCACAGGCGCCATTCCTGGCGCTCTCCGACGACGTCGCGGTGCTCGACGGCGGCGCGTCGCACAACCCACGGCAGCTGCTCGCGGCGCTGGCGGCGGCGCGCGAGGAGGCGGGCTGGCGCCGGCTGCTCTACACCCCCGCGGTCGAGCCGGCCGAGATGCCGCTGCTCACCTGCCTGGGGGTGGACCTGTTTGACTCGCTCGCGGCTGAATTGCACGGCGCGGCCGGTTTCCGGCTCGAACAGGGCGACTGGATTCCCGACGGGGGCGCGACCGCCGCGGGCAACCGCAAGGCGCTCGCGGGCTGGCTCGGCCGCATCCGCAGCGCGCTGGAACAGGGACGGCTGCGTGAGCTGGTCGAGCGCACCGCGCTGCACAATCCGCGTGTGGCGCAGTTGCTGCACCACTCGCGCGACCTGCTCGCGACCCGGGGCGCGCGCCGCGCGGTCGAAATCCGCGCCGGCGCGCTCTCGCTGGGGCATCCGGCCGTCACCGAATGGCGGCGTAATCTCGAACGCTTCGCACCGCCCGCCGCGGAGATGGTGCTGCTGCTGCTGCCCTGTTCGGCGCGCAAGCCATATCACTGGAGCGCGACACACCGCCGTTTCCACCGCACGCTGCGCGAGCTGGACAACTGGCTGGCGCTGCACGTCGTGTCGGTGACCAGCCCGCTGGGACTGGTACCGCGCGAGCTGGAGATGCTCCACCCCGCGGCACACTACGATGTCGGCGTAACCGGCTACTGGGACGCCAACGAAGCGGCGATGTTTGGCCGCCAGCTGGAACGGCTGCGCCCTGAAGACAGGTATAAAAAAGCAATAGTGCACGCTGGCTCCGCTTCCGGACTGCTGGCGGAGCTGCTGCAGGAGCGCGGGGTGGAGGTGCTGGAAACCGATGCAGAGAGGCCTGCGTCCGGCGCTGGTCTCGCTGCGCTGGGCGCCGCGTGCCGCACCGCGCTGCGCGGCGTCGCGTCGCTCTCCGGCCGTGACCGCTCGCGCGGCGAAGCGGCCGGGCTGGCACGGGTCCAGTTCGGCGAACTGGCGGAGCCGCTGCTCGCCGCGTCGGTGCAGGGGCGCTGGCCGCGGCTGCGGCTCGACGGGCTGGCCAACTTCTCGCCGCGCATCGGCGGCTTCGCGCTCACACGCAATGGCGCTGCCGCGCTGGCGGCGGCGGGCGGGCCGGTCGTCGAGGCGGCCGAGTTCAAGCTGCGCGGCGACCTGTTCGCCGCCGGCGTCATTGGCACACGCGGCGAGTTCCGCAATGGCGAGCAGGTGGCGGTCGAGCAGGGCGGCGAAATCACCGCGGCCGGGGTCGCCCGCATGGCACCCGGTGAGATGGTCGCGATGGAGCGGGGGCTGGCGGTGGAGGTGCGGAACCGTGGCTGACGCCTTCGCCGAGTTCGTCAACGCCGCCAAGCAAGAGCCGGCGGCGCATCCGCTCGACCAGCCGGTCGCGACCTGGACCGAGCGCGAAGTGCTCGACGGGGAACAGATCGAGGCGGGGGTCGCCATCCTGCGCACGCGCGGCTGCTACTGGTCGATTCGCGAAGGGTGCGCGATGTGCGGCTACTTCAACGACACCGTCCCCGGCGGCGTCTCGACCGAGGCGCTGCTGGCGCAGTGGGCGCAGGTGCTGCCGCACCTGGCGGGGAAGCGCTACGCCAAGATTTACACGTCAGGTTCGTTCCTGGACCCGACCGAGGTGCCGCTCGATTTTGCCGCGCAAGCGATGGCCGGAATGCACGCGGCCGGTGTCGAGAAGGTACTGGTCGAGTCGCTGCCCGAGTTCGTCCACGCGCGCCACATGGATTACGGCGACGCGCCGGCGCTCGAAGTCGCCATCGGGCTCGAGTCGGCGACGCCGCTGGTGCTCGACAAGTGCGTCAACAAGCGGCTGAAGTGGGGTGGCTTCACGCGCGCCTGCGTGAACGCTCGCGCCGCCGGTGCGAGCGTCAAGGCGTATGTGCTGCTCAAACCGCCGTTCCTAAACGAGGCGCAGGCCATCGACGACGCAGTCGCGTCAATCGAGCGCGCGGCGCCGCACGTCGACAAGGTCTCGTTGAATCCGGTCAACGTCCAGCGAAATACGGTCGTCGAGCGGCTCTTCCGGCGGGGCGAATGGAGCGCGCCGTGGCTCTGGTCCGTCGTCGAGGTCCTGCGCCGCACGCGGGAATGCGGCGTGCGCGTCTACTCCGACCCGACCGGCGGCGGGACGCAGCGCGGCGCGCACAACTGCGGCGAGTGCGATCAGGCGCTGCTCGACGCGCTGACCGAACACCGGCTCGGCGGCGCAATGCCGGCGGCCGCGTGCGACTGCCGCGGCCGCTGGAAGGCGCTGTTGGCGCAGGGTGGGGTGCGGCGCGATGGCGCGGAGCCGCGGGGATACCGGCGCGGATTCCGGGGCGGCAGGGGTTTTTAACCGCCACAGCGTGGCGCGGCCAATGCGGGAGCTGGTGCTGCGGCCGGTAGTCTGGGTGCTCGACTTGGTCTACGCGCTCACTTCCGATGATGAGGAAGTGCCGTCGCTCTGGGTGCCCTTCTTCGGGCTGATAACCGTCATCGGGGCGATTGGCGGCTGGCAACAGCACGATTTCGTCAACCTGCGCGTCATCTACGGGCTGCTGCTGGTGCTGTTCCTGCCGGGCTACACGCTGATAATGGCGATGTTCCCGCGCAAGAACGAACTCGACGAGGAGTTCGACACACTCTACCGCGTCACGCTGGGGATGGCGATGTCCATCTGCGTCGTGATTCTCATCGGCTTCGTGCTCGGCAACCCCGGGCTCGGCAACGCCCCAGCCTGGAAGGGGGTCTCCGATGGTGAGAAGGGGTACTTCCAGACTGCCTTCGTCGCGACTTCGTTGCTCGCCGCGAGCGCCCTGTTTTTCGCCATCGGCTGGTATCGCGGTGCCTACCCGTGGCTCGCGAACGTGCATCCGGCGCTGGCGCGCGCGCCGCCCGGCTTCCGCATCGAGGCGGAGCTGGCGGTCGCCGGGAAAATCATCCCAGCCGAGCTACTCGAGATGGAGGGGCTGCAGCACGACCGGCACAACGTCAAACGCAAGCTGGAGGAATTCGAGCGGCGCGAGCGGGTCGGCAGCCCAATGATGCGCAACTATTACGAGAAAAAGCGCAAGACGCTGCTGGCCGACCTGGCCGACATCGACGCGCGGCTGGCGGAGCTGGAGCAGGCGCTGAACCCTGCTGCACCGGGCGAAGGACTGGCGCACGAGGTGCAGTCAGTCGACCCGGGCGGCGAGACCGATTCGGCTCGCGACGGCGCGGCCGACGAGGAGTAGATGGAGCGCAAGCTAGTCATCGCCGTGCGGGGCGACCTGAAGCTGTCGCGCGGTAAGCTGGCAGCGCAGGTGGCACACGCCGCGGTGAGTTGTGCCTTGCGCGCGCAGAAGCACGGCCGGCGCGAATTCCGCGCCTGGTTTGACGAGGGGCAGCGCAAGGTCACCGTACGCGTTCCCGATGAAGCGGCGCTGCACATACTCCAGGCTGACGCGCGCGCGGCGGGGTTGACGACCGCACTGGTGCGTGATGCGGGGCGCACCGAGCTCGCCGCGGGAACGGTCACCTGTCTCGGGCTCGGCCCGGCGGGCGAGGCGGAGCTGGACCCGCTGACGGGCGAACTATCGCTATTGTAGTGGTCAGTCACGCGGCACGATGCGCTTTGCCTCGCGATACATGATGCGACGGAAGATCCACGGCAGCCGATCGTGCGCCCAGAGGAAGAAGCGGTTGCGCAACCCCGGAATCACCAGTGGCTTGCGTTTCCACGCGCCACGCAACCCGGCGCGCGCGACGGTGGCGGCAGGCTGCATGAAGCTACTGAGCCCGTCGTGTCGCTCGAACGAGGCGTGGTTCTGGAACTCGGTATCGGTGCCGCCAGGGCAGAGGCAGGTCACGGTGATGTTGTGCTGCTTCAGGTCGTAACCGCTCGCTTCGGACCACCCCTGCAATGCGTGCTTGCTCGCAACGTAAGCCGAAACGCCCGGGATTCCCATGTGGCCCACGATGGAGGCGACGTTCAGGATGCGGCCGTCCCCCTGCGACTTCATCGCCGGGATGGTCTCCAGCGTCGCTTCGATGACCGCCATGAAGTTGACCTGCATCTGCCGCGCGACCGCTTCGGTCGTCTGCTCGTCGGCCTTCACCAGCTCGCCGTAGCCGGCGTTGTTGACCAGCAGGTCAAGCCGCCCCGCGGCGTCGAGCACCTGCTTTACCAACCGCGCACCGGCGCCCACTTCCGCGAGGTCCGCCACGAGCGGCGTGATGCGGCCGGCGGGGAACTCGGCGGCGAGCTGCGCCAGCCGCTGCTCGCGTCGCGCCGAGGCGAAGACCTGCGCTCCGGCATCGGCCAGCTGCCGCGCCATTTCGAGGCCGATACCCGATGAGGCACCGGTCACCAGCGCCACCTGCCCGTCCCAGTTCATGCGGCCACAGCAGGGCGATAAGGCTTTATGCTTGCGGCGAATCGCAGCATGATGGGGCTTTTCCGTCGCAAGAAGGAAAAAGATAAGTTCGACTACTCGGACGAAACCAAGGAAGTCTTCGCCGAGCGCGAATCGTTTTACGCCCGCATGCGCAAGCAACTGGGGGGGTCGGCCGAGAATCCCGAGCTGGCAAAGCTCGAGCAGGATGACCGGCAGGCGGACGCCGCGGCGCTCGTCGATACGGGCGACTTCAATCCCTACGTCCAGGGTACCGAAAAGCCGTTCCAGTGCGACAGCTGCGGCACCCGCTTCCAGCAACGGGCGGGTCGCTGCGAGCAGTGTGGCGGCAGCGTCCTGCGCGCCGAGGAGATAGCCGAGGCCGCAAAGGTGCCCGGGGCGAGCAGCCCGGCAGCGGAGCCGCAAAAGTCACAGCAGGACGATTTCGTCTGCGTGGCGTGCGGCAAGGGATTCCACGAAAAATGGAGCCGCTCACCCTGCTGCGGGCAGGAGATGCAGCCGCGCGACAGCCCTGATACGGCACCCGAGACACACGAAACCTTCGAACCTTCGACGAGCACCGAAATTGACCCTCTGGCGGGGCTGCTCGACGACGGCGATGCCGAAGTTGCGCCGCCCGAGGAGGCCCCGGAGAAAGAGACGGTTGAGAAAGAAATCGAAACCGCCATCCGCGAAGTGGGCGACGGCGAGATGACCGATTTCGGTGCGAGCAAGGGCAAGGCCACCGGCCCGCAGAAGCGCATTACGCGCGCGGAAGCGAAGCCGAAGAAGCGACGCGTGAAGCGGGTCATCAAGCGCAAGAAGCGGAAGTAGCTGCGATGAACCTCGATGCCCTGAAGCAGCTACCACCGTGGGCACGGGAGCTGGGGAGTGCGCTGCTGGTCGTCAGCGCGGTGTTCATGCTGACCTGGGTCTACACCGGCAACTGGCCGCCGATGGTGGTCATCGAATCGGGCTCGATGGAGCACGACGACAACCCGCTCTACCCCGAGCCGGGCTTCACCCATATCGGCGCCATCGACACCGGCGACCTTGTGCTGGTCAAGAGCGCGGAGCGCAGCGACATCGTCACCTACCTTGCCGGGAAACCGCAGGGCTACGAGCGCTACGGCGACTACGGCGACGTAATCATCTACTACAAGAACGGGCTGCGCGGAGTCTGCAGCGCTGGCGCGAGCCTCGACGAGACGGAGTGCAACCGGCAGGATGGCGAGTGGACCCCGGCCACGCCGGTCATCCACCGCGCCATGGCGTGGGTCGAGGTGCGCGACAACGGCAGCTACTACCTGCCCGAAGTGGACATGGAGTTCGCCAACGGCAAGCTAGTGCTGGCCGAAATCGGGCTCCCGCCAGGCGCTCCGCTGACGGGGATAACGCAGTCGGGCTACATCACCAAAGGCGACTCGACCGGCAACCGCCACCCCGACCAGCTGACGCATCGCGACCTGCTGGGCCAGCAGGTGCAGCCGGTGCAGCCGGGCGACATCGTCGGCATGGCACGCGGCGAGCTGCCGTGGTTCGGGCTCATCAAGCTGAAGCTGACGCAGCCCGAAAACTACGCCGCGGCGCCCGAGGAGTGTCGGCAGATGCTGCTCATCTCGCTGGTGGTCGTCATCGTCGGGCCTTTCGCCATCCAGCGCGGCTGGGAACTGTGGGGCCCGCGCCGCAAGTAAACGCTTAAGCAGCACCTGTCTGGCGAGCACGATGGCCCAGCCGGCAGCCGCCAAGCGCGGCATCCCGCCCAAAGACGATTTCAACGCCTGGTACCCCTTCATGGTCGAGGCGGCCGAACTGGTCGACAAGCGCTACCCCATCAAGGGTATGGACGTCTGGCGCCCCTACGGCTGGAAGGCAATGCGACTCATCGACGGGCTGACGCACGCCGAGATGGAGCGCACCGGCCATCAGGAAGTCAACTTCCCGCTGCTCATCCCGGAGCAGCTGCTCGAGAAGGAGAACCGGCTGGTGGCGTGGTTACAGCGCGCGCGCGAGGAAGGGGTCGACCCGTCGGAGCTGCGGATGGACGAGGCGGCGACTGGCTTCGCGCGGGAAGTTTTCTGGGTGCGGCAGGCGGGCGAGACCGAACTGGACGTGCCGATGTTCCTGCGCCCCACGTCGGAGACGGCGATGTACAGCATGTTCCCGCTCTGGATTCGGAGCCACGCCGACCTACCGCTGAAGACGTACCAGATGGTCAACACCTTCCGCTACGAGACGAAGCAGACGCGCTCGTTCATCCGCGTGCGCGAAATCCACTTCTTTGAAGCGCATACCTGCCACGTCGACGAGGCGGACGCGACGCGGCAAATCGAGGAGGACCTCGAAATCGCGGCGCGGCTGATGCATGACCTCTGCCTGCCGACGCTGGTCGCGCGGCGGCCGCTGTGGGACACCTTCCCCGGCGCGCACTACACCGTCGGCATCGACGTCGTGATGCCCGACGGGCGGACGCTACAGGTGGCGTCGGTCCACCACTACCGCGACCAGTGGGCGCGCGCGTTCGACGTGCGCTACGAGGACGCGCAGGGCGAACAGCAGTACTGCCACCAGACCACCTATGGCATGTCGGAGCGGCTGCTCGGCGCGGTCGTCGGCGTCCACGGCGACGACCGCGGACTCATCCTGCCGCCCGCGATTGCACCGCACCAGGCAGTCATCGTGCCGGTACTCGCGAAGGAGGGCGCCGACGACGTGCTGGCGGCGTGCCGCGAACTGCAGGCGCAACTGCGCGAGGCGGGGCTGCGGGTGCACCTCGACGACCGCGACCTGCGGCCGGGGCAGAAATACTACGACTGGGAGATTCGCGGCGTGCCGCTGCGGCTCGAGCTGGGGCCGCGCGACCTTGCCAGCGGCGAGTGCGTACTGGCGCCGCGCACCGGCGGCAAAGACAGTGTGCCGCTGGCGGGCGCGACGGAGGCAGTGAAAGAGGCGCTGGAGGCTGTTGCGGCCGAATTGCGGAAGCGCGCCGAAAAAACCGATAATGCGTGCATGCACGTATTGCCTCCGCTGACACGCTCCGCGATGGGGCGGCTGTCGCTGGCGGAGCCGGTCGAGCCGGGGCGAATCTACGAGATACCGTTCGACGGTAGCAACGCCGAGGCGGCGATGGTGGAGGAACTCACGGGACTCTCATTCCTGGGCGACGCGCGCGAGCCGTTTGCGAAGGCGCGCAAGTGCGCCGTCTCGGGGAAATCTACGAAGCGACGCGTCTGGCTGGCACGAAGTTACTAATACCTAGGTGGGCCCAGTTTTATCGTCAGGCAACGAATTTAGTTATCCTTATATACACTTCCTGACGGTGGCGAGTTCCTGCGGTCTGCCAAGCAGCACCGTAGAAAGAAAAGAGGACGCAACCATGGAACACAGAATAGAACAAGACAACGAGGGTGTATCCCCGGTTATCGCCGTCATTTTGATGGTGGCAATAACTGTAGTTCTGGCAGCTGTGCTGTACGTTTGGGCAGCCAGCTTCCTGGAACAGGGGGATTCCTCACCCTTCGCCCAGTTCACGTCAACCAAGAATAGCGGTGGCGACTACTATGTCACCGTTGTGAAGGTATCGACGAAGTACGACTTGGAAGCCTTCAGCTACTTCCTGAAGGACAGCGTAGGCACGACCAGTGAGTTTGGTGAGATTGCAATGCAGAATCTCTCCGGCAACGTGGTCGGAGTCGACGTCAGCTACGACGCCAAGTGTAGCGATGACGATACCTGCGACGCCGACCTGCAAACGCGCGTGGACGCCGTTGATGGCGATGACGGAGCAATCTACGCCGTCACCTTCCACGACAACGACCGCGATGGCAAACTGTCAGCCGGTGACAAGTTCACCGCACGCGGCTCGGGCCACTCTGCCAACGGCCCCGCTCGTGACGACTGGTCCGTTGAGGTCAAGTTCGACAACACTGGCGACGTGATTGGCAGCAAGCGGCTCGGTTAGACTCGTCTAACTGGTCCAACGGAGGGCGGGGGTACACAGCACCCCCCGCCCCACCCCCTTTTTCCAGAGCGAAAGCTCTCGGCTACATACTGCTAAAGTCCAACCAGCAGCAGCGCTCCCACCAGTAGCGGCTGGTGCAGCAGGTAAATCGGTAGCGTGCGCCGTCCCGCCCAGAGCAGCAGCGCGGGCCACTCGCGCGCCAGCAGCGGCCGGCCATCAGCATAGGCACGGCTGCTCGCCCAGAAAGCGAGCAGGAAAACCCCGAGCCACGGCTTGAGCGGGAAGTAGTCCACCGTCGTAAAATCGTAGCCGCGCAGCCCGAGCCATTCCCCGGCCGGCAGCGCCAGCCACGGCAGCAGCAAACAAGCCGCCCCGACGGGGAGCGCCAGCCGCTCGCGCCCGCGCAGCGGCAGCGCCACAAGGCCGGCCAGCGCCAGCAGGTGCAGCACGCCGAAGCGAACGAAGGCGTGCGGCAGCGCGAGCCAGGTGACGAGCGTGATGCCATATGCGATGCCGGCCAGCTTCAAGGAGCGGTGCAGCGCCTGGCGGGTGCCCCCCTTACGGCTCGCCAGGAATGCAGCGACGCCGGCAACCGCAACGAAAAGTCCCCCGGTAAGGCGCGAGAACCACCACCAGCCGTCACCCGCGGCAACTGTCATCGCGCCGAAGAAGTCCAGGTCGCTGACGAAGTTGGAGAGCAGCATCATGCCGAGCGCGACCCCGCGCAGCGCGTCGAGCTCGTCGAGACGGCGGCAGCTCATGCCTCGAACTCGCGTCGCCCCAGCAGGTGCCGCAGCGCGCCCTCGAGTTCGGGCAGGCGCCAGCAGTAGTCGCGCGCCGCGAGCCGCTCCGACGAGACACGTGTGCTGCCGAGCAGCAGCGACCGCCCCATCTCGCCCATCGCGCCGCTGACGACGAAGCGCGGCAGCGGAATCACTGCGGGCCTCCGCAGCACCCGACCGACGGTCGCGGCGAAGTCGCGCTGCCGCACCGCCCCGGCGACGACGTTGTGCGGCCCGCGCAGCCGCTGGTCGCAGAGCGCGTGGTGGATTGCGCCGACGGCGTCGTCGAGCGCCGCCCACGACCACCACTGCTGGCCGCCGCCGATGGAGCCACCCGCGAGCGGTGCCCCGAGCGGCGGAAGCATCCGCGGCAGCGCACCGCCTTGCGGGGAAAGCACGATGCCAAAGCGCAGGTTGACGACGCGGATACCGGCCGCCAGCGCCGGTTCGCACGCCGCCTCCCAGTCGCGCACCACCCCGGCGAAGAAGTCGGCGCCCGGCGGGGCGTCCTCGTCGAGCAACTCGTCGCCGCGGTCGCCATACCAGCCGATGGCCGACGCGCAGATGAGCGTGCGCGGCGGGACGACCATCGCCGCCAAGTGCTCCGCCAGCAGCCGCGTCCCGGCGATGCGACTTTCGCGGATTTCGCGCCGCTTGGCGGGCGACCAGCGCAGCAGCGCGCCGACGTTTTCGCCCGCAAGGTGGACAACTGCGTCATGCCCCTCCAATGGGCCGACGTAGTGCCGCGTCGGGGACCACTCTATTTCCCCCGCGCGCGGGGCGCGTCGCACCATGCGGCTCACCACATGGCCACCCGCAGTCAGGAACGGCGTCAGCGCGGAGCCAATGAGCCCGCTCGCGCCGGTAATCGCGACGCGCAGCCGGCCCGGGAACCGGCGGTGCGCCTCGACGTCGTGGCGCGTGACGTGGTGGCGGTAGCCGAAGAGTTGCGCGACGCGATGCTCGACGCCGCCAAGCGCTCGGCCGAGCGCACCGAAGGGCGTCTCGTATTCGACGAGGTCGCGCAGCAGCGACCGCCCCCCGCGCAGCGGCTCGAAGAGATGGGTGTGCTCCCAGTGGCGGAACGGCCCGCGCTCCATCGTGTCGACGAACTGCCGCTGGCGAATGTAGCCGTGGTGCCGCGCGACCCACTTGCGGCGAAACGGCGCCCGGACGCGCAGCTCGACGCGCCCCGATTGCAGGTCGCCCTCACGGTGCAGCACCGTCACGGGGTCGAACGGCGGCACCAGCCGCTCGAAGGCGCCGGGTCGCTCGTGCCACGCGAAAAGCTGCTCGACCGGCGCCGCGATTTCGACCTCGCGCTCGAAGAGCTCCACATGTGCTGAAGGGCGGCGCGCCATAAGTGGCGCGGCCGGCGGGCTTTAAGCTGTGCAAGGCTTCGCCTTGCGTGGCGCGTCGCGAACATATGCCATCCGCCTGCCGCACGCTGATACGGCGTTCGCGACAGGGGGCGCCACTGGAAGCGCTGGTCGAGCAGGCCCATGCTTTGGAGCCATACTACTGCGCGCTGGCACTGCTCGAGCTCTCGGGCCGCAACGAGGTCGCGCAGGCGCGGGCGCAGGATTTCGTTCGCGAAGCACTGGCGTGCGCCGAGCGGGTCGAGCAGGAATGGCGCCACGCCGAGCTGGTCGGCGAGCTGGCGAAGCAGCTCGCCGACTGGCGCAAGGCAGGCGACCGCCCACCAGTGCTGCGCGCGCTGGTAGGGCATTTGCGAACGCTCCACGGCGAGACGCTGGTAACCGCGCTCAAGGCAGCCGCTCCGCGACTGCCGACGCAACTGCAGCACGACCTGCTCGAGCTGGCGCTCGCCAACGCCGAGCAGGAAGTGGCGTCTGCCAAGCCGGTGCTGCGCGCGTGGGCGGGCGAGCTCAAACCGGCGCCAATCATGGCGCACCTCTCGCGGCTGCCGCGCTCGCAAGCGGTGCGACTGCTGGGCTATTTGCACCTGCAACTGCGGCGCAACGAGCGCGCCGTTTCGCCGAGCGCGCTCGAGCAGGCGCTGGCGCTGGAGCCGAACGCGAGCGGGCTGCGCTACCTCGCGTCGGTCGCTGCGAAAGACGAACTTGCGCCGCTCGCGGACGCAGCCCGCAAGCGGCCGGGCGACGAAGCGGCGCGGCTGCTCGGGACGCTGGCGGGCGCGGCGCACCGGCTGGGCGACCACGCGACCGCGAAAGCGTGGCTGGCTGAAGGGGGCGAGCTGGCCGCCACTATCGACGATACCGCCACCCGGCAGCGAGTGCTCGAAACGCTGGCACGCGGGCAGGAGCGGCTGGGCGGCAAGGCCGCAAAAGCCAAGCCTGCAACGGCTGTCGAGCTACCAACCCCGACGGGGGGGCATGTGCTCGGCCTCTGGAACGGCTACCGCGGCGGCCTCAAACCACCGCACCTGCGGGCGCTGGCGCGGGCGGGGGCGCTCTGCGCCGGCTTCGGGCTCGACCTGGCGCTGGTTGATTTCGGGAAGACCGAGCTGCCGCGACTGGCACAGCGGGTCGCGCGCGAGTCGCGCGCCGATGGCGGCGAGTGGTTTGCGGCGCTCGTCGACGCCGGCCGCGTGAAGCTCTTCAGCGGCGTCCCGGGAAAGTGGGGCGGGACGCTGGTCGCGACGACTCCCCAACCGGGCAAGCCGGAACCGCCCGTGCCGTTCGAAGGCCGCCTCTGCCTACTGATGGGGGTCGGCCCGCAAGGATTGCCGGGCAAGCTGCTCAAGGCAGCCAAATTCCACCTCGAGCTGACCGGCCACGGCGTCGAGCTGGAAACCGCAACCGCGATGGGCGTGATTGCGGAGCGGCTCGCCACACTCTAATCTAAAATCCGGTGCGCTTGAACTTGCGGTCTAACTCGGCGGGAGTGATGGTCATCACCGTCGGGCGGCCGTGAACGCAGGCGTAGGGATTGGGGATCGACGCCATCTCGCGAATCACGAATTCCATCTGCGCCAGCGTCAGCCGGTCGCCAGCGCGCAGCGCCGAATGGCACGCGATGGAGTAAAGCAGCCGCTCGTGCCGCTCCTGCGCCGACTTCATGCTGCCCGACTCGACGATTTCCTGCAGCGCTTCGCGCACGCGCTGCGGGCCGCCGCCGGCGAGCAGCGCCGGGACCGAGCGGACGACGAAACTGCTGGCGCCGAAGTGCTCGATGGCGAAGCCCAGTTCTCCGAGCTCGGGCAGCAGCTGCTCCAGCGCCGACCCCTCTGCGCGCGAAAGCTCCAAGCTGAGCGGTTCGAGCAGCTCCTGTGTGCCGACCCGCTGGTATTGCGACTGAAGCCGCAACCGCTCGTACATCACTCGCTCGTGCGCGGCGTGGAAGTCGATTATGTAGACGCCATCCGGGCCTTTAGCTATTATATACCGGTCATCGAGAAGTTCGAGCGGTCGCATCCCCGGCAGACTGCTTGCCGTCAGCGGCTGGTCCGGCTGCGCGACCGCCAGCTGCGCCTGCACTCCGGCGGCGGGGGCTGGCGCTGCGCCGGCGGGCACGGTTGCGACCGCAGCCGCGCCGTGCGGCAGCGTGGGGGCGGGCTCGCCCAGCTGCAGGTGCGGCACCAGCGCCTGCTCCTGCAACACCCGCTCGACCACTTCGCGCAGCGTCGAGCAGACTGCGTCTTCGTGCGCCAGCCGCACCACCCGCTTGGCGGGATGGACGTTGGCGTCCACCTCGTCTGGCGGCAATCCTAGGAATAACGCCCCGACGGGGAAATGGCCTTCGTGCAGCAGGTTGCCGTAGGCGGCGCGGGTCGCATAGGCCAGCGCGCGCGCCTGCACCGGGCGGCGGTTGATGTGCAGGAACAGTTTCTGCGGCGACCGCAGGGTGATAGCGGGCTTGGCGAGCATCCCCGCAATCGAGAGCGCCGGTGATTCGAAATCCAGCTCGACGAGCTCGCGCGCGGTCTCGCGCCCCAGCAGCAGCCCGATGCGCTCGCGCAGGTCGCCTGACGGGGCGTCGATGAGCGTGCGGTCGCCGTGCACCAGCTCGAATCCGACGCCCGGATTGGCGATGGCGAGCACCGTCACGGCGCGCATGATGTGCCGCAGCTCGGTCGCCGGCCGCTTCAGGTGCTTGGCACGCGCCGGCAGCGCGTGGAACAGCTCGGCGACCTCGACCGTCGTCCCGGTCGGGGCGGCGATATCCTCGACCGCCTCGACGCGGTTGTCCTCGACCAGCACCCGCGTCCCATTCGGGGCGTCGGACTCGCAGGTCGTCAGCCGCACGCGGGCGACAGCGGCAATGGACGCCAGCGCCTCGCCGCGGAAGCCGGCTGTGGGCGCCGCGAGCAAATCGTCGAAATCACGTATTTTGGACGTCGCGTGCTTCTGGAACGCGAGCAGCGCGTCGCCGCGCTCCATTCCGCAGCCGTCGTCGCGGACGCTCGCCAGCGCAACGCCCCCCTCCTCGACGCGCACTGCAATGCGGCTGGCGCCGGCGTCGAGCGCATTCTCAACCAGCTCCTTGACCACCGACGCCGGCCGCTCGATGACCTCGCCGGCGGCGATGCGGTTTATAGTATGCTCGTCCAGCAGCCGGATGCGCCCCATCGGAAACGGGCAGTCGCGAGCGGTTAATCAGCCTGACCTTGGATTCAGCTGCTGTTCCCGCCCGGCTTCAGCCCGCTGAGCAGGCCGGTAAAGGCGTCGACCAGCGAGACGCCGTAGCGGCTCGAGACGACGTGCGTGATGCCGAAGTAGGCGACGACAGCAGCGCCCGACAGCAGCGCGCTCTCGGGCAGCAGCCCGATTTCGCCGAACTCGTGCATCGCCTTCGAAACTAGGAAGGCAGCGAAAAGCACCAGGAACACGGTCGAGCCGTCGAACAGCAGCCGCAGGTCAATCTTGCGCGTCGACGAGAAAATCAGCCAGCCGAGCCCGCACGCCAGCACAATGCCGACCAGCGCGCCGGTGATGGCGTCGCCGGACTGCGTCCCGGCGCCGAGAAAGATTACCGTCTCGACCCCTTCTCGCCAGACCGAGACGAAGGCAAGCAGCCCCATCCCCAGCGCTTCGCGGCGTGCAATGGCCGCCTCCGCCTTGCGCTCGAGCATGCGGCGCGTGTCGTGGCCGAAAATGTGCAGCACCACCGTCGTAATCAGCGCCGCCGCGAACAGGTAGAGAATGCCCTCGAAGAGCTCCTCGTTATACTTCGAAAACTCGCCCGCGAGCAGGAAGAACGCCTGCCAGGTCGCGACCGACGCAACGAGCGCCGACGCGACGCCAGCCCAGACCCAGCGCACCATCGCTCCGCGGTCGGTGCGCTGCAGTAGCGCGACTAGGATGCCCACAATCAGGGCAGCCTCAAGCGCCTCGCGGAAGCCGATTACACCTCCTGCGGCCAGTTCATCAAGGTTGGAGAACATGAATTTCGGGTGGCCTAAAAAATAACCCTATTTAAAATTCAGGTCGCCCTAAAAAATCGCGTTGCGAGCGATGGACTTATGGCTCGCGCGCGGCTGCCGCGGTATGCCCGAACCGGAAATTGTGCGGAAATCACCCTTCGTCTGCCAGGAAGAAGCGCGCACCGTGGCGTGGTGCGCCTGCGGCCGCTCGGCCAGCCAGCCCTATTGCGATGGCGCGCACTCGCGCGAGAAGACCGGCCTCGCGCCGATTGTCGTGACGCTCGACGAAGCGAAGACGGTCGCGTGGTGCGGCTGCAAGAAGTCCGGCAACGCCCCTTACTGTGATGGTACACATGCCAGCTTGTAGCGCAGACTGGGGCGCGCCGCCGGACGGCACGCCCGTCTGCCACTGCGACGGGACACACGCGAGCCTCTGATGCCCGGCGCCCTCTACCTACTGCTGAGCGGCCCCGCCGACGCGGTCCGTGCGCTGGAACTGCTGCGGCTGGCTGAGTCGCAGGCCGGCTCGGGCGACCATGGCGTTGCGGTGCTGCTGCAGGGCGACGCGGTCGCGTGGCTAGCCGGTGGCGATAGCGACGAGGCGACCGGCGCGCCGCTGGCGGAAGTGCAGGCATCGCTGCAGGTCATCGACGAGCTGGGCGGCGCAGTGTTCGCCTGCTCGCATTCGCTCGCCGAGCGCGGCATCGTGCCGGCGCTGAAGGTGCGCGAAGCGCTCGCTCCGCAGCGCGTCTCGCAGGCCATCGCCCGCGGCTGGCAGGTCATCTCCGGGTGACGTGCCGCGCCAGCGCGCTGGCGCGGCGCAAAAGCGTTTAACAGCCCCCTGAAGTGGCGCGCCTACAGCGGTCCCGAAAGCCGCCAAAGGTGCAAATTATATGGGCAACACAATCGAAGTAACAGACGACACGTTCGAGTCAACCATCGCCGACAACAAGCTGGTGCTAGTGGACTTCTGGGCACCTTGGTGCGGCCCCTGCCGCATGGTGGCGCCGGTGCTGGACGAAATCGCCGGCGAGCACGGCGACAAGGTGACCATCGCCAAGGTAAACACCGATGAGAACCAGGCAGTCGCGTCAAAGCACGGCATCATGTCCATCCCGACCATGATGCTCTTCAAGGACGGCGATAAAATCGACCAGATGGTCGGTGCCCTGCCCAAGCCACAGATAATGGCGAAGTTGCAGCCGCACTTCTAGTCCAGTTCACCCTGCGACGACACGCACTTCATCGCGCTCCAGCTCGCGCCGCAGCTCCGCCGCGTCGGCCGCCGAAAGCCGGCAGTGCAGCGCGAACACCTCGTACATCCCCTCGATGCCGCACGCCTCGACCGCTACCTGGTCGGTGTCCGCGCCGCCGCTCGCGCCTCCCGCTGGTGCAAGCGTGACGTTGATCAGCCCGTCAAGCGGGATGCCGCCGGTGGTCGCCCGCCCCGTGAGCTGGTCCAGCAGCTCCCGCGTGGTCGGCTTCCCGCCGTCTAGCACTAGCACGTCGCCGTAGAGCATCAGCCAGCGGCCGCGACGGCCGAGCACCGGCCACGCGCGCGAAGCAGGCAGCGGCGGCCGCTCGTCCTCCGGCACGCCAGCCCAGCGGCCGCGTTCGCCGCTCCAGTCGTCTTCGCTAACACTGCCCTCACTCAGAAGCGTGTCCGGCGCCGCCGCCAGCAACACCGCTGCCGGCACCCATCGGCTGCCGTCCCAGAGGTGTGCCGCGTGCGACAGCTCGCCTCTTTCGAGGTCGGCGCGCAGCCGCGAGACTGGCACAGGCCCGAAGGTCTCGTCGCCGACTCTGACAGGGTATTCGGGCTCGCTCACGTCTGGTTACTGTCGTAGCGGTTGCCATCGGTCCAGGTGGTCTGGTACCAGTAGCTACCATCAAAGTCAGCGCCGGTAACGGTGGCGTCCTTGAAATCGGCCCACTTCAGGTCCGTATCCTCCAGATTGGCATCCGTCAGGTCCGCATACCTCAGGTAGGCTCCCGTCAGGTCCGCATCCTCCAGGTTGGCATCAGTCAGGTTCGCATCCACCAGATTGACCCCCGTCAGGTCTGCACCAAGCAACCTGGCCTCCGTCAGGACCGCCTCCTTCAGGTTGGCATCAGTCAGGACCGCATACCCCAGGTCGGCATCCGTCAGGTCCGCACGATACAGGTTGGCATCCGTCAGGTCTGCATACCTCAGGCTGGCACCCGTCAGGTTCGCATCCTCCAGGTTGGCTGTCGTCAGATCGGCATACTGTAGGGTGGCCTCCGTCAGGTCTGCGCCCGGCAGTTCGGCAAAGGCCAAGTTCGCCTTCACCAGCTCGGCACCCGTCAGGTCCGCATCCACCAGGTTGGCTGCCGTCAGGTCCGCAATAACCAGAATAGCTCCAGACAGATTTGCACCCGGCATATACGCACCCACTAGGTTCGCCTCCGGCAGCTCGGTTCCCGACAAGTCCGCACCACTCAGATTAGCCAATGACAGGTCTGCACCAAACATGTCGGCTTCCGACAGGTTCGCGCCACTCAGGTTGGCGTTGCGCAGGTCAATCCACCTCAGGTCCTTCCCACTCAAGTCCATTCCTTGCATCTCGGCATCCTCGCACTTGCCGTACGGCACCAGATAGCAGGAGTTGACGTTACCGAGTTCCTCCTCCAGCGCTTGGATGTCGGCTGCGTGCTCCGCCTGTAGCGTGTAGATGTCAGCCATGTGGTCCGCTTCGAGCATCGTGATTCGCGAGGTGTGCTCGGCTAGAATCGTGTTGATATCCGCGATCGCCGTCTCGAGCGTCGCGACCTTCGCATCGAGGGCTGCAAGCTGCGTCTCGACCGCGTCAAGGTCGGCTGCGACCGAGTTGATGCTTGTTTCGGCCGTGTCAATGTCCGCCGTGACCGCGCTCAGGTTCGCCTCCAGCGCCTCCATCAGCAGCAAGTCGGCGTCGAGGATATCGATGATTGCATCAATTTCCTCCTGTAGCTCTGCGATTTGCGCGTCGGTCGTATTGTCCCCGCTCTCGCTCTCGAGCGCGTCGATACGGGCGTCGAGAACCTCGATGAGTGTGAGGTCTGCGTCGAGGATGTCGGATATTGCCCCGAGCTCGGCGTTCATCGTCGCTAGGTCGGCGTCGTTGCTGGCGACGGTCGACTCAACGTTGTTGATGTCGGATTGCAGCGAGCTGCTGAAGAA
>CAUZDT010000023.1:0-17853 GCA_963578705.1 Candidatus Thalassarchaeaceae archaeon
TGGTGGTGGACCTGCAGCTGCCGGACCTGGTGGTGGAGATTGCCGGGCCGGTAATCGGGGTTCCGAATGGACAATGGCTAATCGCAGAATCCCTGTTGGAAATCCACCCTTTCAGTCTTGGGGGAACAATATCGAATCAGGGGACTGTCACGGCCTCCTCTATCCACCTAGTCATCACTGACGGTGAGGAAACCTGGCAATTCGAGTGGGACGAACTCGTACCGGGAAATTCTACGGAGTGGCTCACCCCCATGGAACTCAGCAATCTAACTGCGGGAAACTATACTGTTTCAGCGATAGTCACCTCGGACGCGGAGAGTGATGAAGACCCTGCGAGCAATACGGACAGTTATGTATTGCGAATCGTCACGCCCGGTCCTCACAACTACCAAGTCACGACCAATCACGAAAGCACATCACAATTCGAGGCCGGTGAATTCTCACCTACAATCGTGAATATCACACTGACCGGAGACGCCGGACAGGGATGGGAATTTGTTTACCTGCTGCTGGATTACCCGGCGGGATGGAGTCTGCAAAGCACTATCGGCTACTTCACCGGCGCTGATGGAACCGTCTTTCAGTACACCATCCATATCCAGCCGGAAAATTCCTCGCAGTATACAGCCGGGATTAACGTACCTGCCGGAACCGCCAGCATGCTTGCTTCCCTCCACCCCGCGCTCGAGAGCGTCGCCGGCCCGCACGAAATCGGCGTCTCGCTGATTGACCACGACGGCTTCCCGGCCGGCAGCAGCAGCTTCACGGTGAACGTGCCGCAGTATCACGGGCTGCGCCTCTCGGCGTCCGAGCGCGACGGCGGCGGCTGGTCGCTTTTTGTCACCAACGCGGGCAACGGCCCCGAGACGGTGGTGCTAACGAAGGCGCTGCCGGACGGGCTTGCACTGCTCCTCTCGGAGAGCTACATGCAGCTGGCGCCGTTCGAGACGCGCGAGGTGCGGCTCTCCGGCATCGCGGGGGCCGATGGCAGCTACAGCGTCAGCTTCAGCGCCAGCAGCGAGCTGCAGCCGGAGGTGCAAGTGAATCTCACCTTCGCGCTGCGCGTCGGCGACGAGCCCGGCTGGGGGCTGCCGCTGCTGCTCGGCCTTGCGGGGGGCGGCATCGTGGCATGGGCGGTCGCGCGGCGGCAGCTGCAGTAACTGGCGCAGCGGCGACGAAATCACCCCCGCACTTTTAATTACGCGCGCGACCCCGTCCCAGCTGTGCTCCGCTACGTGGTGGTCGCGATGCTGCTACTCCTGTCCGGTGCGCCGGCGCTGCCGGCACCCGTCGCGGGAGAGTTCGCGCCGAGCTATTTCGACGGCGACGGCGACGGCCTCGATGACCGGCTGGCGCCGCTGGTCGCGCGGGGCGAGGCGGTCGACGTCTTCCTCGTTTTCGAGAGCGCGCCCGGCGCTGAACAGCGCCGGGCGCTAGCGGCGCTGGGGCTGGCGCCCAGCTACGAGTCGCACTACCTGCCGGTCTGGCAGCTCGACGACGTCCCGGCGCACAAGCTGAGCTGGCTGGTGGCGTTGCCGGGTCTCAAGCTGGTCGAGTGGCAGGCCATCTACTACCCGATGCTCAGCACCTCGGTGCCTGCGGTCAAGGCGCGTGACTCCGAAACATATGACGACGTCGCGTGGGACCGCGGGCTGCAGGGGGCGGGAGTCAACATCGCCATCCTCGACACCGGCGTCGACAACGAGCACGAAACTTTCGAGGGACGGTTCATCGCGGGGGTCGACTGCGTCGGCGGCTGCAACGCCTACACGACGGAGGAGGATAGCGGCGGCGACCCCGACGACCGCAACGGCCACGGGACGCACACTGCCTCGACCGCACTGGGGACCGGCGGCGAGACCGACGACGACGGCGACGGCGAGCCGGACTACATGGGGGTCGCTCCCGAGGCGCGGCTGGTCGACGTCAAGGTGATGACCGACCTCGGCGCGGGCGGCAATGTGCTGCAGGGCATCGAGTGGTGCACCGACCACGCCGACGAAGACTGGGGCTCCGGCACCGCCGGCATCCAGGTGATGTCGATGTCGGTTGGCACCAGCGGCGGTAGCGACGGCTCCGACTCCGTCTCGCAAGCGGCCAATGCCGCGGTCGCGGCTGGCATCGTAGCGGTGGCGGCGATGGGCAACGACGGTGACAACGTAGTCCCCGCACCGGCAGCGGGCGACTGGGTCATCGCGGTCGGCGCGACAGACGACCAGGAGACTGTCGACCGCGACGGAGACCCGGTTGCGGACTACTCCAACTACGGGCCGCGCGATAGCGATGGCGACGACGACCGCTGGGATGAGATGAAACCCGACGTCGTGGCGCCCGGCAGCGACATCCACGCCGCGGCGGGCGCGCCGGCGCCCTTCACGATTGCGACCGACGGCTACACCACCCAGAGTGGGACATCCATGGCGTGCCCGCACGTGGCGGGGCTGGCGGCGCTGATGTTGCAGAACGCACCCGAGCTGGAGCCGGGCGCCGGCCAGAACGAAGTGATGTGGCGCATGCGCAATTTCTCCGAGCAGTGGGGGCCGGCATCCGAGCCGGACAACAGCTCGAAATACAACTACGTCGCCGGCTGGGGCTACGCCGATGCGTGGGCGTTCGTCAACGTCGCGCAGGCCGACGGCAGTATCGCGGCACTCGCGGCCGAACCAGACGCGCCGCTCGAGGGCGACACGGTGAGCGTCAGCACCACCGTCGAGAACAGCGGTGACGCGCCGCTCGAGGAAGCGACGCTGACGCTCCACGCCGACTCGACACAACTTGGCTCAACCACGGTGCCGGCGCTAGACCCCGGTGCGACGTTCGACTGGAGCGTCGACTGGGAGCCATCGCAGGGCGATTACACGCTGCTCGCCAAGGTCTCCGCAGACGGGGATGGCAACAGCGGCAACAACGAACTCGAGCTGGAAGTCAGCGTTGCACCGCCGCCGCAAGGCGTTGACCTGGCACTGGCGGCGCTCGCGACCGACCCGGCGGAGCCGGTCCACAACGAACCGGTCACGGTAACAGCGACGGTGCGCAATCAGGGCGACGAGCCAGCCGATAGCTTCGAGGTGCGCTTCTACGAAGGCAGCAGCCGCTTCGCGACAGTTAGCGGCAGCGCGCTGGCAGCCGGCGGCGAAATGGAAATCGCCGCCGAGTGGACCGCCAGCGAAGGCAACCGCTCGCTTTCGGCGCGCATCGTCAACGTCGAGTCACAGGACCAGAATTCGGGCAACGACGAGCGGTTGCTGGAAGTCAGCGTCGCGCCGCCGCCCGACGAGCCAGACTTCGCGGCCGCCGCACTGGAAATCGACGGCACGCTGCAGGAAGGCGTGACCGTCACCATCAACTTCGTCGTCCGCAACCTTGGGCAGACCGACGGCGAGGTGGACGTCACGCTCGAGCTCGACAGCAATGCGCTGGAGGCGTGGGATGGCCTTGCGGTGGACGCCGGCTCGGAAGAGGCGCTTTCGGTTGACTGGGAAGCAACGGCGGGCGACCACCGGCTGGAGGTGGTGCTCTCGGGCGCTGACCCGGCCGAGGCGTCGACCGAAAACAACGAGGCCGAATTCGATTTCGCGATTGAGGAAGCGGGACCGCTCTTTAGCGTCGAGGCTATATCAACGAGCCAGCCGCTGACGCAGGGTGTCGCAGCGACCGTGACCATCACGGTCGCCAACGACGGCAACGGCGACGGGAGCGTCACCGTGCAGCTGGCGGAGTTCAGCGGCGCCATCGGCGAGCAGTATGTCGAGATTAGCGCCGGCGACAGCAACGCCGTGCTGTTCAGCTGGACACCCGCGACCGCCGGCTCAATCCAGCTCACCGCGACCGCCGACGGGAGTTCCCGCCAAGCGATAGTCACGGTCGTTCCGCCCGTGAACGAGCTGCCGCTGGCGGTCGCGCAGGCGATGCTGCCCGGCGGCGGCTGGACCGCAGTCCAACTCGCCGCCGTCACGGGGCAGGAGGTCACCTTCTCGGCCGCCGGCTCGAGCGACCCCGACGGTGACGACGCGCAGCTGGCGTATGCGTGGAGCGTCGTCGACCAGGACGGGATGCCTTTCAGCCAGCAATCCATGACGAGCTTCACGACTATTTTCAACACGGCGGGAACCTACACCGCCACGCTCACCGTGACCGACGAGCGCGGGGGCGTCGCGACCGCGGCGGTCAGCGTCGTCGTCAGCCCCGCCGTGACTGACACGGGCGGCGGAGGGGACGGAGGGACCGACTGGGTACGGCTGCTAGGGCTGCTGCTGCTCGCGACGGTCGCGCTGGCAGGGGGTGCGATAGCGTGGAACCGGCTGCGCGAGGATGAGGATTACTTCGACGATTTAGACGACGGTCCGCTCCAGCTGGCGTGTCCCGCCTGTCAGGGGCAAATCAGCGTCGCAACCCCGCAGCGGCCGGTCCAGCTGGGCTGCCCACACTGCCAGTCACAGTTCGTCCTACGCGAATAATCTCCCTGAAGGCCGCCTTTTAAGTGGGGCTGGCGCAAGTGCGGGCCGGAGGCAGCAGCGTGGTCGAAATGCGTGTGGAACTGGCGGGGCTCGAACTCGCCAATCCCGTCCTGCTCGCCTCGGGAATTCTCGACTCGACGCCGGGCATCCTGGCGCGAATGGCTGACGCTGGCGCTGGCGCGCTCGTAACCAAGTCCATCTCGCTGAAGCCGCGCCCCGGCTACGCTGGCCCGACGGTGGCGGAAGTCGCGCCGGGGACCTGGCTGAACGCGATGGGGCTGCCCAATCCCGGGCTGGCCGAATTCCTTGAAGAATTCGACTTGCGCGGCAGCAAGGTGCCGGTCATCCCCAACCTCGTCGCCGATACGCCCGCAGAGTTCGGCGAACTGGCGGCAGGCATCGCCAGAGCGGGCGCGAAGCTGGCCGAAATCAACCTGAGCTGCCCACACCCGCAGGCGGCCTACACGGGGCTGCTAACCGCGCAGGACCCCGACGCAGCGGCGGCGGCGACCGCTGCCGCCGCTGCGCACCTGCCAGTCATCGCCAAGCTCTCGCCCAACGTGAGCGACATCGGCGCCGTCGCCGTCGCCTGCGCCGAAGCGGGTGCGGCCGCCATCAGTGCCATCAACACGATGCCGGCGCTCGATATCGATACCGAACTGGAAGCACCGGTGCTCGGCAACGCCTTCGGCGGCCTTTCGGGGCCGGCGCTGCTCCCCATCGGCCTGCGCTGCGTGCTCAGGACTGTGCGCGCTTTACGCGACGGCGGCCACGCGACGCCGGTCGTCGGCATCGGCGGCATCACCAGCGGCGGCGACGCGGCGAAATACCTGCTGTGCGGCGCGCAGGCAGTGCAGGTCGGGACCGCGCTGGGGGGCAACCCGGAGCGGCTGGGTGAAATCGCCGCTGAGCTGGGCGACTGGATGGAGCGCAAGGGCTACGCAAATCTCGACGCTTTCCGCGGCAACGCACTGGAGTGGCTGCCGTGATGCGGCCCGTCGCGGCCAAAATCACGGAAATCGACAACCGCACCTCCGTCGGCCATTCGCTATGGCTCGCGCCGCGCGATAGCTGGGAAGCGCAGCCGGCGCCGGGGCAGTTTGTGATGGTCGCGCTGCGCCGCCCGCCCGCCGGCTTCGGCCGCGAAGTGTGCGACGCGGTGCCGATGTCGGTCGCCGGCTGGGAGCCGGGACGGCTGAGGCTGACAATCAAGGACCTCGGGCCAACCTCGGCCGCACTGCTGGCGTGCCGGCCGGGAGACATGCTCGCCGTAACCGGCCCGCTCGGTCACGGCTTCTCGCTCGATGCACGGCAACCCCTGCTGATGGGGGGGGGCGTCGGGGCGCCGCCGCTGCTATTCCTCGCCCAACAGCTCGCCGCGCGCGGAGTCGAGCCGGTCACGCTGCTGGGCGGCGCGACCGGCGACGAAATCTTCCACCGCGATGAGTTCCCCGGGATGGTCGAAATCGCGACCGACGACGGCTCGACCGGCCACCAGGGATTCGTGACCGACCTGCTCGACGGCCGCAACCCCGACATGCTCTACAGCTGCGGCCCCGAGCCGATGCTTGTCAAAGCTCTGGCATGGGCGCTCGCGAGCGGCATCCCGGCCGAGCTCTGCCTCGAGCGCTACATGGCGTGCGGCGTCGGCCTGTGTGGAATCTGCACGATTGACCGCGACCTCGTCTGTCAGGACGGACCCGTCCTCAGCAGCAAGCGGCTGGCGCAGTCAGCCGAGTTCGGCAAAGTCGTCCGCGAGGCGGGCGGCATCGTGCGCCACACCCCGGCCTAGAGCCGCATGGTGCGGAACGCCAGCGTGCCGATACCGAGCAGCGCAATGCAGAAGCCGCCCAGCACCGCGAGGTCGCGCGCCAGTCCGAACTCGTTGAACGCCTCGACCGGCAGCAGCGTGTAGCGGATGGCGTCGACCGCGTAGCTGACTGGATTGGCAACCGTGGCCCAGTATAGGTAGGGCGCCTCGTTGACCAGGTTCTTCTTCAGGAAGAGCGCGCCGCTCAGGAAATACATCGGGAAGACTACCAGGCTCACGATCAGCGAAAATCCCTCCGGGGACTCCATGCGCGAGCCGATAATCAGCCCAATGGAGGTCATTGTGACAGCCAGCAGGAACATGAAGAGGTAGACTATGGCGAGGCTCTGCACGGTGTAGTTCTCCCGTAATTCGGGGAATATGAAGTAGCCCAGGATGACTATAATGGTCACTTGCACCATCGAATCGGTGACCCCGCCCAGCACCTTACCGAGGAATATGGTCGAGCGGTGGAGCGGCGCCGCGAGCACCTCCTTCAGGAAATCGATTTTCCGGTCCCAGACGATATAGAGCCCGTAGAATACCGACTGGAACAGGACCGTCATGCAGAGAATTCCGGGGAAAATAAAGGTGTCATAACCGTATCCCCCGAAGCTCGCTTCGTCCTCGATGGAGGCGCCGATGCCCTTGCCGACCACGACGAGCCACAACAGCGGCGTCAGCACGCTCCCGATGAGCCGCGAGTATTCGCGGAAGAAGACCTTGACTTCGCGCAGCCAGATGGCGTAAAGGCCCGAGAGCTGGCTCATTTGGTCACCAACCGTACGCGGTGCATATGCTTCGCGACGCCCTCGGCCCCCTCGTCGCGGATGTCGTGGCCGGTGAAGTGCAGGAAGACGTCGTCAAGCGTGGTGTTGCGGACATTGAAACTGGCGATATCGCCGGCCACGGCGAATATGGCGGGCAGGTTATGCGCCACATCCTGCACCGCGACGTCAAGCCGGCCGTCACGCACCTCGCAGTGGCTGACGCACTCGAGGGCTTCCAAGGCAACTACGGCTGCCGCGGCATCGGCGACCTCGAGCTGGACCGTGTCGCCGCCGACGACCGCCTTCAGCGCGGTGGGGGTGTCGAGCGCGACGATGCGACCAAAGTCGATGATGGCAAGGCGGTCGCAGAGCCGGTCCGCCTCCTCCATGTAGTGCGTCGTCAGGATAATCGTGACTTTCCGTTCGGCGACAATCGACTCGATGTGCGTCCAGATGCGCTGTCGCGTCTGCGGGTCCAGTCCGAGGGTCGGCTCGTCAAGGAACAGGATACAGGGGTGGTGCAGCAGACCCCGTGCCAGCTCGAGGCGGCGGCGCATCCCGCCCGAGTAGGTGCGCACAAGGTCGTGCTCGCGCCCCTTGAGCTGCACCAACTCCAGCGCCTCCTCGATGCGGCCCGGGATGACTGCGCGCGGGACGCCATACATCAACCCGTGCAGGTAGAGGTTCTCGTGGCCGGTCAGGATGTCATCGCTCGACGGGTCCTGGAACACGATACCTATCTGCTCGCGCACTTTCGACGGCTGTCGCACGACATCGAAGCCCGCTACCGAGGCGCTGCCACCATCGAGGCCAAGCAGCGTCGCCAGCATCGAAATAGTGGTGGTCTTGCCGGCGCCGTTGGGGCCGAGCAGGCCGAAAATTTCGCCTTCAGCTACATCGAGGTCGAGGTTGTCGACCGCGACCAGCTCGCCAAAGCGCTTCGTCAGCCCGTGGGTCTCAATCGCTCCCATCGGCGCGCCACCCGACGCGGGGATTTAAGGCGCGGAGTCGCGCAGCGCCTGTACCGCCAGCACGACGCCACCAAGCGTCAGTGCCAGCCCGACCGCGAGGAGAGGCAACGTGCTGTCGGCCCAATGGTGCCATACCAGCATCAGCATCAACCCCAGGAACAGCGACAGCGCCGCTAGCCCCTTGCGCAACGGTAGGCTCACGCCAGTCGAGCGTGGACGCCCTTAAAACGGGGGCGCCATCCGCCGGCCGATGCGCACCCTGACTGTCGTAATCCCGACGCTTAACGAGGGCGAATCCATCGGCCCCACCATCGACGCCATCCCGCGCGACTTGGACTGGCTGGAGGTGGATATTATCGTCGTGGATGGGAACTCGGCCGACACCACCGCGGCCGAGGCGGAGAAGCGTGGCGCGCGAGTAATCAACGAGCCGCGCAAGGGGTACGGTCGCGCCTACAAGACCGGCTTCGCCGCCACGACGAGCGAGTTCATCGCGACGCTCGACGGCGATACGACCTACCCGGCCGAAATCATCCCACACGTGCTGGCGCTGCTGCTCAACCGCGAGCTGGATTTCATCTCCTGCAACCGGCTCTCGATGATGGACCCAGACGCGATGTCGATGACCCACAAAGTGGGTAATTGGTCGCTCACGCAGGCGACCAATATCCTGCACGGAATCCATATCCACGACTCGCAATCCGGCATGTGGATTTTCAGACGACGTATATTAAAAGAAATCAGGCTCACTAGCGACGGGATGCCACTCTCGGAAGAGATAAAAATCGAGACCTTCCGGCGCGGACTGAAAGTGCTCGAAATCCCGGTTGGATACCGTGCGCGGATTGGTGACGTCAAGCTGAATACCATGGAAGATGGCATCCGCAATCTCTGGTTCCTGGTGACCAAGATGGCGGACTTCCGGTGAAGCGGCTCGACTGGTATCTCGCCGTCAACCACGGCTACACCCACGCGGTGCTGCTCGGAATCCCGATACTCATCCTGGGACTGGTCGCGACCGACGGCTGGACGCGCGCAGAACTGGTGGGCTGGTTCGCGCTGGGCGGGATGGCTTACGGCTTCGGTGCCTTCCCCGCCGGCTGGCTCGCAGCACAACGCCCCGGCGAGACCATGACGGGCGGGCTGGCGCTCGCGGCCGCCGGCCTTGCGCTGGCAGCCGCGTCGCCCGCGCAGACCGGCCCTGCGCTGGTCATCTGCGGTGCCGGGCTGGCCGCCTACCACCCGGCCGGGATGGCAGTGCTGGCCGAAACCTACCCCGACGGCACCGGCCGCGCGCTGGCGCGCAACGGCGTCGGCGGCAACATCGGGCAGGTTGCCGGCCCGCTGCTCGCCGCGACCTGGCCGTGGGTCGGCCCGCAAGGCGTGCTCTGGATTTTCGCCGCAGGAGCGGTCGCGACGCTACTGCTCGGGCTCGGCACGGTGCCGGCGCCTGCGGCTTCCGCCGTGCGGGGGCGCAGCGCGCTGCTGGCACTGCTGACGCTACCGGTCATCGCGCTGCAATCCGCTTCGACGTTCAACGGCTTCGCGTTCCGGTCGGTGATGGTCATCACGCCGCTCGAGGTCGAGGATTTTCTTGCTAACCTAGGGATAACCGCTGCCGATGCCGCCCCGACGGTCGCGCTGCTGATTGCGGTCGCGACCGTCAGCGGCATTCCCGGCACGCTAGCGGCCGGCCGCGCCATCGAACGGTATGGCGCCGGTGTGGTGATTTTCGTCGCCGCGCTGGGCGTGCTCGCCGGCGTCGCGCTGCTGGCGGGTGGCCTGACGGGGGCGCTGCCGGGCGGGCTCTGGCTCGCGGCGGCAGGGATGGCGGTTTTCGGCGCGTTCACCTACGGCAGCCAGCCGGCACTGAATACACGCCTTGCAAAGTTGACCGACACCGAGGGCAGGGCGGTGCTCTACGGCTTCACCTTCGCGTTGCGCTTCGGGCTCTCGTTCGGCGCGCCGCTACTGGTGCTGGCGCTAGTGCAGTGGGAGGCACCGCAGGTGATGGCGGGACTCTGCGCACTGGCGGTGCTGCCGTCAGCGTGGGCTTGGAAACAAAGCTAACGTTTTACTTGCCTTCGAGCGCGAACCACTCCCAGTCGGAGCGGCCATCCTTTCCGTCGCGGTCGAGTTCACGGTCGCAGTCCGTGTTCTCGATGTTGCCGCAGTTGGCTTCAGCAAATGTGTTGGTGAAGTGGATGACGATGGTGAAATCAACCTGCTCGTGCTGGCGGAGGGTCTCCTTGTCGAGCGGGATGGTGTAGTCTATGCTATTGCCGTACTGGACGCCCTCATCCTGCAGGTTCCATGAGTAGGAGTCGCCGGAGACGTTGAAGAAGAAGCGCTGGATGAGGTTATCCTCGTCATTCCAGTTGGATGAGGAACGGCTACCGGACGGGGAACAGCCGGTCACGGCGCTGTTCCAGTAGCAGCCGTCCCACTTGTTGTCCTCGTAGTTGTCGTCGCAGTCGCCGTCGCAGCTGTCCTTGTTGTCGTAGTCCGAGTTCTCGAAATAGAAAATATCGAAATATCCGTTGGCGACCGGGAACACCAGCTCGCCTCCGGGTCCGGCCGAGTCAGTGAAGCTGAGCGTCACCTGCGGGTCGTTTGCGAACGACTCGGCATAGCGCGAGTCGTCAAAGGTACCGCCGAAGAAATTGACAATTCCAATCACGTAGTCGGCATTGCGCGAGATATCCATGCTCACGGAATCGCTCGCGTCGCCGGCGCTGACGGTGATGGTATATTCGCCGTTGGCGACAAAGAAGTCAGAGACCGGGATGGTCACGGTGCCAATTCCCACCTTGGAGTAGCTGAAACTGCCGTGCGCACGCACCTCGCGGTCGTAGCTCACGGCGTAGCTGCCCGAGTCGGTCGCGAGGCGGCCAAGGGTGGGCGAAGTCAGGTAGACCTTGAACTTGAGTTCCTCGTCGAGTGGACCGAAGCCATCGTAGTTGGCGGCGATAGTCACCGAGCCGACGCCGCTGTAGAGGCCGAAACTGGTCGAGACCAGCGAGGCGACTAGCAGCAGCAGTACCGCGAGGACGGCTGCCACGCTAATCCGGAAGGTGCGCACTGGCATACCAAATATGGTCTCCTTGTAATCGTCGTCCCAGTCTTCATCCCAAGATTCGTCAGTCGACATCGCGAGGCGACCCCTGACTACGGTTCTTATAGGTTTCGACTTCAGGCTGCGGGCGACCTGACCTCGGGCACCAGGACCTCACGCCGCTGCAGGAGCGGCAGGACATCCTGCTTCAGCACACCCTCTGCAATCAGCGCCAGCACCCTGTTCTTGATTTTATAGGCCGGCATCGAGCCGACAAACATGTGGGTGAAGAACATCTTGGTCTCCTCGTCGAGCGCGGCGTAGCGGATGAGCGAACTGGGCATGAACATCAGCAGGTGCCACGCCACCTTGAGCCACTCCAGGTCGTCGCCCCACTTGTTGCGCCACGCGCGGTGGTAGTGCATCAGCTCCGCCTTGGAGAATTGGCCGCCCTCGAACAGCCCCTCCAGCGTCTCCGCCGCCAGCTGTCCCGAGTCGACCGCGTAGTAGAGTCCCTCACCCGAGAGCGGCGAGACGAAGCCGCCGGCGTCGCCGATGACCATCATGCGGTCGCCGGCGCTCGGCTGCAGCCCCATGCCGACGGGGATGTTCGAGCCGGCGAGCATGTCGCGGGTGACTTCAAGGTCGCGCGGGAACCACCCCTGCTCCTTGAGCGTCGCGACGTAGTCGAGCAGGTATTGTCGCTCGTCCCACCCCGGATTATCTGCCTTCGCGCGGCGGATAGTCGAGCGGGGGCAGCCGATGCCGACATTCAGTACCGTGTCCTTCGAGAATGACCAGCCGTAGCCGTCGAGCCCGTTGAACTTGATATGCGCCATCGAGATGCGCTCGGGGCCGTAAACCGCATCCATGTATTCACGGCCGACCTCAATTTCAAAGTAGAGCGCGGTCGCGATATCCTCGTCGGCCCACTTCATCGGCAGCCCCTCGTCGGCTCGGATGCGGCGTGCGACCATGTCGAACGCGCCGCCAGCGCCGATGATAACTTCGCTCTCGAACGTGCTCCCGTCGCGCAATTCGGTGACGACATTGTCGGGCTCGACCTGGAAATCCTTCACCGCAATACCCTCTATCAGCGTCGCGCCCGCCTCGACCGCGTATTCGACCAGCTTGTTGTCGAAAGTGTAGCGGCGGATGTTGTAGAAAAACGGGGTCTCCTGGGTGTAATCGACAGCGAGGCCGTCGGGCCCGTAGACGATACCGCGCGTGCACTTGCTCTCGAGGAAGTCGTCCCAGTTATCGACGATGTGGTCGAACTCCTCGATGTGGACGCAGAGGCCGCCGCCGCACGCTTTTTCGCGGGGGAATTTCGCACGGTCGACCAGCGCCACCGAGCGGCCTTGCTTCGCGAGGTAGTATGCTGCCGTAGCGCCTGCCGGTCCTGCTCCTTCGACGACGACGTCGAACCTGGTCACGCCTGTTCCTGCTTGCGATAGCGGGTGACGTAGCCGGAGATGCGGTTGCGCATGGAGATGGAGCTGACGTCGGTCAGCTCGTCAACCTGCAGCTTGTTGTGGTCGAAGTCATCGGTAAAGCGGTCGCCGTGGTTCTTCACCAGTTCGATGGCGATGCGCTTGATGTATGTCGGCCTGACCTGACCCATGCAGCCGCGGCACCCGCACCCCATATAAATACACTGTGGAACGAAACGCCTTAAGCCCGGCTGCAATCGGCGGCCATGCTCCACGAGGCTTCGCGCATCATCGGGCTGTCGGTCTACACCCGCCGTGGCGCCCACCTCGGCACGGTCCACGACGTGCGGCTCGATACGAACACGCGCCGCGTTGACAGCCTCTACGTCACCGGCACCGAGCCGCGGCTGGTCCCGGACGGCGCCAACATCATCGTGCCCTACCGCTGGGTGCAAGACCTCGACGACGTGGTCGTGCTGCGCCACTTCCCCGAGCCGCTCGAGTTCGGCGAAACCGCCGAGGTCGCCGACGCGGAAATGGAATTCGAGGAGTAACGCCAATGGAGCTGCTCACGCAACGGCCGGAAACCCCGCACGGCGATGCGCAGCCCCGCGAGGCGGACCTCGGCTTCTGGGTCGCGCGCCGCCATTGGGGGCGCGGCTACGCGACAGAGGCGGCGTCCGCGCTGCTGGCGTGGGGCTTCCGCGAGCTGGCGCTCAAGCGCGTCATCGCCAGCACGCTCGCCTGCAACCGCGCCTCGCAGGCGGTGCTGCGGCGGCTCGGCTTCCGCTACGTCGGGATGCGGCTGGCGGCGACGGGGGCGTGCGACGAACGGCGGGTGCCGCACTACCTGCTCGAGCGGCCACAAATTTGAATTACCGTCCCCGCTCGCGAGGACGGCGGGCCCGTGGGGTAGTTTGGCATCCTTGTGGCTTTGGGAGCCATTGACTCTGGTTCAAATCCAGGCGGGCCCACCACCCCAGTACCGCAACCTGTGCGCGGCATTCATAGCGATTAAAAGTAGTGACAAAGAATATGAAAGACCTGTCAGAAAGTAGAGACATCTCTGCAATCCATGCTTATTGCCCAGCTATGAAGTCGTACAGCTGCAGCTACCCGAGAAACCCTAAACCCACCCGCCACTGTAATCATTATTAAGGCTCAGGATTTCTTAAGGAATGATGGAACCGAATATCCGGCTGACTATCTTACTGGTGGAGCTGGTGCTAGTTGCCCACGGTGGCTATCTCGCCTAGGAGGGCGGGGGGGACGAGGACGAAGATGGTGCCAAGGAAGCAACCCCCGAAGATGAAGACGATGATGATGATAACATGTTCCTCCTCGAGGCGCTGGCCGGTATCGCCCGGGTAATCGGGATGCTGCTGCCGCCCTCCTTTATAGCCGGCAGGATGAACTGGTAAAGCCGCTGCCGTAGAGGCATTGCAGAATAAAGAGAACGTGCAGATGAAAGAAATTCTTGACTCGGGCGTGCACTAACCTGACAAACTGGACCGGTTAATAGGGATACAGCCAAAAAAAAAGGTGCCTAACTATTATTCTTCAGTACTTTCGTTACTATCTTCTGAATCATCGTCTGCTTCGGATTTGCCATCCTCAAAACGTTTGTCGCATTCCTCTTTTCTTTCTTCGAACTTCTCAAGGAGCGCCTGGAACTCGTCATCTTCCATGCCCAGACTTGACTGGATTTCAGCCATTTTCTCTCCGGTAAGGTCCTCTTCGTTGAATACGGCGATCAGGGCAGACCACTCTTCCTTGGTCAGGTGATTCTCGTCCTTATCCCCCCAGTCTCCCCTCTCTTCGTCCCAATCTTTTTCAGAATCTTTGGTTCGCTCCAGGTACTGACCCCACTCTTCCTTGGTCAGACATTCGACATCTGTTCTTTCACGATTGGTCTCGCGGTCCCAGCCCTCGCGATCTCTGTCACTCTCCTCACGATTGCCGTCGCGCTCCCAGCCCTTATCATCTCTTGACCAGTTCTTTTTATCCTTGCCAGACCAGTTTTCTCGGTCCCAGTCTTTTCTATCTTTATCCCAGTCTTTCTCGGACTTTTCTCTCCACTCTTCAATAGTCAGACAATCCTCATCAGACAGCCCATCACGTTCTTCCTTGTCTACTGAAGTGGAATCCTCCTTGTTCAAGGCATCGTCGCTTCTATCGAAACTTGCCACTAAACCTTCTCTCAAATCACCAATGGTCGTACCGTCGCCAAGAATCTGTGTGTCTTCGTTAGCTATGGCCAATGGCGATGCCGTGAGCAGCATGATACCGAGTATCAGGGCTTGGCCTTTCAACATACTTCCGTATGTGAACCGGCGATATATAAAAGAGCGCCAAAGAAAATTTGCCACAGAAAATTTGTTTGCTCACCAAGGACTACCGCAGCCGCTGAAGGCGCTATCTCGTCCGTCGCAGCGCCTAATCGCGCGCTACGCCCAGCGCGACCGCCAGGTCTCCGTTCCAGCCGAAATCAACCGCACGTAATTCTCCGGGTGACCGGAAACGCAGATTGGACCACCATTCCGGCACCTCTCGCGGCCCTTCCGCCGCAACCTTGTAGCTGAAGGTCAGGTCCCAGTGGAGTGAACCGGGATACCAGTCGCTATTGGCCTGCCATGAATCTATACGTGGATTCCCGGCCTCGTAGTCGGTGATAGTGAGCTGGTCATGCATAATCCGTTCAAGTGCGGAGCCGGGGTGCTCGCCCTCTCGCAGGTAGGTGCAGGGCAGCATCGTCTGGTCCTGGAACGCTTCACGCTCTTTGGGAGAGTAGCCATTCCAGCCACCCATCCAGCGGCTGGCCCAGAATTCGAACTGCCGCGGTTTCCCCACCAGCACCCCACCAGAGCCGTGCACGACCGCGAAGACGCTGATGCACATTCCGGCCGAAGGCGAGTCCAGGTAGTGGTCGGATGGGCCGTAGCGCGCAAATCGCGTCACTGCCGCTGGCCTTGGTGAGGCGCCCTCGCCTGATTCCGCCATGATGTGTGAACGGTCGCCGGTTATAGCCTTAATCAAAGTCCAGCTGCACCTTGCCGATGTTCTGGCGGCGGTGGATTCCTCCCCGCGCCGTCGCTGGCCGCTTCGGTCGCCGCCGTGGCCGTCATTGCGCTGCGCCGCCGCCCGAGAAAACCCTAAACCCACCCGGCGCTACAACCCCGATGCGCTCACGGCCGTTCCTGCTGCTGATTGCCCTCGCCCTGATGCTCGCGACCTCGATGTTGCCAGTGTTCTCACCGTCCGGGTTCGCCTCAGCTGAGGATAATAGTGAGAACGGCTATACGTCTGACCATACCGTGGTCGAAATCGGGCCGGATGAGAGGACTGCTGAACTCAGGCTCCCCGGCGGTTACGACGGCACCAAGAAGCTGCCCCTGGTCGTGGCCCTGCACGGATACAGCAGTGACGGCCCCGGAGTCGCGTGGTATCTCGAGCTGTACGACAGCGTCCACGAAAATGGACACATACTGCTGCTTCCAAATGGCGCTTGGGATGCAACTCTGTTACGATACTGGAATGCGACCGAGGCCTGCTGCAATTTCTATGCCGAAGGACCTGACGACGTCGAGTGGCTGACCAGCCTCATCGATGAAGCGATTGAGCAGCACGGCGCGGATCCGGACAAGGTCCTGCTGATTGGCCATTCCAACGGCGGCTTCATGTCCCATCGCATGGCCTGCGAGCGCGGCGACCGAATCCATACAATCATCTCGCTGGCCGGAGCCACCTACGATGACTTCGAGGACTGCGCAGTGACCGGTTACCCGAACATCCTGAACGTCCATGGCACCTCTGACAACATCATATATTTCGATGGGGGTGAAATATCCAGTGAGAGTTATCCCTCTGCATCTCAGACCACGGCGTCGTGGGCTGTACGTTCAGGTTGCGATGAAGAGGCGACATATCTGGGAAATTTGGACCTCATCTGGGACAGTGACTACTACGAGACGACGGACCTGGAACACCTGAACTGCGCCGCAGGGAATCACGTTGCCCTGTGGAAGATTGACGGTGGCAGTCACTCACCCTCGTTCCCGGATGGTTCGCTCATTAATGCCGCTTTCTCATGGGCGATGGAAGACAAGAAATGGTTCGCCTCGCACAGTTTCAACGAGTTCGACACTGATGGGGATGGCCTCGGTGACACCATGGCCATCACGTATGACGTGGACTCCGACGACAGCGAGATCGTGGCCGTGGTCATCAGCATCCACGACCAGCTGACTGGTGACTGGTTTGATACAGCACCAAGAGTCTTCTGGGTCAGCGGCGACGAGCATGACCCGCATACTGAATTCCTCACTGCTGAGATGAATGGAATCTACGATTTCTACGTCAGCCTGTATGATTACAAGGAAGGGGAGGTTCAGGAGCGTCGAATCCCTCATTACTCCTCGATGGCCCTCCAGACCTTTGAATATCTGGACAATGTTGGTGCCGCAGCCTCTGACACCGACCCCACCATCATCGAGATCAATGGCGACTGGGAGTTCTCACCTGACCCGTCCTACGTGCTCCGGGGCGAATCGGTTGTGTGGCTGCACAACGCCAACGACATCCACACCGTGACCAGCGATGATGGCCTCTTTGATTCCGGCGGGATGGACAACGGTGATGCTTTCAGCCACACCTTCGACTCGCTGGGCACCTACAGCTACTCATGCTCCGACCATCCCGGGATGAACGGGACAATCGTCGTCCTGGACCCAGGTTTCACCTTCAGGCCACTCATGACTAACTGGATCCTGCAGGAGGGGGACTTCCTCGAGTATGACCCCGGCAATATCATGGATGGGGTGCTGAAGGAACTCAACATGCAGGACATGGAGGTTCTCCACCTGACCCCTATCCGGCTGGAGGCTCTGGCCGATACTGGCCCTGGTTCACCGACCGGGGAGACTTGCCCGGACTTTGGCGGGCAGTGCCACGTCATCCAGTATAGTATAGAATTCGGGGCGAGAGGAGTTAATGACAACGCGGAAGAAGATTACAAGGAACTATCACAGCAATACGAAGTCACCGTATACATCTCCGCGCCATACAATGGATACCTGTCGACGCATGAAGTAGGCTATCATTACTCTTCCGAGGGCACTGCATCCGGTGAGGACAAACGTAGCTGGAGATGGATGAACGAAACGACGCGAACTGGCACGTCAGGTGCGGGTAATCCAGCGACCGGCGGCGTTCCCCTCGAGGTCAGCCTTGGTGATAACTGGACCGTGTTCAGGAGTGAGGAGACCCTCAGCAGGTCAGAAGAGGGATGCGACCAGGAGGTCAACAGTGGTGTGGTGATGCATTCTGAGTGCGGGCCCTGGGCACTTACGGAGGATGAC
>CAUZDT010000024.1:0-17100 GCA_963578705.1 Candidatus Thalassarchaeaceae archaeon
CCGAGTTGGAGCCGATATCGTGGCCTGGCTTCGCTGACCTCCACCCCTTCGCGCCCCCAGAGCAGGCGGTCGGCTACCGCCACCTCATCACCGACCTCGAAGCGTGGTTCTGCGAAATGACCGGCTTCGCCGCTATCTCGCTCCAGCCCAACGCCGGCTCGCAGGGCGAACTGGCGGGGATGCTCGCGATTCGCGCTTACCACGCGTCGCGCGGCGAAGGCGGCCGCGACGCCTGCCTGATTCCCGCCAGCGCGCACGGCACCAACCCCGCCTCGGCGGTGATGGCCGGCATGCGCGTCGTCCCAGTCGCGTGCGACGCCGACGGCAACATCGACCTCGCCGACCTCCGCGCGAAGGCAGCCGAGTGCGGTAAGGCCTTGGCGGCGCTGATGGTCACCTACCCTTCGACGCACGGCGTCTTTGAAGCGCACATCCGCGAAGTGTGCGACGTCGTCCATGCCGCGGGCGGGCAAGTGTATTTGGATGGCGCCAACCTCAACGCGATGGTCGGCCTCTGCCGGCCGGCCGAGTTCGGCGCCGACGTCTGCCACCTCAACCTGCACAAGACATTCTGTATCCCGCACGGTGGTGGCGGCCCCGGCATGGGGCCCATCGGCGTCGCCGAACACCTCGTGCCGTTCCTGCCGGGCGATCCGTTACTTGACGACCCGCTCGCGAGCAACTCGCTCGCCGGCGCCGCTGCTGGAGGCGCCGTCTCGGCCGCCAATTTCGGCAGCCCGCTAATCCTGCCGATAACGTGGGCGTACATCGCGATGATGGGCGCTGCCGGGCTGCGCGAAGCGACGCAGATTGCCATCCTCAACGCCAATTACGTCGCGCAGCGGCTCGGCGACGCCTACCCCGTCCTTTACACCGGCGCCACCGGCCGCGTTGCGCACGAGTGCATCCTCGACACGCGGCAGATGCTGGCCGACGCGGGGCTGACCGTCGACGACATCGCCAAGCGACTGATTGACTATGGCTACCACGCGCCGACGATGAGCTTCCCGGTCCCGGGGACGCTGATGGTTGAGCCGACCGAGTCCGAGTCACGCGCCGAGCTGGACCGCTTCTGCGACGCGATGCTCGCGATTCGCGCCGAAATCGCGGCGGTCGCCGACGGCAGTCTGGCGGCCGCCGCGAGCCCGCTGCGCCATGCGCCGCACACCGCCGCCTCCGCGATTGCCGACGAGTGGGACCGTGCCTACCCGCGCGCGCAGGGTGCCTTCCCCGTCGCGTGGTTACGCGACCACAAGTACTGGCCGCCGGTCGGCCGCGTCGACCAGCCATGGGGCGACCGCAATTTGGTATGCAGCTGCCCCGACGACTGGGCGGAACAGGTTTAGCCGCGCCCCGGCTGCCGCGCTATGACCCTGCGCATGTACGGCACCGCGTGGTGCGGCGACTGCCATCGCGCCAAGGCGTGGCTCGACGCGGCCGGCATCGCCTACGAGTACCTCGATATCGAGGGCGACGACGCGCTGCGCGACCGCGCGGTCGCGCTCAACGACGGCTTCCAGCGCGTGCCGGTACTCGAGTTCGACGACGGCAGTGTGCTGGTCGAGCCGACGAATGAGCAGTTGGCGGCGAAGTTAAAAAGTGGGTGAATAAAAACGATAGCCTTTTTATGGCGCAGCCTTCGTGCGCCGCCGGGCAAATGCTATATAACTCGATAGCACAGTCCCGACGGAGACAAAACATGTCGACACCCACCCGCGCACTGCTCATGGCCGCAATCATGCTGGGAAGCACGCTCTTTCTCATCGCCCCGCAGGCGGAGGCGCAGACGGCGGTCGTAGCATATTCCATCAGTTTCTCCGCAGCGAACATCGAAGTCGATGTGCGCCCCGGCGCTTCAGGCGTTGGCTGTCTCGAGCTCCTGATTTCCAACGAGGGAACCGCCAACATCGACGTTGACGTTGCCATGAGCGGCGGGGGAGTCACGATTTCTCCCGGTGCGGTTTCTGTAACGCTCTCTGCGGGCGCCAGTATCCCGATCCCGGTCTGCGCCGTTGCAGCAACCCGTTCCAACTACAAGATTGTGCAGGTCACGGCGCTGGCAAGCGGCCGTGAGTCGAACACCCAGCAGGGACAGGTGAACAAGAATGGTGGGTTCACCGTCAGTATCCAGCAGTATGCACGGCTCTCGATTCGCGCCGACCAGCCTTTCCAGAGGGTCGGTCCCGGCAAGCAGTTCCCCATATCATTCACCGTCATCAACTACGGTAACTACGTCGACACCATCCTGCTCGAGGTGCTCAACCAGGAAGACCTGGAGGAAGCCGGTTTCATCGTCGCACTTTCGCAACCACAGATTGAGATTGACAGTCAGGGCGAAATGGTGGTCATGATTTCCCTCCAGACCCCGCGTGGCACCGTCATCGGCTGGTTCAACGAATACCATACCGTCATCATGAAGGCCTCGACCACGCTCGCGGGCGAGACAGAGGCGCGCTCGGTAACCTCGACCCTCTGGGTGCGCGGTGTCTTCGTCCCCGGCTTCGAGTCTGCCTTCTCGCTGCTTGCGCTCGCCTTCGTCGCGATAACGCTGTCACGGGTGAAGCGCGACGACGAGTAGGCGTCCCGGACGCGCAGCCAGCTGCGATGGGCCACGACACGGAAACCAGCGAGTTCGCCTGCGGCTTCATCCTGCTGCGCGGCGACCGTACACTGTTGCTGCGCCATGCGGAAGGCCACTGGGCACCGCCCAAGGGGCGCGTCGAGCCGGGCGAAACCGAAATCGAGGCGGCACTGCGCGAGCTGGCGGAGGAGACTGGCCTGACGGGGGTGCGAATTATCGACGGTTTCCGCCACGAAACCAGCTACCTCAAGCGATGCGACGGTGAAGAAATTCCGAAGCGCGTGCTCTTCTTCCTCGCTGAATCCCCGTCAGGCGACGTGCAGCTGAGCGACGAGCACACCGCTTCGGTGTGGCTGGCGTGGGACGCGGCGCTCGACCGCGCGACGCACGCCGGAACGCGCGAAGCGCTGGCGGCAGCGCGCAAGTTCCGGCGACAGCAGCTTTAATGTCCCCGACGAACGCAGGGGGCGCGTGCAGCCATTGAACCGCCGTGAGCAGATGCAGGCCCTGCTGGCCACCACCATGATGGCGCTGCTCGGCTTCGCGCTCTACCACGGTGGAAGCGCGGCGCTGGTCGCGCTCGCTGGCGCCGCGGGCGCCGGCTGGCTGGCGTTCGGCAACCCCCGCACGGCGACCACCTCGCAGGCGCTGCTCGAGCGCATCAGCGGGATCGCGGGCCACGAGCTCGACCGCGCCGAGAACTGGCTCTGCGCACAGGTTGGCGCCGAAAAGCGGGGCGACCGCACTATCGTCGGTGTCGCGTTCAACTTCGCGCTGGTGATGGCGGTGGTGCTGCCGGCCGACTTGCTGTTCCAGCACATGACAAGCGCCGAGAACTCGCTGCTGCTCTACCAGCGCTTCCTGACGTGGTTCGTCTGGGCGGTCGAGAGCGCATTCGGCGTCGCGGTATCGATTGGAGGCAGCAATGGGACGCTGCTGCTCTACGACGACATAATTGACCTGGAAATCGTGAGCGCCTGTACCGGCCTGCACGAAACCCTCTTTCTCGGGCTGCTGATTCTTTGCTTCCGCGGCGTGCAGCCAATGGTGCGCGTGCGCTGGGCCGCGTATGCCGCCATCTTCATCTTCTTCGAAAACGCGCTGCGCATCATCACCGCCTACCCGCTCATCATGCAGTACGGCTTCGCGACCTGGGACAAAGTGCATTATTTCTGGTGGCAGACCGGGCAGTATGCGCTCATCATGGCGCTTTTCATGCTCTGGGTAATGACGATTGGCGGCCGGCCTGAAAATCGCAGCCGCGCCCGCCCGACCTAGTCCAGCAGGTGCCCCATCTTGCCTGCCTTCGTGCGCAGGTAGTCGCGGTTCTCCGCCTTTGGCGCCACGGAGTGCGGCTCGCGCCGCACCGTCAGGCCCGCCTCGCGCAGCGCGGCAACCTTGGCGGGGTTGTTAGTCAGCAGCGCCACGCGGTTCACGCCGAGGCATTTCAGGATGGCGACGCCGTCGCCGTACTGCCGCATTTCGCCGCTGAACCCCAGCTCCTCGTTAGCCTCGACCGTGTCGAGCCCCTCGTCCTGCAGGTTGTAGGCGTGGAGCTTGTTGACAAGCCCGATGCCGCGCCCCTCCTGCCGCAGGTAGATGATGACGCCGCTGCCCGCCTCGGCAATGCGTTCCATCGCCAGGTCGAGCTGCTCGCCGCAGTCACAGCGGTCGGAGTGGAACACGTCGCCCGTCAGGCATTCTGAATGGATGCGCACCACCACTTCGCCCGCCATGTCGCCCAGCGCCAGCGCGATATGCTCGCGGTTGGTCGTCTCGCCCGGAAAGGCGAGAATGCGGAACTCACCGAAGAGGGTTGGCAGCCGCGCTGCCGCCAGTGCATCGTCCTCGCACGGCTTCGCCATCCCCGCGCCACCCAGCGGCCGGTTTTATTACTTGCTCACGACGAGCAGCTTGCGCCCGTCTTCTTCGCTATCGGAAACCAGCGTGTACTTGCGCCGCTGGATTACCGTCAGGATGTCACGCTTTGCGTCATCTTCATCCCACTGCACCTGCAATTCTTCGCCGGCCGACAGCGGCATCAGCGCGCGCAGTAGCGTCATTACCGCCTGTGTGCATTGCAATCCACGCACGTCAACTTCTTTCAGGTTATCGCCCCCACCAGGTCATCAGCAGGAGAAACTCGACCCGCAGCCGCAGCTTTCGTTGGCGTTCGGGTTCTCGACCTTGAAGCCCGAGCCGTTCACTGACTGGACGTAGTCAACCTGCATCCCTGCTATAAACGGCAGGTCCTGCCGCCCGACGACCAGCCGGATGCCGCCCGACTCGAATTCCTCATCGCCTAGCTGCTCCTCGGAATCCAGGCTCAGCCCGTACTGCATCCCGGCGCAACCGCCCGGAAGGACCGCGATACGCAGTGCCATGTCAGACTTGCCTTGCGCTTCCATCGAGCGCTGCAGTTCGGCGGCGGCTGCCTCAGTCACGGTAATCGGCGCTTTGTCCGCTGTGAGCGCGGCTTCGGAGCTGGTGGCCATGTCTGGTCCGTGATTACCTGTGGCAGTATTAGAACTTGCGCTGCTCATTCGGTCGTTGCCCCCTGCTTGCCGTGGAGCGCGGCTCGCAGCGTGTGCCACGCCAGCGTGGCGCACTTCACCCGCGTCGGGTAGTCGCGAATCCCGCCAAAGGCCCCAAGCTTGCCCATCTCCCCGGCCGGCGGTCCGTCGCCGGTCGCGAGCGCGTGGAACTTCGCGAACAGCGCTTCCAGCTCGCCCTCGTCGAGCCCTTTCACGGCGTCAGTCATCAGGCTCGCCGACGCGGTCGAAATGGCGCAGCCACTGCCATCAAAGGCGACCTCGGCGACCCTCCCCTCGGCGAGCCGCAGCTCGAGCGTGAGTTGGTCGCCGCAGAGCGGATTGTGCCCCGTCGCCGAGTGGGTTGGCGCCTCCAGCGCGCCGCAGTTGCGCGGGCTGCGATTGTGGTCCAGGATGAGCTCTTGGTAAAGCTCCGAAAGGCTCATGCGAAGAGCTCCTGCGCCTCGCGCAGCGCTGTGCAGAGCGGTTCGATTTCTGCACGATAATTATATAAACCAAAAGAAGCGCGCACGGTCGCTGGTACGCCGTAAAATGCCATCACCGGCTGCGCGCAGTGGTGGCCGGTGCGCACCGCGACACCGTTGCGGTCGAGTACCGTGCCGATGTCGTGCGGATGCACCCCCTCGACCACGAACGAGAGCACGCTCGCCTTCTTCGCGGCGGTGCCGATGAGCCGCACGCCATCGATGGCCGCGACCGCGTCGGTCGCGGCCGCCAGCAGCTCCCGCTCGTGCGCGGCAATTGCCTTGAGCCCGATCTCCGTCAGGTATTCGACCGCTGCGCCCAGCCCGATGGCGCCGGCAATGTGCGGCGTCCCTGCCTCGAACCGCAGCGGTGGCGGCGCGAACTCGGTCTTCTCGAACGTAACGGAGCGAATCATGTCGCCGCCCCCCTGCCATGGGGCCATTTCCTCCAGATGCGCCGAACGGCCCCAGAGCACACCGATTCCCGTGGGTCCGTAGAGTTTGTGGCCCGAGAGTGCGTAGAAGTCGACGCCGAGCTTTGCGACGTCAACCGGCAGGTGCTGGACCGCCTGTGCGCCGTCGACCAGCACCGGAACTCCGTGCGCGTGCGCCATCTCGGCGATTTGCGCGACCGGGTTGACGGTGCCCAAGGCATTTGAGATGTGCGTCAGCGCCAGCAGTTTTGTCCGCGGTGTCAGCAGTGCCTCGAGCTCATCGAGCAGCAGCTCACCCGCCTGTGACATCGGCGCGACGCGTAGCTTTGCGCCGGTGGCTTCGCACGCCAGCTGCCACGGGACGATGTTGGCGTGGTGCTCCATTGCCGTAATCAGCACTTCGTCGCCCGGTTGCAGCCGCGGCCGCAGAAAGGCGTTCGCAACGAGATTGATGCCCTCGGTCGCGCCGCGCACGAAGACTATTTCGTCCGTTTCGACGCTCAGAAATTGTGCAATCCTGGCGCGCGCGCCCTCGTAGGAATCGGTCGCGCGCTGGCTCAGCGTGTGGACGCCGCGGTGGACGTTGGAGTTGTCGCGGCGGTGGAACTGGTCGAGCGCGTCGAGCACCGCCCGGGGCTTGTGCGTCGTCGCGGCGTTGTCAAGATAGACCAGCGGCTTGCCGTGGATTTCCTGCTGAAGCGCCGGGAAGTCAGCGCGCAGTGCCACGCTGTCGAGCGGCGCTGCGCTCACGCTGCCTCCGCCAACATTCCCGGCAGTCGCGCAACGACTGCCTGTGTCAGCTCGTCGCGCAGCCGCTCGTCGCTGATGCGGCGCACGATTTCGGCGGCGAAAGAATCGACCAGCATCCGTCGCGCCTCGTCGTGGGCCAGACCTCGCGACCGCAGGTAGAATAGCGCCTCGCGGTCGAGCTGTCCGACGGTCGCGCCGTGGGTGCACTTGACGTCGTCGGCGTAGATTTCCAGCTCCGGCTTGGTGTGGATAATCGCGTCGTCGGTTAGCAGCAGGTTCTGGTTCGACTGCTGCGCGTCGGTGCGCTGCGCGTCGGGATGAACATGCACACGGCCGTTGAACACCGCGCTCGCCTTGCCGCCCAGGATGCCACGATACGTCTCGTGACTGTCGCAGTGCGGCACCGCGTGCTCGACCGTGGTGTGGTTGTCAACGTGCTGCTCGCCGTCGGCTAGGTAGAGCCCGTTCAGCCGCGCCTCGGCACCGCTCCCGATCAGGTGGAATGCAAGGTCGTTGCGCACCAGCCGCCCGCCGAAAGTCAGCGTATGGCTAGTGACGAGCGAGTCGCGCTGTTGCCGCACCTCGACGTAGCCGATGTGCACATCGTCACGACCGTGGTGGACCCGCAAGTGCTCAACGCGGGAGCCGGCCCCCACCGCGAGCTGTGTCACCGGCAGGCTGGCGCCCTCGCCGGCGCGGTAGCGCTCGACCAGCGTCAGCCGTGCGTTTTCGCCGACCTCGACCAGCAGTCGCGGCAGCGCTATTCCCCGGTCGGTCGTAATTGTCAGATGCAATGGCTCCTCGACCGTTACGCCGTCCGCGACCTCGACCAGCAGTCCATCGCGCAGCAGCGCGCTGTTGAGCAGCCGGAACGGATGCCCCTGTTCGGCTTCGTCGGCTAGAAACGGCTGCGCCGCGTCGACCGCTTCACCTAGCGGTCGCACGCGCACGCCCACCGGCGCGTCGATTTCGATTGCCGGCCGCCTCAGCTCAAATTCTTGCTTTGCAAAGAAGCGGGTGTCGGTGTAGCGCCAGCCTTCGTTGCGCGGTGACGGCAGTCCCCGTTCCAGGAAACGCGCGCCGGCCGCCTTGCGCAGCGCGGCCAGCCCCGGCGGGCCGTCGGCAGCTGCGAGCAGCGCCCGCCAGTCCATCTATGCCGCCTTCGCAGCGATGCGGTCGTAGCCCTGCTCTTCCAGGTCGAGCGCTAGCTGCCGGTCGCCCGAGCGCACGATACAGCCGTCAACCAGGATGTGGACAAAGTCGGGGACGACGTAGTTGAGCAGCCGCTGGTAATGCGTGACCACGATGGTCGCGTTGTCGTCTCGCCGCAGCGAGTTTATGCCGCTAGCGACGACGCGCAACGCGTCGATATCCAGCCCGGAGTCAGTTTCGTCCAGCACGGCGAGTTTCGGTTCGAGCACCGCCATCTGGAAGATTTCATTCCGCTTCTTTTCACCGCCCGAGAAGCCTTCGTTGACCGGCCGGTTCAGCAGCTCCTCGTGCAGGTTGAGCAGCGCCATGCGGTCCTGGATGAAGTCCAGGAACTCGAATGCGTCCAGCTCCTGCTCACCGCGTGCGCGGCGCTGCGAATTGAGCGCAGAGCGCAGGAAGTAGGTGTTGCTGACGCCGGGAATTTCGATTGGATACTGGAAAGCGAGGAAGATGCCGGCGCAGGCACGTTCCTCCGGGGCGAGCTCGAGCAGGTCCCGCCCGTCGTAGGTTACGCTGCCGGCGCTGACCTCGAACTGCTCGCGCCCTGCAATCACCTGCGCCAGCGTGGATTTGCCGGAGCCGTTCGGCCCCATGATGGCGTGCACTTCGCCGACGTTGACCATAAGGTCAATCCCATTCAGGATGTTTTTGCCCTTGACGCCAGCTTCCAGGCCACGGATTTCGAGCATCAGCCAACACTACCCTCGAGCGAGACTTCGAGCAGCTTCTGCGCCTCGACCGCGAACTCCATCGGCAGCTCGCGGAAGACCTCCTTGCAGAAACCGTTGACAATCAGGTTGATGCTGTCCTCCAGCGAAAGCCCACGCTGCTGGCAGTAGAAGAGCTGGTCCTCGCCAATCCGGGACGTCGAAGCTTCGTGCTCGACATGCGCCGAGCTGTTCTGTATGTCCAGGTTCGGGAAGGTGTGCGCGCCGCACTGGTCGCCAATCAGCAGTGAGTCGCACTGCGAGTAGTTGCGCGCGCCGTCCGCCTTCTTGAGAATCTTCACCTGCCCCCGATAGGAGTTCTGTCCCCGCTGCGCTGAGATGCCCTTGCTGATGATGGTCGAGCGGGTGTTGCGGCCGATGTGGATCATCTTGGTCCCGGTGTCGGCCTGCTGTCGCTTGGCTGAGAGCGCAATTGAATAGAATTCGCCGACGGAGTTATCGCCTTGCAGGATGCACGACGGATACTTCCAGGTAATCGCCGAGCCGGTTTCGACCTGCGTCCACGAAATCCGGGAATTGGTGCCGCGGCAGGCGCCGCGCTTGGTGACGAAATTGAAGATGCCGCCGACGCCCTCCTCGTTACCGGGATACCAATTCTGCACCGTTGAATATTTTATATTGGCGTCATCGAGCGCGATAAGCTCGACGACGGCGGCGTGGAGCTGGTTTTCGTCGCGCATCGGCGCGGTGCAGCCTTCGAGATAGCTGACGCAGCTGCCTTCGTCGGCGATGATGAGCGTGCGCTCGAACTGCCCCGTCTTGGCAGCGTTGATGCGGAAGTAGGTCGAAAGGTCCATTGGGCATTCTACACCCTTGGGAATGTAGGCGAACGATCCGTCGGTGAAGACCGCGCTGTTCAGAGCTGCGAAGAAATTGTCGGAGCGCGGCACGACCGAACCGAGATACTTGCGCACCAGCTCGGGATGCTCCTGCACCGCCTCGCTGAACGAGCAGAAGATGATGCCCTGCGCCGCGAGCTGATCCTTGAAGGTAGTCGCGACGCTCACGGAGTCGAACACCACGTCTACCGCGACGCCCGCCAGTTTCTCGCGTTCGTTGAGCGGGATGCCCAGCTTTTCGTAGGTTGCGAGCAGCTCCGGGTCTACCTCGTCCAGTGACTTCGGGCCATCGGCGCTCGATTTCGGGGCGGAGTAATAGATGATGTCCTGGTAGTCGATGGGATCGTATTCGATATTGGCCCAGTGGGGTTCCTCCATCGTGAGCCAGTGGCGGTAGGCTTCGAGTCGCCATTCGGTCAACCATTTCGGCTCGCGTTTGCGCGCCGAGATGAAGCGGATGACCTCCTCGTTCAGCCCGGGCGGGACCGAGTCGGTCTCGACATCGGTGACAAAGCCGTATTCGTAATCGCGCTCGGTGTATTCGCGCAGCATCTCGGTCTCAGTCTCTGAGTTCACGCCCGGATACCTCCCAGCACCACCAGCGGCGGCGCGAGCGACGGCCGCGTCATGTCGGCCAGCGTCACCGATTCGAGCGCCCCCCGTACGGCGAGCGAGATGGTCTGCCACGGTGCCTCGACGGCGCAGTCCTCTTCGAGCGCGCAGTTGCAAATGGCTTCGGAGCATTCGGTCAGCGCAATCGGCCCTTCGAGCGCTTCGACCAGCCGCGTGACTGTAATCGTCTCGGGCGACTCCGCCAGTGCGTAGCCGCCGGTCGCGCCGCGAGTTGAGGAGAGGATGCCGCTGCGCGCCAGCTGCTTCAGCAGCCGCGTTACCGTCGGCTGCGGGACGCGCGTGGCGGCGGCGATTTCGCGCGCAGTGTGGAGTCGCCCCCGCTCGCCGCTGGCGATGCGCACGGCGATGACGATACCGTAGTCTGTCAGCTTGTTGATACGCATCATGGTTTCGTTTCCCTGCGAGAGCAATTTGCACTAAATCAGTCCTATATAAAATATACGTTCGAGATGGCTGGGGCAGCACCCTTATATCCAACCGTTATGGAGCGGGAATAATGATTACCGTTACCGAACAGGCGGCCGCCCACATCCAGCGGCTTGCCGGCGCCGGCGAGCCGCGACTACGCGTCCGGGTTATCGGCGGTGGTTGCTCCGGAATGCAGTATGACCTGCAGCTGGCTCCCGAGCCGGTAGATGGCGACGCGGTGGTCGAGGCACACGGCGCGATAGTCAGCGTCGACCCTCGCTCGGTACCGTTGCTCAATGAAGTGACGCTCGACTATATCGACCCGCTCACGGGCGGGCTGACCCGCTCGGGGCTTGTGCTGAACAACCCCAAAGCCGAGGCCACTTGCGGCTGCGGCGAATCGTTCGCTATCTGAAACCCATGACGCTGACGCTCGACGAAGTCAAGGCTGCCATCGTGGCGCGCGAGAACCCGACACTCACCCCGGCGGAAGTCGAGCTGCACGCGGGGACGGTGCATCGCATCTTGGAGCTGAAGCAGCGCCACGGCGTCGTCATTCTGGGCCACAACTACATGGAACCGCTGGTTTACGGCCTTTCAGAAGGAGCGGAGCAGGGCGACTCGCTCGGCCTGAGCCGCTCCGCCGCGGAAACTGAGGCGGAGTTCATCATCTTCAACGGTGTCCGTTTCATGGCCGAGACCGCCAAGATTCTCAATCCCGAAAAGCGAGTGCTGATCGCCGACTGGGAAGCGGGATGTTCGCTCGCCGACAATTTTGGTGCGGCCGAGGTGCGACAGATGCGCGCAGCCTACCCGGGCGTCCCCGTCATGATTTATGTCAACTCCTACGCCGAGGCGAAGGCGGAGTGCGACGTCTGTTGCACGTCGGCCAACGCGGCGCACATCGCCATGGCGCTGCCGGGCGACGAGCTGATTTTCGTCCCCGACCTGTTCTTCGCGCAGAACCTGGAGGCGGAATTGCAGGGGCGCAAGCGCGTCCTGTATCCGGGACAGGGCAACGGCGGCCACGGTGCCGTCTGCGAGGTGCACGAGCAGTTTGCGCTCGACGACATCCGTGCCGTGCGGGAGGGCTTCGATATCCCGCCAGGCCACCCGTCGCGGCGCATCTACGTCCACTGGGAATGCCGGCCCGAGGTATTGCGCGAGGCGGACTTCTACGGCAGCACGACCCAGATACGCAACGACATCGCGCAGCGCGTCACCGCCGGCAGTCTCGAGCGGGCGTTCATCGCTTCCGAGTGCGAGCTGACTTCGAACCTGATGGAGGAGTTCCCGACGGTGCAGTTCTGGACCGCCTGCTCGGTGCGCTGTAGCCACATGGCGCGCATCACGCTCGAGAAAATCCTGCCAGTGCTCGAGACCATCGACGCCGGCGGCGACCTAGCGCAGTGGGAGGTCGAGCTGCCGCCCGAGGTCATCGAGGCCGCCGCGGCGCCTATCCAGCGCATGATGGAACTGAGCGCCGCATCCTGAAAGAGGATTAACGGCGGCGACGCGCTGCGAAAGCTAGCGCCGGCACAGCTAACAACAGCGGGAAGCCCGGGAGCCCGAGCAGGCCACCGTCGTCGCTGATAGTAGCGGTCGTGACTATGGTGAGCGTCACTAGCGGGTCGTTCGTGGTGCCGTTGGTACCGTTGCCGCCGCCACCCATGTGGTCAAACTGGGTGTAGTGCAGCATAATCTTCAGTTCGTTACCGACCACGCCGTTCCAGGTGATGACCGTGCCGGTAGCGATGGTGCCGTTAGCCATCTCGTGGTCGGAGCCTTGCGAGACCGAGGCCTGGTTGTTATCGGCCATCCACATGTCAGCGCCCATCAGCATCACGTAGTCGCCCTTCAGGTTGTTCGTCCAGTCGACCGGCCACGCCTCGGTAAACTCGATGGCGACGGTGCTGCCGCTGCCGCTAGCGCTGTAGAAGGAGAGCGGCTTCGAATCCACAGAGTAGCCGGTATCGTAGGTGACGTTGTCGTAGTAGACGTCGACATCTTCGGTCCCTTCGTAGGTTATCTCAACGCTGAAGACGTCATTTTCCTCCAGTGTGAGGTTAGTCCCGAGGCTGTAGCTGGAACGGTAGGGCTCCTCGTCCGATCGTTGACCGCAATCGTGGGAGCTCTCCTGCACGGTTTCGTCGTTCAGCTTGATGTAGAATACCCACTCACAGTTACCATTTCCATATCCTTCGTCAATCTCCTGCCACCAGATATTTGCTTCCTCAATCAGGATTTCCCGCGAATACTTCACGGAGTCGGAGGCCCACTCGCCAACATTGACCGGCTGTTGATCCCTTCGGATGGTGAAAATCTCGTCGTATTGGGCATTCACCCGCTTCACCGTTTCCGGCTCGTCGGGGAGCTTGTTCTGGGGGCTCAGGGTAAGGTCGTCATCCTTCATGTTGAAGCTGATAGCTAGTTCTGGCTCCAGCGGTTCGCCCTCCTCGGCGCCAGCTGAAAGCGCCAGCAGCAGCGCTCCAGCGAAAATTATAGCAACGGCTGGGATGACGATTCGGGCCAAGGGGCGGCGCTAGCCCTCTAGCATTAATAAGGTTACTATCGGCGACGTGCTGCGAAAGCGAAAGCCGGAATCGCCAACAGCAGCGGGAAGCCGGGGAGTCCGAGGATGCCGCTGTCGTCGCCTCCGGAGCTGCTGGCAGCCACGACACCCAGCGTTACTATTGGCCCCTCGGCAGAATCGTTGGCCATGTGGTCAAACTGGGTGTAATGCAGCATCACATTCAGGTCCTTGCCAGTTACGCCATCCCAGGTGATAACCGTGCCAGTGGCGACGGTACCGTTGGCCATCTCGTGCTCGGTACCCTGAGAAACAGATGCCTTGTTGTTGTCGGCCATGTAACCATCCATCCCCATCATCATGACGTAATTGCCCCTCAGGTTAATCTTCCAGTCGACCGGCCACGCCTCGGCAAACTCGACTGAGACCGTATTACCGCTGATACTCGCCTTGAAGACCGAGAGCGGCTTGGAAGTCACCGTGAAGCCGGTATCGTAGGTGATGTTGTCATGGTAGATATCGGCATCTTCCCAACCCTCGTACCAGATTTCGAAGCCGAAGGTATCACCTGCAACCAGTCCGTAAGCCCAGCCGAGTCCCCACGTCTCACGGACGAGATCCCCCCCGTCGCTGCTACAGGTAAAGACGCCGTCCTCGATGTTTTCACCATTAACGCGGAAGTAGAAAGTCCATTCACATTCCGCTGTGTAGTCAGCCTCCTTTCCTTCCCACCAGATAATAGCCTGGTCGATTGTAATTGCCTGGTCATAGGCTACTTCCTCAGTGGTCCACTCGCCAACCTTAGTCGCCTCGCGGTTGTACCGGCCGAGGATGCCGTCGTCGTATTCAGCCCGGCCGGTAGTGTGAGCCTCTGCTTCGTCAGGCAGCTTGTTCTGTGGGGAGAGGGTAGTCCCGTCCTCCTTCCAGATGAAACCCAGCGCAAGGTCGGGCGAGAAGGATTCTTCCTCCTCCGCACCAGCTGGCACCATCAGGAAGCCCATGGCCAGCATGAATGCCACTGCTGAAGCGATGATCCGACTCAAGGAACCGCACCTGCCCGCTCGCGTTAATAAGGTTACGACGGGCAGTACGCCGTCACTCGCCTTCCGGCTCCGCCGGTGCCAGTTCCTCGAGCCGCTGTTCGGCGTTCGCGAGCATTTCGCGGCAGCGCTCGGCGAGCGCGCTGCCCTGCTCGAACAGCTCCATCGCCTCCTCCAGCTCGACCTCGCCTGACTCCAGCTGCGCCAGCAGCGCCTCGAGCCGCTGCAGCGCCTGCGAGAAGTTCAGCTCCGCGTCTTCGTCACTTGGCATTCCATACCCCCCTTGCCGAGCGTAATATCAATTTCGCTGCCGACCGACGCCGGCGCCCGCAGTACGCTGCCGGAGTGCTGCACGATGGCGTAGCCCCTGCCGAGCACCGCAGTCGGGTCAAGCCCCGCGAGCATCGCGCCTGCCTTTGCGAGCCGCTCGGTCTGCGCGCCCAGCAGCGTGCGCAGGCCGCGCTGCAATTGCGCCGTCGCGCTGTCGAGCCGCTGCACCCCCTCGCGCAGCCGCTTGCGCGGGTGCGACAGCGCCAGCCGGTGCTGCAGCGCGTCGAGCGCCGCTCCCTCGCGCTCGACGCGTCGCCTCGCCAGCGTTGCCAGCTGCTGCAGCGCGCCAGCGAAGCGCGCATCCACCTCGCGCCAGTCGGGCAGTGCCAGTTCGGCGGCATTGCTCGGCGTAGCCGCGCGAAGGTCGGCAACGAAGTCGACGACCGTCGTATCTATTTCGTGACCGACGCCGCTCACGACTGGCGTCGCGCAGCCAAAGACCGCGCGCACGACCGGCTCGGCGTTGAAGCCGTCCAGGTCTTCCGGCGAGCCTCCGCCGCGCGCCAGTATCAGTAGCTCCGCGCCAAGGCCATCGGCGCGCTCCAGCGCCGCAACCAGCGCGGCGGGCGCGCCGGCGCCCTGCACCAGCGCTGGAATGATGCTGACGCGCGCCAGCGGCCAGCGCTGGCGCGCGACTTTCAGGACGTCGTTGAGCGCGGCCGAGCCGGCGCCGGTGACCAGCGCGACGTGCAGCGGAAACCGCGGCAGTTCTTTTTTATACTGGTCGTCGAAAAGTCCCTCGCTGCGCAGCTTCTTCTTCAGCGCCTCGATAGCGGCGGCGCGGTCGCCTGCACCGGAAGGGCGCAGCCCGCGCACGGTGAGCTGGTATTGCGACCGCGCGCCGTAGGTCGTGAGCGACCCGCGCGCGATGACCTGCTGCCCCTCCTCGGGCTGTGTGGCGAAGCCGGACTGGCTGTTGGCCCACGCGACGCACGACAGGCTGCTCTGGCCATCGCTGAGCGTGAAGTAGAGATGTCCTGACGCCGCTTTGTAGGGCTTGATAACTTCGCCCTCAACGCGGATATCGCGGAACTCGGCGACGCCCTCGACCGCCTGCTTGACCCTCTGGCTTAGCTGCTGCAGCGTCCAGACTGGCGCGAACATCGTCGCCAGATGGCGCAGGGTGATAAGGTTAAGCGGTCGGCCGCTGGCGGGACATGGACGAGTTCAGCGTCAGCCGCGAGCGCATCGAGCGCTATCTGGCACTGACCGACGAAGCGTTGGTGAAGGTCGAGATTCCCGCCGCGGCCGGCGACGACGCGCGCGCGCAGGCCGAAGATATGCTCGGGATGGCGCGCGACTACCACTCCGACGCGCAGCATTTCCTCGCCGCCGGCCGGGGCGACGACGCGTTCGCCGCCGTCAACTACGCGCACGGCTGGCTCGATGCCGGCGTGCGTCTCGGGCTGCTCGACGGCAAGGGTGACTGGCGGCTCTTTACACAGGACTGAACTGGAATCAGGCAGTCTCGACGGTGACAATTCTGGCTGGCATGTCGGTAGTCGCGGGCGCCAGCTCTACGCCGAGATAGATTACCGTGATACTGGTAGTGTATTCCAGTTCAAGATCTTCTCCAGCATCAATTTTCGCTACGGTGACTGGGTCAAGGTCCGTCAGGGAAAATTCGTAGGTCTGTTCACCACTACTCAGGGTGTACTCGAATGAGTAATAACCGTCGGTCGTGGGACTTGATTCCAGCACTGTTACGTGGACTTGGGCCAGGATTTTCTTCTCGAACATACCCATCTCCGGAATATTGAAGCCGATATCACCGTTAATTTCTGTCTTGTCTCCGTTTAGCGCGAAATCCGCGTCTGTGACATGGTCTTCCAAGTTAAGGTCGATAGCATCATTGTAAGTCAGATACAGGTCGAATCCCACACCTGCGGCTGTCAGCAGGACTGCAACCATGAGGATAGTCTTTGCAAGTCCGAAGGTAGAACCGATTACACCAGTTCCACCTCCACCACCGCCAACAAGGTCGTCTTCGACGCTGATGCTTGAGGTGTTGCTCTTTGATGAGTTGTAATTCTTGGTCATCGCGGGCTCGCCGGGACCGCCACCATCACCAACAAGGTCGCCGTCACTGACGCTCGTGGTGTCCCTAGTGGTGTTGTAGTCCGTTCCTTGGGTGTTGTCCGGCCCGCCACCGCCATCGACCTCCGAGGAGTTAGACTTGGACGAGTTGAAGTTCTTGGCAGGGTCTGGGGTGTTGTCCGGCCCGCCACCGCCATCGACCTCCGAGGAGTTAGACTTGGACGAGTTGAAGTTCTTGGCAGGGTCTGGGGTGTTGTCCGGCCCGCCACCGCCATCGACCTCCGAGGAGTTAGACTTGGACGAGTTGAAGTTCTTCACCACACCACTCGAAGAGTATGGGTGGATAAAGCATTTCTTCTAGGCACCGGAGCCGAACAGCCCCAGGAACCAGTCGATGTAGCGCCAGCCGAGCAGCGCTAGCAGCAGCGAATCAAGCGTGAGCAGCGCCAGCACGGCCTGCTGCCACAGCACCAGTTCTAGCGTCAGCAGCAGGTATGCGAACAGTGCCGTGCAGGCTGCACCGAGCGCGCGCCAGCCAGCGTCGTTCATTCCGCGGCAATGC
>CAUZDT010000025.1:0-16970 GCA_963578705.1 Candidatus Thalassarchaeaceae archaeon
CGGGTGGTCTCGCTGAAGCCGACGCTGTAGTTGCGCAGCCGCACTTCGGCCCAGGTCGTCGCGGTCGCCGTGAGGTTCTCGGCGTCGGTGACGACCAGCGTGACCGAGTAATGACCGGGCGCAGAGTAATTGTGGAACGGCCGCGCGCCCGAGCCGAGCACACCATCGCCGAAATCCCACGCCCAGTCCAGCACGCCCTCGGAGTCGCTCGAGTTGGAGCCGTCGAACCGCAGCTGCTCGTTCACGTGCGCCGCCAGCCCGGGGCCGGCGTCGGCAGTCGGCGGCAGGTTGCGGTGCAGGATTTCGACGCTGGCGCTCGCCGCGCCGGTCGCACCGTTGGGGCCGACGGCGGTCAGCCGCACCGCGTAGGTGCCTTCGCCGGCGTAAGTGTGGGCCGGCACCGCGCCGACAACGCCGTTGCCGTCGCCGAACTCCCAGTAGTATTTCGTGCCCGACGGCTGCGAGCCGAGCAGGCCGAATTGCGCCGGGTCGCCCTCGATGACGCCTTCCGGCACCGCAATCTCGACGTCTTCGAGCGTCCCCGGCCCGGCGTCGAGGCAGCCGGTCATGAGCAGGAGGGCGGCAAGCAGCAGGGCAGGGCGCACGTGGGCGCAGCCGCATGGCGTTAAAGGATTGTGCGCGACCATACCTATTTAGTACTCCAGCGGCGATGGCGCGCCGATTTCAATGCAGGCAGGCCACATGGCGTATGACCGCGCCATCACCGTATTCTCGCCCGACGGGCGACTCTTCCAGGTCGAGTACGCCCGTGAGGCGGTCAAGCGCGGCACCACGACCGTCGGAATCAAGTTCAAGGATGGCGTAGTTCTAATTGTCGACAAGCGGCTCAGTTCCAAGCTCATCGAACCCGACTCGATTGAGAAAATGTTCAAGATTGACGACCATGTCGGCTGCGCTACTTCGGGGCTGGTCGCCGACGCGCGGGCGCTGGTCGACCGCGCGCGGGTTGAGTGCCAGGTTAACGCCTTCAACTACGATGAGAAAATCCCGGTCGAAGCGCTGGTCAAGAAGCTCTGCGACTTCAAGCAGAGCTACACCCAGTACGGCGGTGTGCGGCCTTTCGGGACCGCGCTGCTGATGGCGGGCGTCGACGAGTCGGGGGCGCATCTCTACGAGACCGACCCCTCGGGCGCGATGATGGCGTACAAGGCGGGCGGCATCGGTGCCGGCCGCAACGAAGTCATGGAAGTCTTCGAGGATAATTACAAGGAAGGAATGACGCAGGCGCAGGCAATCGCCTTGGGCCTGAAGGCGCTGGCGGCAGCTAATGAGCACAAACTCAAGTCCGAAATCATAGAGATTGCCGTCGTTTCAGCCAAACAGGATTTCCACACCCTTGACCAGGCTGACGTGAAGAAGGCGGTCGCCAAGGCCAAGTAATGGTATCGCTGGACGAGGCGGTAATCGCGCGCCTCGAATCCGGCGGCCACAAATTCGAAATCCTGATTGACCCCGAGGCGGCACAGGCGTTCCGCGAAAGCGGTGAAATCGACTGGGGCGACGCGCTCGCGACCGAAGGCATCTGGAGCGACTCGGCCAAGGGCGAGCACGCTGGTGACGAAGCGGTGCAGGAAGTCTTCGGGACGCTCGAGCTGGAGGCGGTTTGCACCGCCATCCTCGAGCGGGGCGACATCCAGCTCACCGCCGCGCAGCGCAAGGAGCTGGTCGAGCGGCGACACAAGCAGCTGGTGGCGCACATCGCCTCCGGCGCGATGAACCCGCAGACCGGCGCGCCGCACCCGCCGCAGCGCATCGAAAATGCCTTGGCTGAGGCGAAGTTCATGGTCGACCCGCTCGAAGCGCTCGAGCGGCAGGTCGAGCGCGCGGTGAAGGCGCTGCGGGTGCTGCTGCCGATTTCGTTCGAGAAGATGCGCGTCGCCGTGAAAATCCCGGCGCAGCACGTCGGCCGCTGCTACGGTGAGATGAAGGCGCTCGCAACCATCACGCAGGAAGAATACCAGTCGGACGGCAGCTGGATTGCGGTTCTCGAACTGTCGGCTGGCGCGCACGCCGACCTGCTCGACCGGCTCGGCTCGCTGACGCACGGCATCGCCGAAGTCAAGCAGCTATAGCGCGAGGCGCTGGCGACGGGGACGGCGCAACAGGCCAAGCTTCAAATACCGCACGAGGTCCGCGCCGACACACGCAAGGCAAAGAAAGGAGTGATTTCTTATGACAAAATCTTCATCTAAACAAGCCAGCGGCAGGTCTGTCCTGCTGCCGGGCGACAAGCTAGCAGCGGACCAGAAAGCCGGCTCCGGCACGTTCCGCCGTGACGGGGAGGCGCACGCCGCCGTGCTCGGTTTTTCGAGCGAGAGTTCCGGTTACACCAACGTCCAGCCGATATCGGGGCGCTACAGCCCGCGCGTCGGCGACAAGGTCGTCGCGGTCTGCGTCGAAACCGGCCCTTCGCTCTGGCGCATGGACATCGGCGCGTTCCAGAACTCGATGCTGCACCACAGCGAGACTGACTGGAAAGTGGACTTCGGCGATACCGCCAGCTTCATCGGCATCGGTGACGCGGCGCTGGCCGAGGTATACATGGTCGACGGCAGCGGCAGCCACCAGGTCACCCTGAAGAAGGACGACTGCCGCAAGCTCTACGCCGGCACCATCGTCCATGTCGCGCCCACGCGCGTGAGCCGCGTGATTGGCAAGCAGGGGTCGATGATTACACTAATTCGCGAAAAAACGGGATGCCGCATTCAGGCCGGCCAGAACGGCTTAATCTGGATAGATGGCGAACCCGACCAGATTGCCCGCGCCCAGCAGGCAGTCGAGACTATTTCCCGCGAGGTAACTAGCAGCGGGCTGACGGAGAAAATCGAAAAACTACTGGAGTGAAAACATGGCAGGCGGAAACAGCGATATCGAATTTATCAAGAAGGGCAAGCGACTTGACGGTCGTAAGCCAGACGAGCTGCGCGAAGTGCGCATTGAAGCCGGCGTGCTGAACCGCGCCGACGGGTCATGCTACCTGGAGTGGGGCAACAACAAGGTGTACGCCGGGGTCTTCGGCCCCATAGAGTGCCACCCGCGCCACAAGCAGCAGCAGGACCGCGCCATCGTACAGGCGCGCTACACCATGGCGCCTTTCAGCGTCAACGACCGCAAGCGGCCCGGCTACGACCGCCGCTCGAGCGAAATTTCCTACATCCTCTCGCAGGCGCTGGAGCGCGTCGTGATGGTTGAGCAGTTCCCACGTGCCGCCATCCGGGTGGACATGCAGGTCATCGAGGCGCACGCCGGCACCCGCTGCGCGGCGCTGACGGCGGCATCAGTCGCGCTGGCTGACGCCGGCATCCCGATGACCGACATCATCCCGTCCTGCGCGGCGGGCAAGGTAAGTGACACCGTCGTGCTTGACCTGAACAAGGAAGAGGATAACTACGGGCAGGCGGACCTTCCGCTCGCCATCGTGCCTTCGACGGGTGAAGTGGTGCTGCTCCAGCTGGACGGCCACCTGACCCCCGAAGAGTTCGAGCAGGCGCTCGACATGGCCTACAAGGGCTGCATGGACCTTTACGAAATCCAGCGGGCGGCACTTGCCAACCGCTACGGAGGCGGCGCATGAGCTCCGCTACCGTCGCCAACCTGATGCGCGGGCACATCGAGAAGCTCGCCGCACAGGGGAAGCGCACCGACGGACGCAGCGCCAACGAGTTCCGCGGCGTCAGCATCGAGACCGGACTCATCGGCACCGCCGAGGGGTCAGCGCGCGTCAGCCTGGGCGATACCACGGTGATGTGCGGAGTCAAGTTGCTGGTCGGCACGCCCTACCCCGATTCCCCGGGGCGCGGCAGCATGACCACCACCGCCGAACTGGCGTGTCTCGCTTCTGAGCAGTTCGAGCCCGGGCCGCCGCGCGAGCCCGCTATCGAGCTGGCGCGCGTCGTCGACCGCGGCATCCGCGAGTCGCAGATGATTGACTTCGAGGGTCTCTGCATCGAACACGGCGAGAAGGTATGGATTGTCTTCATCGACATGCACATCCTGGACCACGGCGGCAACCTGTTCGACTGCTGCACGCTCGCCGCGGCATCCGCGCTCGGGAACGCGAAAATCCCGAATGTCCAGCACGGTATCGCCGACAAGGACGTCGACCTGTCCATCGGCTGCTGGCCCATCTCCTGCACCTTCGCCAAGCTCGGGGAAGCCATCGTGCTCGACCCGAACCACGACGAGGAGACGGTGATGAGCGCACGGCTGACCGTGGCGCACGACGAAAACGGCAACCTGCGGGCGATGCAGAAGGGCTACAGCGGCGCCTTCACCCCCGACGAAATCAAGGCTTCGGTCAAAACCGCGCGCACCGCCGACAAGGCGCTGCGCAAGGCGCTGAAAGAGGCCACGAAATGAGTCAGAGAACCCGCAAGGTTGGCAGCACCGGCCGCTTCGGCCCGCGCTACGGCGTATCCGTCAGGCGACGCATCGGTTCCGTTGAGACAAAGCAGCGCAAGTGGCATGACTGCCCCGAGTGCACCAAGCAGCGCGTGCGGCGCGTCTCGACCGGCATCTACCGCTGCCGCAGCTGCGGACTCGAGTTCGCCAGCGGCGCTTACTACCCAACCCCGGTGGAGAAGTAATGGTCAACTACAAGTGCTCGATCTGCGGTACCACGCTCGAGATGGACCTTGAGACGCTCGGGCTGACCTGTCGCAAGTGCGGCAACAAGATTTTCTACAAGAAGCGCCCTTCGACCAAGAAGACTGTCCTGTCGGACTGATGCGCGCTTCGCTCGACCTGCGCACCGGCCCCCGCACGGCGGCGGTCGCGGCTGCGCTCGCTCCCGAAGTCGAGGCGGGCGTCCCGAAAGTCACGCTGGAGATGAGCAGCGCCGGCGAACGGCTGCGGCTCGAGCTCGAGGCCGAAGACATGGTGAGCCTGCGCGCCGCACTCAATTCTTTTTTAGGCTGGGCCGCCTGCGCGCAGCAGGTGGCTGAAGATGGCGACTGACGCGATTCCCGACGACGTGCAGCAACAGCTGGAGCAGTTCGAGCAGCTGCGGCAGCAGGCGCAGGCGCTCGCGCAGCAACAGTCGCAGGTCGAGATGGCGGTGCGCGAGACCGAGCGCACACTGGAGGAACTGGACGAGGTCGCGGCCGATACGCCGCTCTACCGCGCCAGCGGCGCCATCATGGTGCGCGTCGACGACCTGAAGAAGCTGAAGAGCGACCTGAAGGAAGAACAGGAGAGGCTCGAGCTGCGCACGAAAACGCTCAAAACGCAGATTGACAAATTGAATACCCAGTTGCAGGAGATGCAGACCCGGCTGACGCCGGTGCTGCAGCGGCTGCAGGGGCCGGGTGGTCCCGGTGCCAGGTCCTGACCTTGGCGCGCTGGAGGCGGCGCTCGCGCGCGAGCTGCTGCTGCTGGTCCACCACCACGGTGACGCCGACTCGGTCGGCTGCGCCATCGCGCTCGCGGCGGCGTTCCCGGGCGCGCGTATCTCCGCCACCGACGGGCTGAGCGCCGCTGGCAAGGTGATGGCGGAGCGGCTCAAAGTCGAAATCGAGGCGCGGCCGCCCGCGAGCTGGGACGGCACGGTCGTTGTGGTAGACACGTCCAATCCGGAGCACTGCGCGCCTCTGCCGGAGTGCGACAGCGTCGTGGTAATCGACCATCACCAGACCGCGGGCGAATGGCCTGCGGGGACGTTGCTACTACACGAGCCGGAGGCGAAAAGCACCGCCGAAATCGTGACTCGCCTGATTCCGGAGCTGGGCATCGAGCTGACGCCGCAAATGGCGTTGCCGCTGCTCGCCGGCGTCTACGCCGATACCGGCCACTTCCGCCACGCGAGTTCCGATAGCTTCGCGGTGGCGCACACCCTCGCCGCTGCCGGCGGGGAACCCCGCCAGGCGATGGTCTTGCTCGACCGAGTGCGGCCACAGCAGCAGCGCACGATATTCCTGAAGGCGGCGCAACGGCTCAAGTTTTCGCAGGAGGGCAAGTGGCTGCTGGCGACGACCCGCACCGGCTCGTTCGAGTCGGGGGCGGCGCGGCTGATGGTCGCGCTCGGCGCCGACGTCGCGCTCGCCGCTTCGGGCAACAAGAAGGGGCAGGTGCGAATCTCGAGCCGCGCGTCGAGCGCCGCCATCGAGGCGGGGCTGAACCTGGCGCAGCTGCTCGAGGCGCTCGCTGACGAGCAGCCCGGCTCGGCAGGCGGCCATCCGGGGGCGGCCGGCTTCAAGGCGCAGGGCGACCCCGACGCGCTGCTGGCGATGGCGCGGCAGGGGTGCGTCGCGCAGCTGAAGTCGCTGGACGAAACCGCTTAACGGGGCAGCAGCTGGCGCAGGGTGTTACCGCGAGGGCTCTTCCGCATCTACGGCCTTGTGCTGGGCAACCTGCTGCTGCTGATGGGGGGGCAGCTGGCGTATCTCTACTTCGTCCCGCTCGAGCAGGACGGGACGCCGCTGTTGCTGCCTGCGGTGCCGCTGCTGCCCTACTTCATGCTCATCATGCTCTGCTCGGGCGCGCTCATCGTCGGGGCGCTGCTGCAGAAGATGCCGCGGCCGCTGCTCTTCATCCCGTCACGGAAGAGCGGCGGGCTGCCGCCCTTCCGCGGCTACTTCCTGCCGGGGCAGGGCGAACGCTACTATCACCGCGAACTGCCCGAGGACGACCTGCCGCTGCCCGAGCTGGGGCCGCCGGAGGAGCTGGCGGAGCCACCCTGGATTCAGCCGGTCCCGAGCCAGCCGCTCGAGCTGCCGGCGGCTAAGTGGCTGCTGCTCGGCTTCCTGATGGCGATTGCACTGGGGGTCGCGGTGCTCGCCGAAAAAGGCGAATTCCTGCTGCTTTTCCCGCTGGCGTTCGTCGCCGCCTTCTCGTTCCCGGCGTTGCTCTGGGTGAGCTATATCTACCGTCGCACGCACAGCGAGCCCGAGCCGCAGCGGATGGTGCTGATTGCGCTCTCGTGGGGCATGTTCGCGACGCTGCCGGCGAGCCTGCTGAACGACGCCGGCGGGCGGCTGCTGGGCGCCGACCCGATGCTGATGCTCGAGGGCGGCGCGGTCGGCTCCCCCGAAATCCTGCTGGTGGCGGTGGTTGCGCCGCTGGTCGAGGAGGCGCTCAAGCCACTCGGCCTGCTGTTCGTGATGAGCCGGCTGCGGACGCCGTACGAGGGGGTGCTCTACGGCGCCGCGTGCGGGATGGGGTTCGCGATGATGGAGAACATGCTGTACGACCTGCTGGTGCTGATATGGTATGGCGCCGACGCCTGGACCATCAACGCCTTCGCACGCGGCGTCGGCTCGACCGTGCTGCACGCGGTCGGCCCGGCGCTGGTCGGCTTCGCGCTGGCGCTGTCGCGGCGCGGCGACTGGCCGGCGAACCGGGTCGTCCCGGCCGCCTATCTCGGCGGCGTCATCGTCCACGGCGCCTGGAACGCTGCCGCGACGCTGCCGTTCATCTTCCCTGACGACCCGCAAATGGCGACCTACTCGTGGGTCGCGCTGGGGCTGGTGCTGGTCGCTTGCCTGCTGCTGGTGCGCGAGCTGCTGCGCCGCGGGCTGGCGTACGACGAGCCGCAGCCTGAACCCTGATATAGTGCCGGCAAATGCAGCCGCACCCGCCTTAGCTCAGACTGGCTAGAGCGGCCGGCTGTAGGGGTTAAACCTGAAGTCCCGTGAGAACGGGAGGCCGCAGATACCGGCAGGTCCCCGGTTCAAATCCGGGAGGCGGGACCAGTTCTACTTTTATAGGGGTCGTTGAGAATTATTCGGCCGTCACGCCGCCATCGACCGCGATAATCGACCCGGTGGTCCAACCCGCTTCCGGGCCGCAGAGGTGCAGCGCCATCGCGGCAATTTCTGCCGGCTGGCCCATGCGCCCCATCGGCTGCACGCTTTCCATCTCATCCCGGTCTTCGGTCCCGGCGTCAATGCGGTCGGTCGCCATCGGCGTCTCGACCACTGCGGGGCAGAGGCAGTTGACCCGTACGCGCGGCGCCAGCTCGAGCGCCATCGCGCGCGTCAAGTTCACGAGCCCGCCCTTGGCGGCGCAGTAGGCGGCCGCATCGGGGATGCCGCGCAGGCCGAGCGTCGAGCCAATGTTCAGAATGTTGCTGCCGTCCGGCATCAGCGGTAGCAGCGCGCGCGAGACGAGCCACGGCCCTTTCAGGTTGGTATTGACGACCGTGTCCCAGTCCGCTTCGCTGGTCGTCGCGGCCGAGCCCGGCAGGAACAGCCCGGCGTTGTTGACGACTATATCGACCCGCTCGAACTCCGCTTCGAGCCATTCCGCCAGCGCCGCGACGCTGTCGCTGTCGGAGACGTTGGCGACCATCCACTGCGCCCCGCAGGCGGCCACGGTTTCGCGCAGTGGCGCGTCGCGCCGGCCGCAGATGGCGACGCGCGCGCCTTCCGCGGCGAACCGCTCGGCGATGGCGCGGCCGATGCCGGTGCCGCCGCCGGTCACGAGCGCGACCTTGCCGTCGAGCGTTCCGCCCATGCTGCGCCAGCGCGCCCTGCCATAAAGGCGGCGCGGCGAATTCACCGCGCCGCCACGGGACAAGGTTAATCTCCGGCGGAGGCTGGCACCGCGTGCGATTCCTGCTGTTGGCGACGCTGCTGGGGCTGGCGCTGCTGGCGCTCACGCCGCAGGCCGAGGCGCTCGAGCGGCTCCACAGCTACTACGAGCTGCGCGATGACACCGAAGCGCTGGCTGCGCAGTACCCCGATATCGCGATCTACAGCGAGCATGGCAGCAGCACCGGACCGCTCGGGCTCGCCATCTTTTCGGTCGACGTCGCGCTGAATATTACCGCGCTGTCCGAGGCAGAGCTGGCGGCGCTACCGACCATGTACGTCGACGGCGCGCACCACGGCAACGAGGGGATGGCGTCCGAAGCGGCGTTCCTGTTCCTGCAGGACGTGCTGGAGCGGTCGACGGCTGACCCCGCCTACCTGGCGGACAAACGGCTGGTGGTGACACCCATCATGAACACCGACGGCCACCTGCAGGACTGCCGTAACAACTGGAACGGCGTCGACCTGAACCGCAACTACCCCTGGATGTGGGGGCTCTACGGCACCAGCGATACTCGTGGCAGCTGTCCCGCATCGGGCACCTACCGTGGTCCTAGCGCCGGGAGCGAGGGCGAGACGCAGGATAACATGGCGCTGATGCGCAGCCTGAACCTCTACGCCTACCTCTCGGGGCACACCGGTTCGAACGACATAGTGCTGCCATGGAAGACACCATACGAGAGCCCTGACCACGAGTACGCCCAGGCGATTGCCGACTGGTCACTCTACCAGCGCTTCCTGAACGAGTCGACCAACGTCTCCGGGCTCTCATATCGGGACCCGTCGGGCGCCGGTGAGTCCATTGCCTGGGGCTATGGCGCGCGCGGCGCCGTCAGCGTGATTGTCGAAGTTACCACCCAGCAGTGGTCCCCCGTCGAGGATTCCACGCTGCGGCAGGAGCTGGCGAACGAGTTGCTGATGTATGATATGGTGTGGGAAAACCTGCTGAAGCTGGGCGGCCGCCCGGTGGTCATCGGCACCGGCCCCGGCGAACTCACGGTGCGCAACGACGGCTGGGGCGCCGCCTACAATCTCTCAGCCGGCGGCATAATCCTGCCGCGGCTCGAGCCGGGCGAGATCGCCACGGTGGATTGGCATGACTCGCAGCTGCGCTACGAGCGCATCCTGCGCAACCCCGAGCGCGATGTGGACGCCGATGGGGTGGTGACGCTCGAAGTCGGCACACCGCTTCCAGATATCCCGAACCAGCCGGTGCCGGCGGTCTCGCCGTTAGCGGTGTTCATGGTGCTGGGGCTGGCGGCGCGGAACCGGATTATCCGGGCTTGACAAGCAAGTATCTGTGATAATGCAAACTGCCTGAATGGAATCCTTCATACACTGGAGTTCCCCGGACACCTGCGAACGTCTCAAAACTTTTTCTGATTGATTTCGGGACGTTCTCCCTGATTTGCTCGATTTTCGCTTCATTTATCTCATCCAGTGCAGCTAGAACCTCTCTGGTAATTTCCGTTTTTGAAATCAGCTTAAAACCAGAATCAACGAATATGGATTGAACTTTTTGCATGGTTTCTTCATCTCTGAAATCGGTCCAGCAGAAATGCCCGCCCGCCCGGAGGACACGATTGACCTCCCCTGCAAAGGCACTCATGTTTCCATAACAATGAGATGATTCGACATTGTAAACCACGTCAAAGGCCGAATCATTTATCGGTAAGGATTCCGCATTTCCCTCTATGAAGGAAAGATTTTCCTGTTCGGAATACCATTTCCGGGATAGTCTGACAGCTTCTTTGGAAAAATCAACTCCAACTAATGATTCGGGTTCACAATACTTCGCTATCCAGGAAGCACCCCCTCCTCTCCCGGAACCCACCTCAAGGACTTCTCTCCCCTGCAAATCAATGTCTCTGATATTCATGTGATATAGCTGGATGAACAGTCTATTTGGTTCGTCTTCCCTGGACAGTTTTGGACCCTTGTCATCCTTGTACCCATAGTTCATAAAACGAAAATCAGACCTGCGATGTGCTTTAGCCAGCCTCTGATACCACCATTTCCACATCCAATTGCGAATACGGCCTGGTGAAACTCTAAGAATTACCGAGAATAGCCGAGCCGGGAACCCCATTACCATTTCTGGGCCTGACTAGTGGGTTGGGATTTATCTCTTTGGGAAACCGGCACCCTTTTTGACCCCCCACACTGGCGCCGGCGCATGCCTGTCGACATCAGCGATGAGGGCGCGGTGCGGATTATCACTCTCAACCGGCCCGCGAAGCTGAACGCGCTTACTCTCGCAATGGCAACCGACATCTGCAACGCCGTGGAATCAGCGGCGGCCGACCCGTCGGTGCACTGCCTGCTGCTGACCGGCGGCGGCCGCGCCTTCTCGAGCGGCGGCGACGTCAACGAGATGGGCGAGCACCTGCCACGCGCGGGCGACCTGTTCTACCAGCTGACCGACCAGCTGCACGACACGGTCAGCGCGATGCTGACGATGCGTAAGCCGGTCGTCACCGCCATTAACGGCATCGTCGCCGGCGGTGCTATCGGCATGGCGCTGGCGGGTGACGTGCGCATCGCGGCCGAGTCGGCGCAGCTGCTCTCGGCGCACTTCAAACGAGGCTTCGTCCCGGCCGGGGGCGCGACCTACCTGCTGCCGCGGCTCATCGGCCTCAGCCGCACGCAGGCGCTCTTCTTCGGCGAGCGGACCCTCACCGGCGCCGAGATGCGCGAGTGGGGGCTAGTGCACCACCTAGTCCCCGACGGGGAGCTGGCGGAATTCGCGATGACTGAGGCGCAGCGGCTCGCAGCCGGGCCGACGCAGGTGATGGGCGAAACAAAACGGCTGCTGGCGGCGGCCGACAACCTCACCGCCGAAGAGCAGCTCGAGCTGGAGAGCGAGCGCAACCGCGATTCCGGCAACGCCGGCGACGCGGTCGAGGGCATCACCGCCTTCCTCGAGAAACGCGAGCCGGAGTTCGGCCGCGCAGAAAATTAAACTTCTATAGTCGCTGGCGGGCCCGGGGGGATTTGAACCCCCGTATCTGGGTCCGAAGCCCAGTAGGATTCCGGACTACCTCACGAGCCCGGGCGCGGATTATGGGGGGTGCTTTAGGCTTGGGGGAGGCGCGCCACGACCCCCGCGACGCGCGGCAGCTCGATGACCGCCAGCACGCGCTGTCGCTCCGCGCACGCCTCGCGCAGCCGTCGCGCCATCTCCGCCTCGCGACCGTGCTCGACGGCGGCGTAGCCGCTCAACGTACACAGGTGGCGGTCCATTTCGAGCGCGAGTTCCTGCGGCGTCCCGGCTTCGAGACCGCGCTTGCGGAGCCGTTTCTCGAGCCGGTCGCAGCGGAACCACTGCCAGGTCGAGACCGATTCCGTGAACAGCGTGGTGAACTCCTCCTCGGGCAGGTCGAGCGCTTCGACCGGGACGTTGTTGGCATCGGCCAGTGCGAGCGCGCGACGGAAGGCGGGCGGCGGGAGGCGCACGCCGTCGTCGCCCGCCACTTGACACAGCGCCAAGCCATATAATTCATCCCAGCCCGAGATGTCGAACGGCTCGCCGTCCCACTCGCGCAGCCCCGCGACCTCGCCGGGGCTGACGCCTAGCGCCAGCGCCTGCGGGCGCGCCGCGGCCCACGCCGCCTCCAGCTCCGGCAGCTCGCTCGCGAGCCCCTTGACGGTCGGGAAGATGGTGAGCGCGCAGTCGCCCAGCTTCAGCTCCATGGCCCGCGCAAGCGCACCGTGTAATAAATTCAGCCCAGCTTTGCGCTGCAACTATGGGCGCTGCGGCAATCGCCGCAAAGCATCGCTGAACAGCCGCGGCAAGCGGTGAGGGCGGGTGCGCCGCACTCGGCGCAGAGGCCGGCTCGCATGGGGAGCGAGGCGCAAACCCTAATTTAGGATGGAGGTTGCCGCGCTCCGTGTTCAGGGCCAAGAAGATTACCGTGTTCCTGCCGGACGATGGCGAGACGCAGGTTTTCGAGAAAGTCAAGTTTCAGTCGAACCCCGAGGTGGGGGTGCTAGCGGTTTTCCCCGGCGAAGGCAAGGAGGCGCTGGTCTTCTCCGGCCTGAGCTTCCGCATCGAGATGGATGAGAAAGGCGCGAAGGAATCGTTCGAGATGGCCGAGAAGGCGCACAAGGTCTCGCGTGAGCAGATGAAACAGATGTTCAAACGCGAGTCGGGGAAGGGCGACCGCTCCAGCTTCGGGTAGCCATGCCGCTGAAACTCGTCGTCTTCGACATGGACGGGACGCTACTGCGCCCCAAGTCGTCGTGGGGGCTGCTGCACGACCATTTCGGCACCGACAATTCCGAGATGCTCGCGCGCTACCTGCGGCACGAGGTGAGCGACGCCGAGTTCGTCGCCACCGACCTTGCGCTCTGGGCCGCCGCCTACGGCGGCCCGGTCGATGCGGCGACGGTCAACGCCGCGCTCGATGGAGCCGAACTGCTGCCGGGCGCTGCCGAGGCGGTCGCCGGGCTGCACTCGGCGGGAATCATGACCGCAATTATCTCGGGCGGCATCGACTACCTCGCACAGAAACTGGCGGCAGAGTGGGGCATGGCGGAAGCGCACGCCAATCTGCTCGTCGATTCGCCGGCGGGATTGCAGGGCGATATTCGCGTCAGCGGCCACGCCAAGGCACCGGTGATGCGCGGCGTAATGGCACGCCATCACGCCGCGCGCGACGAGGTTGCGGCAGTAGGCGACACGGTGGTCGACCTGGACCTGTTCGCGCTCGCGGGGACCAGCGTCGCGGTCAACACCGACGACGAGCGCGTCATCGCGGCGGCGACGCACCACCTGCCCAACGAGTCGCTCGACGGGCTGCTACAGTTATTGCTTCCGCGTTAGCAACGCCCCAATCAACGCCACCGCGGCCGCGACCATCGCCAGCCGGTCCAGTCCCGGCGAGGGCGAGATGGCCCAGAGCGCAAGGCTGAAACCGGCGAAGAGCAGCGCGCTCTGCTGCACCACGGCGCGGCGCGACTGCCCCACCTGCAGCATCAGCACCAGCACCAGCGCGAAGGTGAGCGACGCGAGGCGGAACGGTGCCGCGTAGCCGAGCAGCGTCCAGAGGCTGGTGCCGAGCAGCGGCCCAATGGCACGCGACAGCGCGCCCAGCGACTGGCTCAGCCCCAGCACAGTCCCCTGCTCCTGCGGCCCCACCGCGCGCGAAATCAGCGCGTTGAGCGTCGGCTGGATGAAGCCACTGCCGAGCGAGAAAATCGTCGTTGCCAGCGCAACGCCTTCGAGCGTCGTGGTGTAGGGAATATAGCCCATACCTAGTAGCATCAGCAGCGCGCCCGCGCGCGAAGTCCACGCTTCGCCGCAGCGGCGCACCGCCGGGCCGACGAGGCCGCCCTGCGTCACGATGCTGACACCGCCCATGTAGGCGAACAGCACCCCCGAGAGCCGCAGCGGCAGGCCGATGCGCTCCTTCGAGAACTCGACGAAGGTGCCGAAGATGATTGAGAACGCCAGCAGGTAGAGCGTGAAGATTACCAGTAGCAACCCCAGCCGCGGCTGCCGCAGGTAGGCGAGCGTCTCGCGCAGCGCTTCCCCTGGCGAGACGCGCGGCCGCACCACGTGGCCTGGCGGGAGCGACTCGGGCAGCCAGCGCCAGGCGCAGAAGAGGTTCAACAGCGCCAGCCCCGACCCGAAGAACGCCGGCAGCCAGAAGCCCCACTGCCCCAGCAGCCCGCCCAGCGCCGGTCCGCAGACAAAGCCCAGCCCGAAGGCGACGCCGAGCATCCCCATCCCCTGCGCGCGCTCCTCGGGCGGCGTCACGTCCGCCACGTAGGCGTACGCAGCAGCGTAGTTGGCGCTCATCACCCCCAACATGATGCGCGACAGGAACAGCACTCCCAGCAGCAACCGCCGGTCGTCGCTCAACCCCAGCGCCGGGTCGGCCAGCCCGAACACTGCGTAGGCGACCGCCGCGCCGCCGAGGCCGAGCATGATGACCGGCCGGCGGCCGATACGGTCGCTCAGCCGGCCCCACGCCGGTAGGCAGGCGAACTGCGCCAGCGAGAAGGCGGTAATCAGCAAGCCGACGGTGAGGATGCTGCCGCCCAGCTCGGCGACGATGTAGTTCAGTAGCGGGATGAACATCGCGAACCCCGCAAGGTCGATGAACATTGTCAGCATCAGGATGTGGAGCGGCTTCACCGGCCCGGATGCGAAGGGTACTTCTAAACCCCCCATATCCAAATTAACCCCCAACAACCTGTTCGGCTTCCTAGGACTAATATATTTCATGCACCGAACTCTCAAAAATTTGCTAGCTGTGCTGGCGTTTGCATTCCTGTTTTCTCTGGCGGCCTCTGAAGTTCAGGGTCAGGAAGACCTGACTATTACCTCCTTGGACTACACCAACGACTTTGAGACGGGAGATCCTGTTACCATCGTCCAGAGCGGGCGGGATGCTGGTACTGTATACAAATATAATTTTTACGATGATGATGATGACGACTGCGACCAGCAATCGTGTATCCCCGAGAATTGGTATGCGAAGAATTTTGACGCCGCGAACTGGGATTCAGGGGCAGCACCCTTCGGCAACGGGGACCAGGCCGGCGCCAGTCCGGGCACGATGTGGCAAACCGAGGAGGGGCTGAATGACCACGTCATAATCCGCCATCACTTTACTTATGATGATGAGCACGAAGCAATCAGTGCTACCTTGAACTTGGCCCACAACAACTACTATATCGCCTACCTGAACGGGAACCTGATTCGAAACTGCTATTCTTACCAATACCACAGTGGCTGTTACGAAGGTGATACTGCATACTGGGACAATATACTGACCTATGACGGAAGCGATGAGTCAGGGCCCAACCCGGACTGGCTGGTAGAGGGTGATAACGTACTTGCCATACTTGGGTATGACATTGCATACGGTGGTGACAGTGAACAGTGGCTTGATATCGAACTCGTGGTCAACGTCCAGTCGTGGAGAGAAAAACCCATTATTCTGGGGGACGATCTGTGGTTGAGAGTGGTTACGTCAAACGTAGGAAACGAAACCGCTGAGAATTTCAGAGTAATGCTGGAGATCGAGGGGGAGGAACTGGGGAATGTTACCATAACGGAACTGGCGCCCAATGCTACGGCTGAAAGTGTGTTCTACTGGACTCCGGAAGCACTTGGGGACTTTAATCTCAGAGCTACTGCCGACGCGGATGCTGTGGTTGGGGAAAACAACGAGGACAACAATACCCTGAATCGCACACTACATATTGGGTTCTATGCATACAATCTTACTGTCGAATCAAACCATGTTGTAGGAAATATTACTGAAATTTTCAGGTACAATCTAACTATCACTAACGAAGGCGACGTGGAAGATAATTTCACCCTCCTGGCCTCAGGCATTTTTTCCGATTGGGATTGGACTCTCGCGCCCAACGTACTTCACCTGCAACCTGGAGAGAGCGGGAACGCGACCCTTGAAATAATTCCGGACATAGGGACATTGGCTGGGAATTACTCCGTGTTCATGAGTGCTAGGTCTCAGTACTATAGTGAACTCAGGGAGACCGTAGTCCTGAGTGGCCGGGACAACGATACTGAATGGTGGTGGGCCCATTCCAATAGCAGTAACACGCGGCTCTACTATTGCACGGACAATGATGAACCCGATGACCCCGGGTATGAATGCGACATCAGCTGGACCGAACTGGACTTCGACTATGATGACAACTGGACCCTTGACCCGGCACCCTTCGGAGATACCGACATAGGCAACGTAGACAACAACACAGTCTGGCAAGGCAACAGTTACGCCTACTTCCGCCATATATTCACTATCGATAATCTCTCGGCTTACGAAGGGGCCAGCCTGAGCCTGAATACTGCGGCAAACAACTACGGGACCTACTACCTGAACGGCCAGATGGTGTTCAATGACATGCGGCAGGGTCAGGGCCACACCGCGAATTACTGGAACGATGAAACCCTGTTTGGACTCGAACTCCTGCAGGAGGGCGAAAATGTCCTAGCGTCAGTAGTCCGGGAAACCGGAAACACCCAGTGGTTTGATGAGGAACTCGTGGCTGTTTTCTCCCAATCCGCTGCCTGGGATTTCGTTCCGCCACCACTGGAACTGGAAATGGAGGTACTGCCGACCTATAATTTCTCACTCTGGGCCCCCATTACCAACAAACCAATCCCGGACGACACTAACTACACCTTTGAAATCTGGATTACCAATCTGGGAAACATCGGAGATACCTATGATATGACAGTCACACTGAACGATACCTACAACTTTACAATCCTTAACTACACTACCACTGGAATGCACAGCGTTGTTGGAGAAGGGGCAATAGGTTACATTAACGTCACCATGCGCGACCTCATCGAGGAGGACGCGCGCGGTGGCTTCAACGTCACCGTTACCTCGCGCAACTCGACCGAACAACTCACTAGATGGATTGAGCTGA
>CAUZDT010000026.1:0-16587 GCA_963578705.1 Candidatus Thalassarchaeaceae archaeon
CGCGCGCGGAACCGCAGAGGGTGACGGCGATATCGGCGTCGCACCACGCTGTCGCGGAGAGCGGTTTCGAGCGCTGTGCGGAGATGTCGACGCCCGCTTCCGCCATTGCAGTCACGACGCGGCGCGAAAGCCCGGCGGGCCGGGTGCCGGCGCTTTCCACCGCGATCGCAGGCACTAGGTGACGCGCCCAGCCTTCAGCCATTTGCGAACGCGCGGCATTTCCGGTGCAGACAAAGAGGATTTGCATCGCGGCTCGACTGTGCGGCGCGCCAAAAAACTGCCGGCCGCTCGTCGGCAGGAGCATGTTCCACCACCCCTCAGTTTCCTGTGGAAAGGTGGTACAGTAACCTGTTTTTCCACTAGAAACCACAATGCAAAAACTTTAAAAGGTGGAACCAATGGCGCCGAGCTTATGGTCTATCTTACGCCTAAGACCACTCGCGGGCAGCAGTACTGGTATCTCGTCAAGTCATTCAAGTTCAACGGACGCGTCGAGAAAGTGCAGCATTACCTCGGTTCCGAGGAGCCCAGCGAGCAGGAACTGGAGCGGCTCAAAGCCATCCATGAGCCGGAGCTGGAGCTCGCCGCGGTCGAGCGCATGGCGAAGGCATCCGCCGGGATGTTTCGCACTCCCTACCTTGATTTGAAAGCGCTGAAGGGGCTCGAGCGACTGAAGTTCCTGCGGCGCGCGCTGAACCGGCTGCAACAGGACCACAAGGCGCGCGAGCGAGATGTGCAGCGAGCGGAGCTGGCAGCTGTGCATGGCAACCTGATGCTCACCTCCGAACCGCTGGCACGCGAACAGACCGAGGCGATACTACTACATGACCGCGCGCCCGCGGGAATCCCGCTGTCGCGCGTGCTCGAAGTGCTTGCGCTGCGGAGACTCCATCACGAGATGGGTGAACGCGTTGCGCGGCTCGACCGACGCGCCATCCTCAAGCTGCACCTGGAAGTGCGCGAGGGGCAGGGCGACGGCGGACGCCTGCGGCAGAACAACGCCAGCCTCCCCGGCTCGGCCTTCGTTCCCCCGCCGCCGGTGCTGATTGAGGACGAACTCGACGCGTTGCTCGAGTGGTGGCACGACCCTTCGCCGCTGCATCCGTTCGAGCAGGCGGCGCTGTTCCACCATCGCTTCCTGCAGCTGCGCCCCTTCACGGCTGGCAACGGCCTCGTGGCGCGGCTGCTGCTCGACGGGATGCTCGTACGCGCGGGCCTGCCTGCACCAATGTGGCAGCGGGAGGACCGCTCGCGTTACCTCTCGGCGCTGGTCGCGGGCGACCGCGGCGACCGTGGCCGGCTGATTTCGGGCTTCTGGAAGGCATACCGGCAGCACCACCGTTCTGGTGTCAGGGGCGAGCTCGCAGCCCTGAAGACCGAGCCGCGCCAGGCACATCTGGAGGCTTTCTGATTGCGTCTTCTCGAACTTGAGTTCGAGAACTTTAAATCCTTCAAAGGCCACGTTACCGTCCCCTTCGGCCCCGGCTTCACCTGCATTACTGGCCCCAACGGCTCGGGCAAGAGCAACATCACCGACGCCATCCTCTTCATCCTCGGCTCGCGCTCGACCAAGCTACTGCGCGCGCGACGGCTGAGCCAGCTGATTTTCGGCTATCAGGAAGGAAAGAAATTGCGCAGCGCGGCGAAGCACTGTCGCGTCAGCATGGTCTTCGACAACGGCGACCGTTTCCTCTCCATCGAGAGCGACCTGGTGCGATTCACCAAGGGCGTGCGGCTGCGCGGCGGCAAGCCGCACACCTACTACCGCCTCAACAGCGACGCCTCCTCGGCGGGCGAATTCGAGGCGCTCTTCTCGCGTGCCGGGCTCTACGCGACCGGCTACAACATCATCCAGCAGGGTGATGTCATGCAGACCTCGCTGATGTCGGGCACCGAACGCCGGCGCAAGCTGGAGGACGTCGCCGGCATAACAGCCTACGAGCAGCGGCTGCGCAAGACCCGCTCGGCGCGAGACCGTGTGGGCGCTGACCTTACGCTGCTCGAAGAGCGCATGCGCGAGGCGCAGCGGCTGCTGCGGCAGCTCGAACGCGAAAAACGTGATGCCGAACGGCTTGAGGCCATCCTGCAGCAGCTGCAGGAAAACGAGCTCCAGCGCAAGTGGCGCCGCGTGCTCGACCTAGAGGCGGAGCTGGAGTCGCGGCGCGAGCTGATTGCACGGCACGAAACAGAGCTGGAAGAGCTGGTGGGGGAGCTGAAAGAGCGACAAACTGCGATTAAATCTTTCGAAGACGATTATAAAAAGGTGGAAGCCGAAATTTCCGACGCGGGCGGTAACCGCGCGCGCGAGCTGCAGGAGCAGCTGGACAAAGCGCGCGTCGACCAGGCGCTGGCGCAGAGCAACGCCGAAACGGCTGGCGCGCGGCTCACCGAGCTGGAGGTATCGCGCCGCCAGCTGGGCGATGCGCGCAAGGCTGCCGCGGCGGAGCTGAAAGAGCTGCGCGACGCCCTCGATGAGGCTCGGGCGGGCGCCGGCGAGCTGGAAGCACAGGTCGCGACCGCCGCCGGGGAACTGGCGCGGCTCGAGGCTTCCGCCGCCGACGGTTCGCAGGAAATCGCCGGGCAGCGCGATGCGCTCGACGCGCTGCGACAGGCGGCGGGTGAGCTGGAGATGCAGCGGCACCGGCTCGAGGGCGAGCGCGAGCAGCTCGAACGACAACTGGAGCTGGCGCGCGAGCAACTGGAGCGGTCAGAACTGATGCTGAAGGCGGTACGGGAGGATGCGGCTGACGCCGACTTCCAGCTGCAGGACCTCGAAGTGGGACGCAAGTCTGCGGCGGATAACCTGCGCAAGGTCACCGCCAAGCACAGCAAGCTGGTGGGCGAGCTGGCACAGGCGAGCGACCGGCTGGAGCGCATCGAGGCGGAGTTGCGCGAGGCGGCGCTGGCGCTGGCGGCCGAAGAGGCGGCTACGCGCGCCCGCGACGAAATCGGTGGCTACGCGCGCGCGGTGCAGTCGCTGCTCGCGGCGCGTGATGCGAGAGAGCTGGAGGGCATCGTCGGGACGATTGCCGAGCTGGGGCAGGTTGACGAGGAGCATGCACTGGCGCTCGAGGTAGCGGCTGGCGCGCGGATGCAGTCGGTCGTCGTCAGGGATGATTCGGTGGCGGCGGAGGCGATTGCATTCCTGAAACGGCGCAAGCTGGGACGGGCGCGCTTCCTGCCGCTCAACCGGCTGCGCAGGTATCGCCCCGGCGCCAACGCGCTGCTGCTGGTGAAGCAGTCCGGTGCAGTCAACTTCGCGCAGGAGTTGGTGCGGTTCGACCCGCGCTACGCCGACGCCTTCGGCAACGTCTTTGGCGATACGGTCATCATGCGCAGCCTCGACGAAGCGCGCAGCTGCCTCGGCAAGGGCCGTATGGTCACGCTGGCGGGCGAGCTGCTCGAAGCGGGCGGCGCGATGGTGGGCGGCTCGCCGCCCCGTTCGGGAATCCATTTCGGGACCGGTACCCGTGACAACCTCGGCGAGTTGGTGGCGCGCCTCGGCATCGCCGAGGCGCGCAAGCTCGAGGCGAGCGCCGCGGTGCAGGAGTTGCGCGAGGAGTTGGCGGAAGTGGCGCAGGCGAAGGCAGCGCTCGAGAGTGAATGCTCGACCACCCAGACCCGCGTGACCGACTTCGACGAACAGGCGACCAAGTCGGCCGAAGGGCTGCTGCAGGCGGAGAAGGCGTTCGAGACGCGGCAGGGGGCGCTGACGGCGCTCGAGGGCGAGCTGGGCGAGCGCGAAACCGCGCTGGGCGAGCTGCAATTCACGATTACCGACCGCGCCGGGAGCGTAGAGCAGGCGGCGACTGCGTTACAGGAGCTGACCGGCGGCGTGGCGGCCGAACGGCTGGCGCAGCTCCAGTCGGCGCTCGGGCAGCAGCGCGAGGAGCTTTCAGGAGCGCGCGCCAGCGTGGCGCGGTTCGAGGCGGCCGAGGAGCCCGCCGCAGGCGAGGAGCAGCGGCTGGCGAGCGAGCTGGAGCAGAACCTGGCGGAGCAGAAGGAGCAGCAGGCACTGCGGCGCGGCGAGCGCGAGACGGCGCGCAAGCTGGCGCGCGAAGTCAAGGCGCTGAAGGCCGAGGAGGACACCAAGTTCCGCGAGCTCAAGGAGTTGCGCGATCGGCGCGACCGGCTGCGCAACGAGCTAGCCGAAGCGCGCACTACACTGGCGCAGCGCGAGGAATTCGGCCGCGGCCGGCGCCACGCTACCGATGAGCTGAAGATTGAGGTCGCAACGCGTGAGCCGAAGCTGGCCGAGGCGCGGCTGCGGCTGCCCGAGAAGGCGGAGCAGCCGGCGAAGGTCGGCGGCAGTGAGCAGCTGGAGGCGCAGCGCGAGACGCTCGAACGGCAGCGCGGCCGGCTCGGCAACGTCAACATGCTTTCGCTCGAACATTACCGGCAGGAAGAGGAGCGGCTGGCGCGTATTCGCGAGGACCGCAAGCAGCTGCGCAGGGAAGTGCGGCGGCTCGATGCGCTCGAGCAGAAAATCTCAGGACGCAAGCTGGAGCGCTTCACTAAAATTTATAAACACATCGACGAAAATTTCCGGGCCACTTTCACCGACCTGACCGGCGGTGGAAAGGCGTGGCTGGAGCTGGAAAAACCGGAAACGGTCTTCGACGGTGGCGTCACAATCAAGGCACGCATGCCGCGCAAGCGGCTCTTCCCGGTCGAGGCGCTTTCGGGCGGTGAGAAATCGCTCGTCAGCATGGCGTTCATCTTCGCCATCCAGCGCTACGACCCGAGTCCGTTCTACTTGCTGGACGAGCCCGACCAGAATCTGGACGGCGTCAACACCGAGCACATCGGCCGCGCGATTGCGCTGCAGTCGGCGGTGGCGCAGTTCCTCGTCGTGAGCCTGCACCACGCCGCGCTGCGCGAGTCGGCTCACGTGATTGGCGTCTTCATGGACGACGACGGCGTTTCGCACCTGCACCAGATTCACGACGTCGACAGCTTCATCGCTTCGCTGCCCACCGATGAGGTGGCGGCGTGAGCCTGGTCGAGAACCACCTGCTGTTCCACAAGGCGATTGTCGGCAGCGATGCGGAGCGGGTCGACGACTATCTCGACCTGGCGCAAGCTTCCGAGGCGGGGGCCGAAATCATCGCCATCGAGGACCCCCTGGCGCGTAGCATCGCGGTGCTGTTCCAGCTGGTGCGCGAGCATGAGCTGGACCCGTGGCAGCTCGACCTCGGTTTCGTGTTGCAGGAATACCAGCAGCATGCGCTGCGCGCTGACGCGCTCGATTTCCCGTTGGCGGGCGCCATCCTGGGCTGGGCCTGGGACGTGCTGCGGCTGCGGTCGGCAGGCGCGGTCGAGGCGAGCGAGCCACTCCCCGAGCCGCAAGGGGAATGGGAGCCGTTCGATTTCGGCTGGGAGCCGACTTACGCTGAGCGGCTCGAGATGGTCGCCGAGCCGCCGCTGGAGGAAACGGTCCGTTTCCGCGGCGAGCGGCGGGTGACGCTGATGGAACTCGTTGGCGCGCTCGAGGATGCGCGACAGGTCGAGCTGGAGCGCCGCGCCCGACTGGCGCGGCGCAAGCAGCTGCGCGAGACGCGGCAGGCGATACTGGACGACCGCGCCAGCCACATCGTCGACAATATGCACCATGACGACCCGACGCTCTACAAGGAGCAAGTGTGGCAACGTATCAACGACTTCAACGGCAAGCCGATTCCGCTCGGCCAGCTGGTTGACGCCCCCAACCGTTCCAGCGTCGTGCGCACTTTCGTCGGCTCGCTCTTCCTGGCGCGCGAGGGGCGCATTGAAATCCAGCAGAAGGACCTACGCAACCATTCGATTTACGTCCGCAACCGGGAGGCTGCGGGCTGAGCGCCATCGCGGCAGAGGCGGCACTCTTCTCCGCTGGCCGGCCGCTGACGGTGCAGGAAGTCGCTGAGGCAACCGGGCTCTCCCGCAAGGCAACCAGTGCAGCGCTGGAGGAGCTGGTCGCCGCCTGCCACGACCGCGAGGGGGCGCTGGAGATTGTGCAGCTTGGCGCCAAGTATGCGCTGCAACTACGGCGCGACGCCATCGAGTATGGTCGCCGGCTGGCGCCGCAGGAAATTCCGGGGCATTTGCTGCGGACGCTGGCGCTGGTGGCGCACGAGCAGCCGATGCTACAGTCGGAGCTCAAACGCCGCATGGGCGACCGGGTCTACGAGCACGTCGGCGAGCTGCTCGAGCTGGGAATGCTCGAGCGCGAGCGGAGCGGCCGCAGCTTCGCACTCTCCGTGACCGAGGCGTTCGACGAGTATTTCGGCATCAGCGCCGCGACGCAGACGGAGCGGCGCGCTTTTCTGGAGCAGGCGCTCACCGCCCCGTGAACGGTCCCGGGCTGCTCGAGCTGCTGGTCATCGGCCTGCTGGCATGGCTGCTGCTCGGCCCACAGCGGCTCGCCGAAGTCGCGCGCAGCCTCGGTGTGGCCTGGCGGGAATTCCGTGGCTACCGCGCTTTCCCGCTCGGCGCGCCGGGCGCGCGCGGCGAGGAGGAGCAGCTGCGCGCGGCGGCGGAGCGGCTGGGAATCGCGACCGACGGGCTGGACGAGGCGGGACTGCATGCAGCGCTACAGGCCCGATTGTCCAAGGAATGAACCACAATGGACGGTAGCAGAGCGGTAAACTACAAATATCCGGAGCGGTGCGGGCGACGTATGCAGCGATTCCTGACGCTCCTGCTGGTCCTGATGCTGCTGCCGGCGTTTCCGGTAGCGCAGGGAGCCAATGACGTGCGGTCCGACCTCGACAAGGGCTACCTGAGCGAAGTGTGGCGCGCTGGATTAGGGAGCGGCCTCGGCGCGCTGAACTCAATTCGCACCGCCGATATCGACGCTGATGGCGAGGACGAGCTGGTAGTCGGCAACGCGCAGGGGTTCCTGCACGTGCTGGACTGGAACAGCTCGCTGAACGGCTGGGAAGAACAATACCACAGTATCGATATGGGCGGTGGTGTCAAGGGCATGGAAATCGCGCAGCTCGACGAAGACGCTGCGCTCGAGATTGCAATCGGCTACGCGGCGTCAGGCGGCGGCAAGGTGCGCATCGTCGATGGTAGCTCGCTCAAGGCGGAGACCAACTGGACCTCCGGCGTTTACTGGTCGCACAACCAAGGTACCGAAGGGCGACCCTACGGCCTCGCGCTGGGTGACCTGGACGGCGATGGCGCCACCGAGCTGGCGATGGGGGGCGATCTCGGCTACTTGTGGGTGGTCGATGCAATTACCCCTGAAATTTACGTTGGCCGCGACATTACCTTCGACGAGGCGGAGTGGTATCGCGACTTACGACCGGACTTCAATAATCAGCAAATCGAGAACGTCTGGGGCGTCGCGATGGGGCAATTCGACAGCGACCCGGCACTGGAGATCGCGGTCTCGACCAAGCAGGGGTGGATCGGTGTCTTCGATGGGGAGACTGAGGAACTGCAATGGAAGAAGGATATGCGCGACGGCAGCGACCTTGACTCACTCTGCTACGGGCTGCTAGCGGCCGACCTAGATGAAAACGGCATTGACGAGTTGGTCGTGGCGCAGCAGTCAAGGCTCTCGGTCTTTGTTGACGGCGACCCGAACGAGCAAGTGAACCGCGACAACATTGACTCCGGCTACGGGCTGGCGGCGGCCGACCTGTTCGGCTCCAGTCGCAACGAATTGGTGGTCGCCGACAATGGCGGCGACCTACATATCCTCGGGCTGAGCGGAACTACGCTCACTACCTATCAGGAGTGGGATTCGGGGCTGCTAATGAACTCCGACGCCGGCGTCGCAATTTCGCTGGCGCACGACAATCCTTGGATTGTGCATGGCGGCGACGCGGGAATCCTGGTGGCGTGGGAAGTCACTTCCTCTTCGAACCACGCGCTGGCATGGGACTCGACCGCCGCCAACAATGGCGGCAGCGGCCTCTACTCGCTTCCCGGCACCAAGGCTCTGGGTGTCGCGATCGGTAACATCGATTCCGACCCGGCGCTGGAGGTGCTGGTCGGCAGCGGCTCGGGCCAGGTTTTTGCCTTTGACGGCGTGACGCGCGCCCTCGACTGGACCAGCCCGGTACTGGATAAACTGCCTATCTCTATCGGCGTCGCCGACCTCGACGGTGACGGTGAGATGGAGATTGCCGTCTCAACTGGAAACCCCGGCGAGGTGCGGCTGGCTGACAGCGGTGAGGGGGCTGAGGGGTCTCTCTATATCTTCGACCGCAGCGGTCCGGACTTCGCGCAAACGTTCAGGAGCGATAATATAGATCAGGCCATGGGGCTTGCGATTAGCGAACTGGACGGCTCGAATTATCCTGAAATCGGCCTCGCGACCGGATTCGTGGAGGCCTCTCTCGGCGGCGCCACAGATTACGTCGGCCATGTGCGAGTATTCGGCTACGATGGCTCGGACTATGACGAGGAATGGTCGAGCGGCGATCTGGGGGCACCAGTGCGCGGAATCGCTGCCGGCGACCCGAATGATGACGGGCAAAACGAACTGGTCGTCGGGACCTACGACGGCGACGTGCTGGTGTTCCGCCACAGCGGCGCCAACTACGTGCAGGACGGGGCAACCATCTCCACCGGGCGGGTCGAAGCATATGGTCTGGCGATTGCAGACCTCGACGGCGACGGCGACACCGAGATTATTGTCGGGACCGGCAAGGAGAGTAGTGAGAAGAAGCCGCTTATCCAGATCTACCGTGGCTCGAACCATGTCAAGGAATGGGAGAGAACTGTTGAGACCAGCTCTGTCTGGGGTGTGCTCTGTGTCGACTTAGACGACGACGACGTGGTCGAGCTGATTTATGGCACCAGCGGCGGCGAACTCTTCGTGAAAGACGGTGAAGATTTAAACACGCAAGCCGAGGGACAGGCCAGCGCGCTTTCGGGGGCGACTGGCCACTACGGCAACATCCGCATGGCGAACCTTGACGGTGAAGGGGCCAATGAGTTGGTGGTCGGGAGCACTGCCTACCTGTGGGTCTTCACCATCGAGGGGGCGACCGACGGCCCCGACCTCGCCATCGAGGGCGACGAAATCCTAGTCACACCCGCAGACCCCGACGAGGACGACGACCTAGTCGTGAACATCACGCTCCACAACTACGGCGGCGCCCCGATTGACGAATGGCGGGTGAAAATCTACGACGGTGACCCCGACGCGGGCGGCAAGAAGATTACCGAGTTCACCTGCCGGGCCGGGGATCCGGACCAGCGCGAGGGATGCCGCACCATCCCAGCGGATGGGGAGGCGATGTTCGAGGTGTTCTGGAGCAGCCAGCAGACCACGCCCGGCTACCACGAACTCTACGTCAAGGCGTTCGACATCCAGAGCCCGGTCGAGGAGACCCGTTTTTCCAATAACAAGGACTACACGACGGTCGAAATCGAGGAAATCCCCAACGACGCGCCGATAATCAGTGCGTTCTTGGACATCGTGACTATATGGGTTGACGAGCCTGTTCGTATTGACGCGGGTGACTCGTACGACAACGAAACTACGGAGGGGCAGGCAGACCGTGACTACGGCGGCGACGCGACGATGGAGTACCGCTACTCTCCCGATGAAGGAGGAGGCTGGTCCAGCTGGATGTTCGACTACACCCGCGACCTAGATTTCACGGAGCCTGGCGAGAAAGAAATGAAAGTGCAGGTGCGTGATGAGCGAGGCAAGGAATCCGAGGTGATGATACTCATGGTGACGGTAAAGAGCAACTCGGCGCCAATAGCCATGCTCGCCACCAGCACCACCTCGGTCACGCTGGGCGGCTACGTCACCTTCGACGCCTCCGCTTCGCATGACCCCGACGACCGCGCTGATCTTGAGTTCCGCTTCAACCTGGGCGACGGCGTCTATTCCGACTGGGTACAGGAAGGTGAGACGGTGCGGCTCTATCACAACGCGCTGTTCGACAGCCAGGGCAACCTGCTCGAGGGCGCCGGCGAGCAGCCGCTGCGCGATGACTCGGGCATCATCCGCGTCTTCGCGCTCTCGGCGGGGCGGCTGATGGAATATCGCGACAGTCAGCTTACGGGCGACGGCTACAACTACACCCTGTCCGCCAGCAGCGACCAGACCAACTACATGGCGCAGGTGATGGTGCGCGAACTGCCGCGCGCCGCAGGCGACGAGTCGATGCTGCAGAGCAGCTGGTCGTCGGAGGTGATGGTTACCGTGCTGCGCCCCGACAATATGCTGCCGACAGCGGTCGCGCAGGTTGGCGTCTTCATCGAAGGCGTCGGCATCTGGTCCGACACGCAGATTACCGCCAGCGCTGGCGAGGGGGTCAGCTTCTCGGCGGCCGATTCGGCCGACCCGGACGGCGATGATTCCGCGCTCCAATACGACTGGCGGGTCATCGACAGCCGCGGCGTCCAGTTCAGCCTGCTAAACGACCGCTACTCGCGCAGCTTTACCAAATACTTCAGCACCGCCGGCACCTACAACGCGACGCTGACCGTGACTGACGAGCGGGGCGGCGAGTCCATCTCGACGGTCCACATCGTGGTCAAGGCGGCCGCGACCGCCAACGGTGACGAGGAGGGGGGGCTCGACCTGATGAAATTGCTGGGGCTAGTGCTGCTCGGCACCATACTGGTCGCGGGCGGAGCGATAGCCATCGGGCGGCTGCGCGGCGGTGGTGGCGACGAGGAGTTCGACGACGTCTCAGGACCACTCGAGCTGGCGTGCCCCTCGTGCCAGAGCACGATTGCGGTCCACACCCCGCAGCGGCCAATCCAGGTCGGCTGCCCCATCTGCCAGTCGCAATTCATCCTGCGCGAATAGATGCGCATCGATCGCCTCGAGCTCGGGGGCAGCTGCCGCGTGATGGGTATTCTCAACGTCACCCCCGACTCGTTCTACGACGGCGGACGCTACGACGCCACGGAGGCGGCCATCGCGCGCGGACGAGAGATAGCCGCCAACGGAGCGAATATTATCGACGTCGGCGGCGAATCAACTCGCCCCGGCGCGCCAGCCGTCCCGGAAGCGGAAGAACACGAGCGGGTCGTGCCGGTCATCACGGCGCTCGCCGCCGAACTGGAAATCCCGGTCTCGATTGACTCGCGCAAGCCGGCAATCGCGCGCGCCGCGGTCGCGGCGGGCGCGGCGCTCATCAACGACGTTGGCGGACTGCGCGACCCCGAAATGGTCGCCACGATCGCTGAGCTGGGGGTGCCGGCGGTGGTGATGCACATGCGCGGCACGCCGGAGACGATGCAGCGCGAGCCGGACTACGACGAAGTGGTCGGCGACGTGAAGGCGTGGCTGGCAGAGCGCGTCGGCGCGGCGGAAGCGGCGGGCGTCGCGCGCGAGCAGCTCATCGTCGACCCCGGCATCGGCTTTGGCAAAACGCTCGAGCACAACTTGGCGCTGATGGCGCGGCTCGCTGAGTTCCGCGTCATCGCGGGAGGCGTGCTGCTCGGCGCGAGCCGAAAGTCGTGGCTCGAAACGCTTTCGGGCGCCGCACCGGAGCTGCGGCTGCCGGGCTCGCTCGCCGCAGCAACCGCCGGCGCACTCGCTGGGGCGGACATCGTGCGGGTGCACGATGTCGTCGCCACGCGGCAGGCAATTGACGTCGCGAACGCGCTGCGCGAGTTTAAATAACGGTCATCGGAGGAATTATCTCAGCTTATGCATCGCCCGCAACGCGTCGCCGAACTCCGCGAGCGCTTCCGGTACCGCGATACCCTCGATCTCGGCCGCGAGCGAGAGCCCGGCGTCCTTCTTCGCTTTCCAGGTTGCTGAGTTGAACTTGACCAGCGCTGCCGTGAGCGTGCGCAGTCGGTCGCCTTGTGGGGCTCCGGCGGCAAGTTCCGCCAGCGGCGGCGCGGGGAACTCGCGCTGTTCGACAGCGCTGCGGCCGTAGAGCGTCTCCGACAGGAAATGGCAGAAGAAGGGACAGATGGGCGAGAGCATCACCAGTAGGTCGTGCAATGCGCAGTGCAGAGTCCAAGTCGCGGACGCGTCGCCGTCGTAGAGCCGCTGCTTGGCCATCTCGAGCCAGTGACCCGGGAAGAGTCCGGTGCCGAACTGCTTCAGCGCCTGCGCACCGCGGAAGATGTCGATGGCACGATAGCCGCGCTCAACCGTCTCGAGCACCGCTGAAAACTCGGCCAGCAGCCAGCGGTCCTCGGGCGCCAGCTCGGGGCGCTGCGCCATGTCGGGCACGGGGAATTGCGACGCGAATCTGGCGACGTTGAAAATCTTCGTGAGCACGCCGAAATACTTGGCTTCGATTTCCTCCGGGTTAATCTGGAAATCGTCACCCACCTGCGCGTCGCACGCCTTCCAGAGCCGGAAGCATTCGGAGCCGACCTTGTTGGCGCGCAGCGTCACCTGCTTGCCGCCCGGGCCGCGGATTTTCCAGCTGCCGGTACGGCCGCCAGCGCCGCATTCGAGCACCGATTCGGCGTCGATGCCGTTGCCGAGCGACTTGGACATCTTGCGCCCCCACGGGTCCATTCCCAATCCATCAATCCAGACGTTGGCGAAGCCCGGCTTGTCGAGCAAGAGCGCGCTCTTGAGCAGCGTGTAGTAGAGCCAGGTGCGGACAATTTCCTTGCCCTGCGGGCGTAGCGTCGTCGGGAACGCGCGCTCGAAAAGGTCGTCGTCGCCAAGGTAGCCGCTGACGAACAGGTTCGAGTTCGACGAGTCCATCCAGGTGTCGAACACCTTCTCCTCGCCCTCCAGTTCCCCCAGTTCGCTCGCGAGCGCCTCGTAGCTGCCGAGCTCCTCCCGGCTTTTGCGGTCCAGCACGGTCGAGCCGGCGGGCGGCGCTTCGCGCCACGGCTGGACGTAGCTGCCGGCGGGCGGCAGGACGACGCGGCTGCGGTCGGCGGAATACCAGACGGGTATTTCGGTGTGATACCAGCGGCGGCGCGAGACCGGCCAGTCGATGCTGATGCCCTCCATCCAGTCGAGCAGGAACTGCTTGTTACGCGGCGGAACAAAAGTGATGTCGTCGGCCAACTCGCGCATCCGCCCCAGAATATGCGTCTGCCTCACATACCACTCCTTGAGCAGGATTATTTCAATCGGGTTCTTGCCGCGCTCGGAGACCGGGATTTCCTGCTCGCGCTCGGCGCTCGCGGCGATGCGCCCGGCGGCTTCGAGCATTTCGGTCGCGCGCTTCCGCGCCTCCGTCACCGGCATCCCGGCGAGCGGCCCCCCGATGTCGGTCATGCAGCCGTCAAGGCCGATGGCAGCGAACGGCTCCAGCCGCATATCGCGGAAGACCGCGACGTCATTCTGGTCGCCGAAGGAACAGACCATCAGCACACCGCTGCCGAACTCCATGTCGACGCTGGCGCGGCTGCGCACTTCCACCTCGGCGGCCCGGTCGCCCGCCGGCAGCGGCAGCCGCAGCTTCTGGCCGACAAGATGTGCGTAGCGCTCATCGCCGGGATGCACGATAACGACGCCGCAGGCGCAAATCAGCTCGGGGCGCGTGGTGGCGATGATGACATCGTCGCCACCGTCGACAGGGCTCCAGCGCACGTCGAGCAGCCTCGTACGGCGCTGCAAGCGTGTCACTTCCGCCTCGGCGATGGTCGTGCCCTCGATCGGGTCGTAAAGATTCGGACGCAACGCCTCGACGATTTCGCCGCGGCGGAACAGGTCGACGAAGATGGACTGCGTTACCGCACGGTAGTCGGGGGAATCGGTCTGGTATTCGTTCTCGAAATCACACGAAAGGCCGACGCGGCGCGCAATGTGCCGCATTTCAGTGGTGAAGGATTCGATGGTCTCGCGGCATAAATCAAGGAATTCACCACGCTCCCAACTGCGCATCTTGCGGCCGTGCTTCTTCTCGACCGTGAACTCGACGTTGATGCCGTTGCGGTCGACGCCCCACGGGAACTTGACTTCCTTGCCGAGCAGCCGCTGGCTGCGCGCAATCACATCAATCATCGAGTAATGTGCAACGGCGCCGATGTGCCACGTCCCCGATGGGTAGGGGGGCGGCGTGTCAATCACGAACAGCTCGCGCCCCGAAGCGGGGTCGAAGCCGTAGCGCCGCTCGTATGCGACGGGGTCGCCGTAGTGCTCGCGCTGGATGCGCTGCTCAAGGTCGACCGACCACCGTTTCTCGGAAATCCGGAATTCCGGCATTGCGCGCTGCGGACCCTACTGCCGGTTTAATGGCTTCCCCCAAGTGCTATTATTCCCGCGACACTCCCCTGCCAATGACCGACGCCCGCGACCCCGTTATCGTCAGCTTAGCCCGCACGCCGCAGGGCAAGTTCGGCGGCGCGCTGGCCGGGGTCAGCGCGCCCGACCTTGGGGGCATGGCCATCCGCGCCGCGGTCGCCCGAGCTGGCATCGCGCCGGAAGCGGTCGGCGAAGTGGTCATGGGCATCGTGCTCCCGGCCGGGCTGGGGCAGCACCCGGCGCGGCAGGCGGCGGTCGGCGGCGGAATCCCCGACGCGGTGCCGGCCTACAATATCAACAAGATGTGCGGCTCGGGGATGAAGGCGCTGATGAACGCGGCCAACAGCATCCGCGCCGGCGAGCACGATGTCATCGTCGCGGGCGGGATGGAGTCGATGTCACGCACGCCGTTCCTGATTGGGCGCCGCAAGTGGAAGCCCGATTCCGACAGCGAGCCGGTCGACCACCTGTTCCACGACGGGCTCTGCGACCCCTACCACAACATCGCGATGGGGTGCACCGGCGACCATGTTGCCGCGACGCACGGCGTCAGCCGCGCCGACAGTGACGCCTTCGCGCTCGAATCGCACCGCCGCGCCATGCACGCCACCGACGCCGGATGGTATGCGGACGAACTTGTCCCGGTCGCGACCCCGCAAGGCGACGTGACGCGCGACGAAGGTTTTCGACACGATGCGTCGGCCGAGGCACTTGCGGCGCTGAAGCCGGTCTTCGGCGATGACGGCGTCGTGACCGCCGGTAACGCTTCGCAGATTTCCGACGGCGGCGCGGCGCTGGTGGTGATGGCGCGCGAAACCGCCGCGGCGCACGGCATCGCGCCGCTCGCGACCATCACGGCGCAGGCGGCGACCGGGCTGGCGCCCATGGAAGTCATGTGGGCGCCGGTCCCCGCGGTGCAGCAGCTCTGGGCACAGAACGGTCGCACGGAGGCGGATTACGACCTTTACGAGCACAACGAGGCGTTCGCTTCCGCATCGGTGGCGGTGATGCGCGGGCTCGGCCTGCACCACGCGAAGCTGAACCCGTGCGGCGGTGCCGTAGCGCTCGGTCACCCCATTGGCTGCTCCGGCGCACGCATCGTCATCACGCTCATCAGCGCGCTGCGCCGCACCGGTGGCCGGCGCGGCTTCGCGACCGCCTGCCTGGGTGGCGGGATGGCGACCGCGATTGAGGTGGAGATGGAATGAATAAGGACTTCCGCTTGGAGTTTAACAGAGAATCTATGTCTGGGAGCCATAGAAATCAACCATGAACGAAGAAGAGAGGAAGAGAAAAGAGGCTTTAAAAGAATGGAAAGAAGGAAAGGATGAGATTTATGATAGTAAAACTGAAGTTTATACTGCCTTATCAACAAATGTGCCTGAGACTATAGAAAATACAAGAACTGGGCTTGCTTTTGCAACTGGAATTTTTGTAATTAGCCTATGGCTCTCAGAAACCGGATTATTAAAAATTTTCGATATATTCTATCTTATTGAAATGTGGCCCTATTATTTTGATTGGGGTGGTTTCGAAGCTATTTTTTGGATAATGCATGACTTGATGCCCCTCTTGTTCACATTGGCCATAGGCAAATGTTGGTTTTCTCTTTCAAAAGATATATCTGCGGATGGTCAGGAAGTACATCTTCAGCAATCACTAGAATCTACAGCAAAAGCGCTCCTGTTCTATTTTGGTGTACTGGTAATTTATGATTTATATTTGTGGTTTATTGTGTACAATGATTTTCCAGACTTTTCATTCTTTTTCATGGAACGTATAGGATACTTCTGGTTGGGGGGTTTGTCTCCCATATTTATGATCCCGGCATTCCGGAAGAAGATTATCCATGCAAATTAAATGTTGTGACTATTTTTGCCCTGAATCATCGTCCTGAACTTACGCCAGCACTTATATAGGGTCCGTTTTTCGACGCGAGCCGCGCCTGGCTGAACCAGACGTTCGGGGTAATCATCCCCGCACCCCGCGAGCTAATTCCTGCTCGTCGGGAAACGACGTCACGGTTTGCTCAGGAGAGCGCGGTTCTACGCCTGTCCCTGCTACGGGAGGGCGCAAGCCAGCACATGTCGAAGAACAACAAACCCAGACGGGGATCCCGCGCCTACAGCCCGCGCAAGCGTGCGCGTTCGGAAACGCCGCACGTCTCCAGCTGGCCGGCTGGCGGCAACGGCGAGCCGCAGCTGCAGGGATTCGCGGGCTACAAGGTCGGGATGACACACATCATGGCGGTCGACTACCGCCGCACTTCGACCACAGCGGGGCAGGAAGTGCGGATGCCAGTTACAGTGGTCGAGGTGCCGCCGATGTTCGCCGTCGGCGTGCGCGGCTACATTCAGGACACTTACGGGCTGCGGACCTTCAGCGAGGTCTGGGCCGAAGAGCTGGACGAGATGCTCGCGCGGCGGCTACCGCTGCCCGTGGGGCAGGAC
>CAUZDT010000027.1:0-16444 GCA_963578705.1 Candidatus Thalassarchaeaceae archaeon
TGCAGTGAATGGTACAGCCGTGACAGCGTCGTCTTGAACGTGTCCGGGTCGAGTCCGCTGCGCCGCAGCAGCTCCTCGCGCGGCATACCGCGGTTGTCGATCGCCAGCGAGAGCACCCGCCGGTCGTCCGGCTCGGTCGGCCTGTCGCGCGCGTCGCGGTAGACCATTGCGTCCTGCACGGTGCAGTAGGTGGCGTAGCCAGGAATCATGACCCCCAGCACAAGGTCGAACTCCTCGCCGTAGTCGCGCGGGTGGAAGAACCGGCCCTGGATGCGCAGCGACAGCTCGAATTCGGAGCGGATGCCGCCCATTTCACGGAACGCCTGCCGCGCGTCGGTGAAGCGCCGCTGCGGGTGGATGCGCTGCCGCCAGAGCAGGTAGCCGTCAAGCTCGCGCGGGCTGAACTGCTCGGTGACAATCGGGCCGTGGACCAGCCAGTCGCGCAGCTCGTGGTAGCCCGTTGCCAGGAAGGGCGCCCGCTGCGCAGCGTCCATCTCGCTGACCGGCCGCCCCTCGACCCGTTTGACGCGAATCACGTTGCTGTTGAACTCGCGCTGGTAGCTGCCGTGCTCGTAGAGCGCCGCCAGCACTTTGGGCAGCAGCTCGGGCTGCTCGAGCGACAGCTCGCGCACCTCGAGCAGCCCCGACATGGCCCACATCTCGAGGTAGCCGACCAGCATTCCGCCCTTGGTAACGGGATGCGTCCACGCGTCGCCGTAGCGCGAGAAGACCTCGCGCCGCAGGTGGACCAGCATCGGGTCGCGCCACGAAAGCACCCGCACCGTCTCCTCCTCAATTGGCACCTGCAGTGCCTCGACTTCCTTGGTGAGGGCATAGACGAAGAGCCGTGTCTGCCCCACGACGACCACCCGCGTCACCTCGCCGCTCTCCTGCAGCCGGGCGAGCAGGTTGCGCAGCACCGCCAGCGGCAGCCAGGTCTCGCGCCGCAGCGGGGCGAAGCCGAGCGGCCCCAGCCCGCGCAGCGCCTGTTTCACGAGCACCCGTTCCGGGTCCTCCGGCGCATCGAACTTCTCCAGCAGCCGATAGCGGTTATGCGTCGTCCAGGGGTTGCGCTGGCGGTTGAAGCGATGTATCTGCAAGCTGTCCTCAAGCCCGCGCAGCGCCGGCTCGACCAGCTCGGGGTTGCGCTCCAGCCGCGTCGTGATTTCGTGCCGCGTCAGTGGCTTGCTCTGCTTCAGCAGCTCGAGGATATCCTTCTGCAGCCGCCCCTCGGCCGGCCGGCGATAGACGGCTTGGAAGGCGCCGATGCGGTGCGCCGGGACATGCCGCAGCCGCCCGCCGGAGAAGCGTCCCTGCAGCAGCGCGTCGGAGTCGCGCCATTCCCACCATTCGGCGAGCGACTGCTGGGCCAGCCGGTAGTAGGCGATGCGCGCCGACGAGACGTCCCCGAAGGCGTCAAACAGCTCCTGTAGCCCCGCGAAGCGGCGGAAGAGTTTGGTGTCGAGATACCTGCGCAGCTGCCGCTCCGAGATGACGCAGAGGTCGCCGCGCGAGTGCGCCTCGAGGTAGATGACGTCCTCCGCCAGCAGGTAGTGCGGCGTCGGCCGCCCCAGCACGAAATTGCCCCCTTGCAGCGCCCCCCGCTCCTCGAGATCGTAGAGCGTCTGCTCGACCACCTGCTCCGGCAGCCGCAGCTCGACCGCCAGCTGCTCCGCCGAGCGGGGGCCGCAGTGGCCGAGGTAGGTGCTGACGAGCCAGTCGAGCGCCTTCTCGTAAGTGGCGGCCGCCGCCGGCTCGCGGACGCGGTGCCCGTCGGGGAGCCGCGCCACTCGGTAATGCATTTCCAGCTCGTCCAGCGCCTTGCGGGAGCGCACCTTGCGCCCCGCCGCGAGGCTCGCGAGCGCCTTCTCGCCCGCCTTCGAGAGTTTGTTGCTGCGGCCATAGACGGCGCGGTAGTATGGCACGAATTCGGGGAGCGTGAAGAGCGGCTCGGCGTCGCCGGTCCAGACCGACTCGACCTGCCCCGCGTCGATGAGCGTTTCGCAGGTTTCGTGCAGTTCGCCCGCCTGCAGCTCCGACAGGCGATAAACCGACCGCCGCCGGTCGGCCAGCAGCGCCAGCCCGCCGGTCTCGCGCAGCGCCTGCAGCACGCCTTCGGGCGAGTCAACTAGCGGCGCCTTTTCGTGGAAGTAGCTCTCGACCAGCTCGCGGTCGAAGCGCGCTTTGTCGCCGCCATCCTGCTCAAGCACCTTGCCGAGCACCTGCGTGTGGAGCTCGCGCAACAGCGCCGAGCGGTCCTCCATCAGCATGATGTCGCTCAACCCGGAGAGGATGACGCCGTGAGCCAGCGGCGACGGCACCGCCGAGTAGGGGCGGTAGCGCACCGTCCGCTCGCCGCTGGCAATATCGGCCAGCACCTCGCGCGCGTGCTCGAGGTCGAACGCGTCGTGGAGCACCTCGCGATACGCCTCCTCGAGTATCGGGAAGCTTGGGAGTTCGTGAATCGCCTCGAGCACTTGCGAGGTGCGCAACTGCTGGCGCGGCAGCGAAATCTCGCGTCCCTTGTAGTTGCGCAGCACCATGAACGAGCGGTTGGCGCAATGGCGGAAGCGCTGCGCGAAAAGCTCGGTCGAGGCGATGGCGCGCCGCAAGGTCGCTTCGAGGGCGTTCGGGTCGAGCGTCTCGCCAATGCCCTCCAGATCGACGAAATCGGGGAACGTCAGCAGGAACGAGTCGTCGTTGAGCGAGATGCGCACCGACGCGCCGAGGTCGCGCCCCAGCTCGTACGCGAACGCCCGCGCCAGCGCGTCGTTGACGCGCCGGCCGAACGGGAAGTGGAACACCGCCGCGCGCCGGCCGCGATTGTCGACGTACCCCTCGACCAGCAGCTGCCGGTCCGACGGTACGAAATCGCAGAGCTGCTGTTGCTCGCGCAGATGCGAGAGGATGGTGCGCGCCGCGCCGGGGTCGAGCCGGAATTCCGTTTCGAGCCACGCCTGCGTCTCGCTCTCGGGCTCGCCCAGCCGCTTGCCGATGGCGGCGCGGAAGCGGCCGACCGCCTCGCTCAGGTCGAACGAGCGCGGCAGCATTTCGCCCGACCACGAAGGGACGGTCGGCTTGCGCCCGAGGCCGTCCTTGACGATGACCCGCGGCCCCTCCGCGGAGAGGAATTGGTAAGTGCGGCCGCCGAGGACGAAGATGTCGTTGCGCCCCAGGTTCTCGACGAACTTCTCGGAGAGGTTGCCGATGTGCGCACCACCCCCTTCCAGCACCACCGAGTAGTTGATTTCCTGCGGAATGGTGCCGATATTCATGTTGTAAATCAGCCGCGAGCCGCGCTTGATACCCATTTCTTCGCCGTCGTACCACACCTTGGGGTAGACGCCGTGCTCGCTCAGCCCGTCGCCGCCGAGGAAGTCGAGCAGCGCCTCCAGCTCACTGCGGCTGTAGTCGTGGTAGGGATGCGCACCGCGGATGATTTCGAGCATCTCCTCAGGGCGCCAGCGCTGGTCGAGGCTCATCCCGATAATCGACTGCGCCAGCACGTCGGCCGGCTTCTGCGGAATCGCGACGCGGTCAATCTCGCCCGCGTAAGCCGAATTCACCAGCACCGCGCACTCGACGAGGTCGTCGGGGTCAAAGACGACGAGGCGCCCCTTCGAAATTTCGTGCAGCGCGTGGCCGGCGCGGCCTATGCGCTGCAATCCTTTCGCTATGGACTTGGGCGAGCCAATCTGCACCACCAGGTCGACGTAGCCGATGTCAATCCCGAGCTCGAGCGAGGTCGAGGTGACGACCGCGTCCATCTTGCCCTCCTTCAGTTTCTCCTCGACGTCGAGCCGCATTTCCTTGGACATCGAACCGTGGTGCGCCGCCAGCTTCTCGATGCCGCGCTCCTTCAATTGCAGCGCGACCGACTCGGTGCCGGCGCGGGTGTTGGTGAAAATCAGCGTCGTGCGGTGGTCCGTCACGAGGTCGGCCAGCAGGTCATACATGCGCGAATTGATGACCTCGGTCGAGTGCTGCGTTAGGTCGTCAACCGGGCAGAGCACGCGCAGGTCGAGGTGCTTGCGCTCCTTGACGTCGACGATGTTGACCGGCCGCAGCTTGCCGCGCGACCAGCCGCCGAGGTAGTGCGCGATTTCCTCGATGGGCGCCTGCGTCGCTGAGAGGCCGATGCGCACCGGCTCACGGTCGAGCAGGTGCGTCAGCCGCTCGACCGAGAGCGAGAGGTGCGTGCCGCGCTTGTTGTTGGCGAGGTCGTGGATTTCGTCGAGGATGATGTAGCGCACCGAACGAAAATGCTCGCGGAACTTCTTCGACGAGAGCAGCAGCCCCAGCGACTCGGGGGTGGTAATCAGGATGTGTGGTGGCTTGCGCACCATCTTGGCGCGCTCCGAGAGCGAGGTGTCGCCGCTGCGCACCGCTACCTTCACCGCCGGGAACTCCCAGCCACGCTCGGCAGCCAGCGCCTCCATCTCCGCCAGCGGCAGCTTCAGGTTGCGGTCGATGTCGTTCGCCAGCGCCTTGAGCGGCGAGATGTAGAGCGCCTGCACCCCGTCCTCAAGCTGGCCGACGGCTGCGCGGCGGAACAGGTCGTTGAGGATGCTCAGGAAGGCGGTGAGCGTCTTGCCCGAGCCGGTGGGCGAGGAGACCAGCACGTTCTTCCCGGCGTGAATCAGCGGCACCGCCATCGCCTGCGGTGGTGTCAGGTCGGCGAAACGGCCGTCGAACCACTCGCTTATGAGCGGCTCGAATTCCGCCAGCACTTCGACCTTGCTTTTCCTACTCTTTACGTACTTTACCATGGTTCCGGAAACACTACTCGCGCCGGCAGCGGCGAAGGGTGTAATAGGCTTCCGGCGGAGCCAAAACCTAATTACTGCAGCACTGTCGCGCCGCCGGGCCACCGTGGCTTAGGGGTATAGCGGCGCATTGGTAATGCGCAGGTCGCGAGTTCAATTCTCGCCGGTGGCTCCATGCCCCACCGAGCGCAACGAGGTGGGGCCCATGTTTCGGGAATTAAACTCGTTGCATAACGCCGTCGGCGCCTTGGTCCGGAATTCCCGGCTGCAGCTGGCGGACCTCCCGGCCACTACGGAGCAGGCGGACGCCATGTCCGCCGACCTGAAGCGGCGTGGCTTCAAGTTCATCGGCCCGACCATTTGCTATGCGTTCATGCAGGCGACAGGGATGGTGAACGACCACGTCGTGGATTGCTTCCGCTACGGTGAAATCAACGCAATGGGTCGCTAAGCCTCGACCCAGAACGCCGCGTGCCCCTTCGCCCAGCGCGAGATGTCGCTGCGCTCAACCGTCGCGAACGCAGCGCGCAGCTCCGTCTCCGCCTCGTCGAGCACTGCCTGCGGGGCGCCGCCGCGGATGGCGGGCGCCTTGAGCATCAGCAGCCCCTGCCGCGGGCCAAAGGCTTCCCAGTTGCGGCGGAAAATCGCCTGTTGGTCGCGCTGTGCGACGTCTTGGTAGAGGAAGCCGCAGCCTTTGGCCTGCGGCGCGTATTGCGCCGGGAAGTGGGCGTCGGCCAGCACCGGCAGTAGGTTGTGGTAGCGCTCGGCCACCACCACCAGCTCCGCCATCGCGGTCGGCGAGATTTCGACCGCGGCGACCCTGCCTTGGGGGCAGAGGTCGCCGACGTGCGTGACGGTCGTCCCTTCGGCAGCGCCGAGATAGAGCACGCGTGCGTCGGGCGTCAGCGGCCACTCGCGGCCGCTGGCGCGCAGCCACGCCGCCAGCTTGCTGCGGTGTGGATTCCAGTCGTGCCAGCCGTCGGGGCCACGCGTCTGTAGTCGCCCGCGGCGGGTGCGCAGATGCTCGCTCACGCGGCGGCGACGCCGGTCCACGGCTCGGCGCCGATAACGTGCGATGAGTCGATGCCTTCGACCCACAGTTCGAGGCCGTCGAAGCTGCGGCGGTTGCCGTCGGGGATGCGGAAGCGGTAGGTGGTCGATTCGGTCGTCGGCAGCCCGACCGACCAGATGACCTGCTGCCCTTCGCGGCGGCCCGGCCGTGGCTCGGCGTCGCGGATTTCGTGGTCCGGGACTTCCGCCCGCAGCTTGAAGCTGGCCGAGCGCAGCCGGTAGTTGGTGGCCCGCACGGCGATTTCGATGCCCTCGTCGGAGAATTCGATTTTTTCCTCAATCCAGACTACGTCCATGATGCGCGCCACCACCTTGTCGAGGTTCGGCACCGGTTCGCCGACGACGCGCGCCGCACGCTCAGCCATCGCCGGCAGCACTTTCTGTACCAGCTCGAACTTCTCGCCCAGTTTGGCGCGCTTCTTCTGCTTCTTCAGGTGCCGCGCCAGCGTCTTCGCGTTAGCGCGCAGCGCCAGCTTGATTTCGCGGCCGATTTCGGGAATGTCGGCGACCGCCTCCTTTGCTTCGGACGTAAACGGGATGTTGGTCGCGGCGACGTGCACCAGGATTAGTGCGGGGCCATTTGGAGTGCCCTTGCCGCCGCGCTGGTCGAGGCCGTAGTTGCGCCAGTTGATGCCCTGCACCGCCTTGGTGATGGCGCAGCCGCCCGCCTGGTAGAGCAGTGGCACGCGGTTGGCGAATCGCAGGATTTGCACCGGTTCGTCGCGCGGAAGGTTGCCGCCGAAAACCATCCCGACCTCGACCAGGAACGGCGTGCCCGCGAAGACCGCCGGCGCGCGACTTACGGGGGCAGTGTAGTAGTCGGGCCGCAGCTCCTCCAACACCTGCTTCAGCCCGAGCTTGATGAGCTGCGGGCCGATTGGCACGAGCACTTTGCTGGTAGGCGAGCGGATGGAGGTCGCCTGAAACGCCTCGCGCAGCGCTAGCGCCTCGGCGCGCGTGATATCCTGCGGCCGCACGACGGGGTCGAGCGCCGCCCGCGCGAGCACGTTCTCGATGGTGCGCTTGCCCATCGACGAAAATTCCTGCTGCAGGAACAGCCCCAGCTGGTGCTGGCTGGCGTGGTGCGCCATCCGCAGCAGCTGCCCCAGCTCGACGCCGTGCGGGTGCGGCTTGATGCCCTCCTGCGGCAGCAGCGGCAGCTCGTCCGAGGCGCGGTCGAAGCGCATCACCTCGCCGGCGGGGTCGGTGAAGCTGATAGTGGCGTGCGGGTTGACAATCGAGGTCGTGCGCAAGTATTCGCGCACCGACTGGCGGCCCGCCTGATACCTGCCCTTGAGGCTGAAGACGACGCGGGTGCCGTGCTCCTTCTCGGCCTGCAGTCCCTCCTCGTCGGGCGGCAGCCGCCACACCAGCTGCTCGCTGCGGTCGATGATGCCGCAATTGTTGCGCGAGTCGAGCTTGAGTATCACTTTCTCGGCGAGGTGGTCAATCGAGATGCGCGAGGTGATTTCCGCCGGCCGGCCGGTCGTCAGCTGGCCATACATGATTGCCGCGGAAATGCCGATGCCCTGCTGGCCGCGCGACTGCTTGCCGCTGCCGAAACGCGAGCCGTAGAGCAGCCGGCCGAAAACCATCGGAATCTGCTCCTTCAGGATGCCGGGGCCGTTGTCCTCGACGGTGATGCGCAGCTCGTCGCGCCCGAGCGACTCGAGCGCGACGTGCACTTCGGGCAGGATGGAGGCCTGCTCGCACGCGTCGAGCGCGTTGTCAACCGCCTCCTTGACGGCGGTGATTAGCGAGTGGGTCGGGTTGTCGAAGCCGAGGATGTGGCGATTCTGCTCGAAAAACTCTGAGATAGGAATGTCGCGCTGTTCCTCTGCCAGCTCGTGCGCCCGTGTGCGCTGCGGTTTCTTGCGCGGCGCGGGTGGCTCCGCTTCCGGAGCCGGCTGCGGCTCTTCGGGGATTGCCGTCGGGATGTCGGCGACCGCCGCTTCGGCCGTGTCGTCTTCACCCACGCTCCCGTCGAGCGTCGTCTGCCCCATGCGCCGGCCCAAGCCGCGGCGGGATTAAGCCTTGAGCCCGCGCGCGAGCACTTCCAGCGCCACGGCGCCGTCGCGCAATTCCAGCCGCACGCGGTCGCCGCTGTTGAGCGCGAGACAGGGGTCGGCGTCGAATGAGTGCGCGTACGGCACGCCGAGCAGCGAGCAGGCGGGGAGCGTCTGCTGGTCGAGCGCGGTATTCACGACCGCTAGCGGGCCGCGGTCGCGGTAGAGCAGCCCGAGCAGCACGTAGGGAGCGACGCTCGAGCCGCTGCCGCGCGGGAAGACCAGCACCCGGCCGGCGATGCTTTCGCCGTCGAGTGGGTGCCCCGGCTCCTCGACCATGCCAGTCCTGCGATTGACGAAGCCGAGGAAGGTGAGCGGCACGTCGGTGACGAGCGCCTCGCCCTCGACCACCCATGCGTCTTGCGACTCGATGCCGCTGCCGACCAGCGAAAGATTGCCCGCCTGCGGCGCCTTGGCCGAGCGGTGCGCCGCCGCGCGCGGCGGCGCACCGCTCTCGGGGGCACCCGCACGGCCACCGCCAGCCAGCGCCGGGTCGGCGGCGTGCGCGATGCAGTCGGCGAGCGGCGCGACCGAAGTCGGCATGCTATTGAGGCCGGACTGGAGATAATGCTCCGCCTTCAGCGAGTTGGTCAGGATGTGGTTGACCGCGCCGCGGTCGTAATGCACCACCTCGGGGCAGGTATCGCGCAGCACCATCCCGCCCGCCGCCTCAATCGCAGCGACCTCGTCGCGCAGCGCGTTCCAGTGGCGCGCGGCGGTGAATACCCACAGCCGCCCTTCGGGCAGGCTGCGCCCGCGCACCAGCGCCGCCGTCGCGCGCACCTCGTCGGGCGACGCCTGCGGGCAGCCGATGACGACTAAATCGATGCGGTGGCGCGGTGCCAGTTCGTCGTAGCGCGCCGCCAGCTCGGTGGCGGTGAAGCGCAGCGTCGCCCGGTAGTCGGCCGCGGGTGGCTCGTCGAGATAGAGCAGCGCGCAGCCGTAGTTGGCCGCCGCTGCCGAGAGCGCCTTGCGTGCTTCGTGGCTTGCCTCGCTGACGCCGCGGAAGTGCGGCACGGGGCCCCACGGCAGCGCCAGCCCCGGGGAGAGTTGCTTGCCGACCCAGTCGCCCAGCACCGAAAAGTCGACCGGCTCCGCCAGTTCGCACTCAACCTCGACCAGCAGATTCGCCGCGCGGTGTTCGTCACGCAGCAGCCCGTAATCGGGCGTGCAGCCGCAGATGGCCGCCGAGAGCGCCGATAGCCCGGAATCGCGGTTGGTCCGCAATCCTGTATACGAGTTGGCGTAGCAGACCGCGTTCGACTCGGCCCACGCGCCGACCCCGTCGGGGAGCGGCGCGGCGGTCGCCTCGTAGGGTGTGCACGACAGCGTCAGCCGCACCCCCAGTGCCGCGTAGGCGTCAAGGATGTGCTTCTGCCGCGCGACGTAGTCGGCGGTCGCCCCCATCTCGCGCCAGCAGCGGCTGTCGCAGCCGGCCGAGTTGAGTGTCGTCTCGACCGCCACCTGCGCGTCGTCACCGAGCTGTTCCAGAAAAGTAATCAGCCCGTGCCCCCCCGTCAGCGGCGAGACGCCCGAGACGTGCGCCGCCACGACCGGCACCAGCCGTGGCGCCTCGGCCGCAGTGCCCAGGTCGACCAGCAGCCGCATCGCTATCTGCTTCGCCGCGCCGCGGTCGCCGGCGAGCATCGCCTGCTGCTCCGCGGTAAGCTTCATGCTCGCGCAGGCTGGACCGGGGTTAAGGGATTGGGGGCGTCAGTCAAGGTAATCTTCGAGCTTCACGTCCATCGCCGGCGGGGTGCGCGTGAAGTGCGCCGCGTCGCGGTCGCCGGGGATGGTGCAGTCGAACCCCTGCTTGCAGGTCACGCGCGTCTCGACGCACGCCGACGGGTCAAGGCTCGAGCCCTTCGACTGGAACGCGACCGTGTCGCGGTCGCCCTGGAAGCGGGTCGCAAATGCCCACTCGACCATGTCGCGGTCGTGGATGTCAATGTCGTCGTTGACCACCCAGACATGCTTCAGCGACGCGTGGCCGGCGAACGCCGCCTCAATCGCCTTGCGGCCGTCGCCCGCCGTGCGGGGCTGGATGGCGACGACCGCGTGCAGCCAGGAGCTGCCGCCGGGGGTGACGTAGACGTCGACGCATTCCGTTACTTGCGAGACAGCGTGGAAGATGGTCGGCTCGCGCGGCATCCCCATCAGTACCTTGTGCTCCGGGCCGCCCGGGAGCAATGCGTGGAATATCGAGTCGTCGCGCAGGAAGAGCCGCTTCAGCTGCACGACCGGCTGGCTGCGGACGATGTCGGGCGTTTCGGTCAGGTCGAGAAACGGCCCCTCGTCGACCATTTCGCCGGTGAATTCGCACACCATTACCAGCTCCGACTGCGGCACCGTGTGGCCGCCCACCTCGATGAGCGGTGCCGCGCCGAGCGCGTTGGCGATGGCCATTTCGCTGACGTTGATGCCGAAGCTGGTCGCGGCGCCGAGCAGCACCGGCACGGAGACGCCGTTGCAGAATGCGAATTCCGTCAGCCCGCGCTGCCGGTAAGCCTCGAGATTGCGCGGCAGGATGCGCAGCACCAGCCGCCGGTCGTCCAGCTTCATCCCGCGGTGGTAGCTCAGGTTCAGCCCGTGCTCCCCGTCGTGGGCGGCGGCGATGGCGGACGCGATGTAGGGGCCGCCGTCGAACTTCTGGTGCGTCAGGATGGGCAAGCCTTCGAGCGTCGGCTCGACCTCGCGGTAGCCCGCCGCCTCGGCGCGCGGGACTTCCGCCTGCGCGTCGCCTGCGGTGGCGATACGCTGCATGATTTCCGAAGGGTCGCAGCCGAGCCCGAGCGCGACCAGCTCGCGCGAAGCGCAGATGTTCGTGACTGCCGGCATCCGGCTGCCGGCGATGTTGGTGAAGAGCAGGGGAGTGTCGCCTGCCTGTGCCATCAGTGCCGCGACTTCGTATTCGGGGCTCACCTCGCGCGAGATGGTTTGCAGTCGCCCCGACTCGGCGAGCAGGTCAACGAATTCGCGCAGGTTCATGTCGCTCCGCCGAAGGCAGTCTCGTATGCCGTATAACCGGCTTCGGTCAGCGCCTGCGCGACCGCCGCCTGCCCGTCCGCCCCTTCGGTGAGCGCGACCATGTTGCCGCCGCCGCCCTTGCCGGTCAGCTTCGCGCCGAGCGCCCCGGCGTCGCGCGCGATGGCGACCAGCTCGTCGAGCACGGGATGGCCGACGCCGATGCTGTTGAGCAGCTCGTGGTTACCGTCCATCAGCTCGCCCACCCGCGCCAGTTCGCCCTCCTTGAGCGCGGCGCGCGCGTCTCCGACGAGCGCGCCAATAGCGGCGAAGTAGCCGTCGTAGAGCCGTGGGTTGGCGTCGTGGCGTTCGCGGACGCCGGCGACCAGCTCGCCTGTCGACGCGGCGATGCCGGTGTTCCCGAGCACGAGATAGCAGCGCGCGGGCGACCGGAACGGCCGCGGCGGCTTGCCGCTGGTAAACCAGACCGGCTCCTCATGGGCGACGACGGTGTTGTCGATGCCGCTGGGGGTGCCGTGGACCACCCGCTCGGCCTGGAAGACGATATTCGAGACGGCGTTCGCCGACAGCTCCGCGCCGAGATGCGCCGCCAGCGCGCGGCAGACCGCGGTCGAAGTCGCGGCGCTGCTCCCCATGCCGGCCGCCGATGGGATGGCCGATTCGAGATTGACCGTCGCGTTCGGCTCCGGGGCGCCAGCGCGCGCCAGCACCGCCTGCGCCGCGACCGAGAACTGGTGCGCCGGGTCGCCGCCCAGCGTCAGCCGCTGGCCAAGGTCGCGCGCGTGGATTACCAGCCCTGCCCCGTCGCGCGTAGGCTCGATCCACGCCCGCGCGCGCAACCCCGATAGCGGCACCGCGATGGCGGGTTGACCATAGACGACGGCGTGCTCGCCGAACAGGATGACCTTGCCCGGGGCGGTGAACTCCATCGGGGTGGCAACGGTTGCGGGATTTACGGCTGGCGGCGGGCTGCCAGCTTTATGAACTGTATGCGACAGGCACCCACATGGGCTTCTTCGACACCATCGCCCGCGGCTGGGCTATCAGCAAGCTCAGCTTCGGCGTCGTCTGGCGCGACCCGGAACTGCTGGTCTACATGCTCATCTCGAGCATCATGGTCGGGCTGACTGTCTTCGCCGGTGCGTTGCCGGGCATCGGCTACGAAATGGAAATGCCGATGTTCGACTGGGCCATGACCACTGACCCGGAAACGGGCGAAACCACAGCGACAGGCCCTTACTTCGCCTGGATTTTCTTCACCTATACAATCGGTGCGACCTTTGTCGTCTTCTGGAACTGTGCCATCACCTACAGTGCGCATATGCGGCTCACCGGTGGCGACCCGCGCTTCATGACCGGCATCTCGGCCGCGATGCGGCACCTGCCGACCATCGTGGCGTGGGGCATCATCACCGGCATCTTCGGAATCCTGATGCGGCTCATCCGCGACGCGGCGGCCAACTCGAAGAATCCCGCGATGCGAATCGCGGGCGCCATCTTCGCCTTCATCCTCGAGACGGCGTGGTGGATTACCACCTTCTTCATCATCCCCATGATTGTGCTCGAAGGCAAGGGCGTCCGCGACGCCTTCAACTCGAGCAAGTCACTCTTCACGAAAACGTGGGGTGAGAACATCACCAGCGGCCTCGGCGTCGGCCTCATCGGCTTCCTGCTGGTGCTGGTCGCGTTCGCGGTCGGCATCCCGCTGATACTGCTCGGCCTCGTGCTGCCCGGCATCATCGCCATCGTCGTGCTGATGCTGCTCGCCATCCTCTGGACCAACACCGCCGAAGTGGTGGTGGTCGCGGCGCTCTACGAGTTCGCCCGCACCGGTGAGATGCCCGACCTCGACGGCGCCGGCAAGCAGGTGCAGAAGCACCTCGGCTGGGAAAACGAGACGCCCGAGATGCTGGCGTGGCGTGAAGGCACTGCTTAGGCGCGCTGCCCTCCGACGCCTGAAGCCTTAAGCCCGCGAGCGTTTCCCGGCCGGAATGGACCGCATCGTGGTCGGCATGAGTGGCGCCTCCGGCATCGCCTACGGGGTGCGGCTGCTCGAAGCGCTGCGGGAGCAGCCGGTCGAGACCCACTTTGTCGCGACCGACTCGGCGCAGCTGGTGCACCAGCACGAGTGCGATGGCGACTGGGCTGACGTCGAAGCGCTGGCCGACGTGGTGCACCCCAACAACGATGTAGCCGCCTCCATCGCCTCCGGCTCATTCCGCGCGCGGGCGATGGTCATCGTTCCCTGCTCGATGGACACGCTCGGCAAGCTCGCCGCGGGGGTCAACGACAACCTGCTGACGCGCGCCGGCGCGGTGATGCTCAAGGAGCGGCGGCCGCTAATCCTCGTGCCGCGCGAGACGCCGTTCAGCCACATCCATATCGAGAACATGCTGCGGCTCTCGACGGCGGGCGCGATTATCGCGCCCGCCGCACCGGCGTTCTACAATCGCCCGCAGAGCCTTGACGACAACGTCAATTTCATCGCCGGCCGGGTGCTCGACCTGCTCGGCCTCGATGCGGACCTGTTCGCGCGCTGGGAAGGCGGCTAAGCGCGCAATATCTCTGGCTCGCTCTCGAGCGTCTGGCGGCCGCTGAAGCCGTCCTCGAGCGGGTGCCAGTGGGTTACGGCGGACTCGCCCAGCCGGTAACAGAGATAGACCAGCTCCGCCCCGCGCTGCGCGTGGAAGTCGATGAGCCCCAGCACCGGGTCCTTCACCTCGATGCCGTGCCGCGCCAGCGCCTCGAAGAGCCGCTTGCGCTCCGTCAGGTTGGTGTCGAGCCGCACCTCCAGCTCGATGCGGTCGCGCGCCGGCCCCTTGCCCGAGTCCTGCTCGGCCTCAATCAGCAGCTCCTCGAGCTGCCCGCGCTCGGCGCATTTGTCGGCCAGCGCGACCAGCAGCGGCCGCAGGACCGGCAGCATCGCGTTCGCCTCGTGCGGGGTGAAAAGCCGCACAGCGTTTGACTGCACGGAAGCTCCCATCCCGGGGGGAGATTTAGAGCATGCGGCGGAATTGGCGGGGGTCGGGCCGCGTTAAATAGGGAAATCTAGAGTAAGTCGCATGATGGAAGGCGAAGCGGCCGCAGCTCCTGCCCCGGTCCAGCAAAAAGGATTCGTGGAACTATTTAGTGAAACGTTCAGGTTTTTCGGCAGCAACTTCGTGATGATTGCCAGCATAATCTTCCCGGTTTTCTTCGTAGTCAACATTGTCCTGCCATTCCTGCAGGATTACATCCCCGATCTTGCCGAGATACTGGGCCTTGCCACTGGCAATGAATACTTGGACGACATAATTAATGACGTTCTGGGTGGCTTGCTGATAGGCATAGTCGCGTTGATTATGGGAGGAATCGCCGAAATTGCTTTGATTAAGGCTATTGCCGACCAGTTGTCGGGCACACCAGTTTCGCTGGCAGACGCCTTCTCAACTGGAGTAAGTCTCCTGCCTTTCTATGCCATAACTGGTATCCTCTTCCTGGTCATCGACGGTATCGGGTGGATACTGGTGTTAATCCCCGGTATAATCATTATGGTCTACTGGGGTTTCTGGGGCATGGCGGTGGTGCTGCGGGACCAGCATACCTTTGGGGCCTTCTCTTACAGCTACAGGCTCGTTTCGGGCAATTTCCTGAGGATACTGCTTTACTGGATTGCCCTCCTCATTCTATTTTTTGTCCTTGGTATTATCTGGGACCCAATTTCGGGTGCCATAGTGCAGGGTGCTGAGGGCGAAATGGTCTACAACGCCACCTCGGCGCTGGCAGCTGCCTTATGGAGGACAGTGGAAACTATCTATGCTATCTTCCTCATAATTCTGTTCTTGGATTTGGAAAAGACTCGGTAAGCAAGAAAGGCAGTCTACAGCAATTATACAGGACTGGGCAACGTTCATAACTCCGGCCAGCGTGCCGCCGCTGTTTCTGCATGGGCGCCCCACTCGAGCATCCCGACACCTTCGTGCGCCGGCACATCGGGCCGGCGCCAGCTGACATCCCCGAGATGCTCGCCGAGCTCGGCTGCGCGAGCCTCGACGAGCTGGTCGACGCGGTCGTGCCGGCCGACATTCGCCTGGCGGGGACGCTCGAGCTGCCGCCGCCGCTCTCTGAAGCGGCGGCACTGGCGGCGCTGCGCGAGCTCGCGGGGCGCAACGTAGTCGCGCGCAGCTACCTCGGGATGGGCTACTACGGTACAGTCACGCCGCCCGCGCTGCGGCGCAACCTGCTCGAGAACCCCGGCTGGTATACAGCGTATACACCCTACCAGCCGGAAATCGCGCAGGGGCGGCTCGAAGCGCTGCTCAACTTCCAGACCATGGTCTGCGACCTGACGGCGATGGAAATCGCCAATGCCTCGCTGCTCGACGAAGCGACTGCTGCCGCCGAAGCGATGGCGCTGGCGTGCAACGCGGCGCGCGGCGACCGCGCCACTTTCGTGGTCGCCGCTGACTGCCATCCGCAAACCATCGCCGTCGTGCGAACCCGCGCGGCGCCGCTGGGCTTACGCGTCGTCGTCTCCCAGCTGGCGGAGATGGAGTTCGACGACGACGTGTTCGGCGTGCTGCTCCAGTATCCCGCCACCGACGGCGCGGTCTGCAACTACACCGGCGTGGTCGCCGCGGCACACGACGCCGGCGCGCTGGCGGTCGTCGCGACCGACCTGCTGGCGCTCTGCCTGCTCAAGCCGCCCGGCGAATGGGGCGCCGACATCGTCGTCGGCTCGTCGCAGCGCTTCGGCGTGCCGCTGGGCTACGGCGGCCCGCACGCGGCGTTCTTCGCGACGCGCAACGCGCTCAAGCGGCGGCTGCCGGGCCGGCTCGTCGGCGTTTCGCGCGACGCGCATGGCGCGCCCGCACTGCGGCTGGCGCTGCAGACGCGCGAGCAACACATCCGGCGTGACCGTGCAACGAGCAACATCTGCACCGCGCAAGTCCTGCTCGCGGTCAGCGCGGCGATGTACGCGGTCTACCACGGCCCCCGTAAGTTGCGTGCCATCGCGGAGCGGGTGCATTGCCTTACGGGGATGCTCGCGGCTTCGCTACGCGCGGCTGGCGTTCCGGTCGCGCATGACCACTACTTCGATACGCTGCGCGTCACCGCCCCCGGCGCGCTCGAACGCGCCGCAAAGCACGGCATCAACCTGCGCGACCTCGGTGACGGCGACGTCGGCATCGCGCTCGACGAGACCGTCGGCGAAGCCGAGGTCGCGGAATTGCTGGCGGTCTTCGGCGCGAAACTGGCGTCCCCGCCAGGCGACGAGTTACCGGCCGCGCTGGCGCGCGCATCGCCCTATCTCGCGCACCCGGTTTTCAACAAGTACCACAGCGAGACCGAGTTCATGCGCTACCTGCACCGGCTCGAGACGAAGGACCTCGCGCTGAACACCAGCATGATTCCGCTCGGCTCCTGCACCATGAAGCTCAATGCGGCGGCCGAGTTGGAGCCGATATCGTGGCCTGGCTTCGCTGACCTCCACCCCTTCGCGCCCCCAGAGCAGGCGGTCGGCTACCGCCACCTCATCACCGACCTCGAAGCGTGGTTCTGCGAAATGACCGGCTT
>CAUZDT010000028.1:0-16296 GCA_963578705.1 Candidatus Thalassarchaeaceae archaeon
ATGCACCAGCCTCAGTTGGCAAGGGGCAGGAGCTGGTCGTTACCGGCAGCCTGCTCGACATCGGCGGAGTAGCGGCATCGGGCGAAACGCTGGAGTTTGAGGTCTGGGAACCCGGCTGGGGTGGATCGAAGCCAGGCACTGTGCGTTGCAATCCAACAGGATGGCAGCGTTATCGCTGTGACGAGATGGGAACCACTCAAACAGATGAATTCGGCAATTTCGTTGCTAACTGGACTGTGCCCGAGACAAATCAGCCAACGGCAGCTAATAACTACCATATCGAGATTCTGTTCGCAGGCTCGACATATCGCTACTCTACGATCGAGACTACAGACCTGCGCATCCTGGAATCTTCGGTTGAACTGGAAGCATGGCTCGACCCCGATACGGTCACAGTCGGCGACGACTTCTGGGTCAACGGCACTATCATCGAGGCGGCAATCGGCAACGGCACCATCGCGGTGGAGTTGGACGGCGATCTGCTCGCCAGCACCGCAGTGCAGGCGATGACCTGGTCGCTTGAGGCGACGGCGCCAATCCATCTGCCGGCCGGCGACTACACGGTGCTAGTTATTTTCTACCCCGACGACCCCGACAACTCGACCCTGCCCGAGGAGCGAGTCTCGCTGACGCTGACACTGCTTGGCCTGAGCAGCATTGCGCTGGACGTGCTGCCCGAGGCGATTCGCAACGGCCCCGTCACGCTCGAGGGGCGGCTGGTTGACCACCTTGGCGAGCCACTGGCGGATGAGACGGTCAATCTGCTTTGGGAGGGTGCAACTATCGGCAGCACGATGACTGAGGCGGACGGTGATTTCGCGCTCGAACACCAGCTTCCGATTACACATGCACTTGGCCCGGCTAGCTGGGGCGCCAGCTATGCCGATAACACACTCCATGCGGGCTCATCCGCCTCGGCTGACGTAGACGTCCTGCAGCAGACAGTCATTGAACTGGCGGTCACGGGCCGCCACTTCTACCCCGGCGACAGCGTGCAGGTCGCCGGCAGCCTCGCGATGGACAACGGTACCCCGCTGGCCGGCAGCCTCAGCCTGTTGCTGGACGGCGTCTTCGTGCGCGTCGAGGCGGCTGACGGCGTTTTCTCCTTCTCCTACGTGCCCGACACCTCTTACTTGGGTGTCGGCGCACACGTGCTCGAGCTCGACTACGGCCATGACTCCAACAACGCCGCGGTCGCCAATTCGACGACGGTCTGGCTCCACCGCACAGTGCTCCTCGACCTAGAGGGGCAGGAAGTGCGCCGCGGTGAAACAATCACTCTTGCGGGCGACGCGCGCGACAGCGGCTCGCTTCCGGTCGCCGGCATCGAAATCAGCTTCGACTGGCCCGACGCGCCCAACCAGCCGCCCGCGGCGACCACCGGCGCCAGTGGTGACTACGAGAGCGACTTCACGGTGCCCAACGCGCAACTTCTCGGCGAGGTCGAGGTGCGCGCGCTCTTCGACAATGCGACCGCGCCCTACTACGACTCGGCAGAGGCGGCGGCGCAGTTCACCATCGTGAGCGACATGATAATCACGCTCGAGCAGCGGCAGCTGGTGCGCGGCGAACAGGTCTGGTTTAACGGCACGCTCTACGACGACCGTGGCGAGCCGGTCGAGGACCTCGCGCTGAACCTGTTCTGGAATGAGAATTATCTGACCAACTTCGAGGGCGACGCCAACGGCAGCTTCGCGATTGCATGTGACCCCGCATGGCCTTGCGGTGACGCGGAGCACCCGGTCGGTGAGGTCGCGGTACGGCTCTCCTTCGACGGTTTCGGCTGGTATATGCAGGCCGAGCTGGAACAGTCGTGGCCGCTCTGGGGCCGCGCGATTACGACACTCGAAACGTTCTCGCCGGTGGTCGTGGCGGGCAGCAACATCACCTACTCGGGCACGGTGCGCAGCGACCTCGACAAACCGCTCGACCGTACGCTGGCAGTGCTCTGGAACGGGATTACGCGCACAACCGTCGAAGCGGTGAACGGCGAGTTCAGCGGCAGCTTCGCGCTGCCTCCTGACGCACCGGTCGGCAACTTCACGCTGACGCTCGCGACCAGCGACCAGAACTGGCTGCGCGGCACTTCCGGCTCGGGCACGGTCACCGTCCAGCGCTACACGACCATCGAGCTGACCTGGGAGCAGGGCTTCCGTAACGCGACCACGGCGGTCACCGGCTGGCTGCGCGACTCCTCCGGCGCGGGGCTGCCGGGCGAGGAGCTGGCGTGGAGCTTCGACGAGGCGCCGGCTGGCACCACGCTCTCGGTTGAATTCGGCGCGCTACCCTTCAGCTTCGATGTCCCTGAAGCCACTCCGCTCGGCCCGCACACTTTCATCGCCAGTTTCGCTGGCAGCTACTTCTACCTCCCCTCGACCGGATCCGTAACTGGCGACATCGTCGCCGCGACCAGTTTTGTGCTTGAACCGCTGGAGGTGCAGCGCGTGCTCGAATTCACCCTGGAGGCGACGCTGCTCGACGACCTCGGCGCTCCGCTCGGGGGCGAAATGGTGACGCTCACGCTGCGCGGCAACTCGCACGAGCTGATGACGGCGGGCGACGGCACGGTCTCGATTGACCTGACGCTGCCGGCGTCGCAACCGCTTGGCCCCCTGACGGCGACCTGGAATTTCGGCGGCCGCGACTACTACCTCTCCGGCAGCACGCCGCATCCGCTTACCGTCGTCAGCCCGACGCAGCTCTCGCTCGAAGCGGGCGACGCGGTGCTGGTGGGTGAGAGCTTCCATGTCAGTGGCGACCTCACCGACGACCTCAGCGCGGCGCTGCAGGGCGACATCGAGTTCTACTTCGGCGGCCTGCCGGTCGCCACTCTCGCAACCGGAAGCGACGGTTCCTACAGCTACGATTTCGCGGTGCCGACCGACCTGCTTGCAGGGCAGAACACGCTGACGGTGCAGTTCGCTGGCAGCGGCTGGTACCTCCCCTCTTCGGCTTCGCAGCAGGTGCAGGTCTACCACACCACGCACCTGACGGTCGCGCCGGCCGAGGGTGTCCTGAACCTGACGACCTTTATCGAGGGCAGCATCGTTGACCGCGCCGGTCGGCCGGTGCCGGGACTCATCCTGCGCGCGGCGCTGCCGGACGGCATCGAGGGTGCCGCGATTTCCGACGTGGAGGGGAACTTCGCGATTCCACTCGCGCTACCGTTCTCGCTCGGGGTCGGCGACTACAACGTCACCGTCACCTTTGCCGGCAGCCAGGATTACTACGGCAACTCGACCGTCACTTCGCTGCGTGCGAAGGCGGGAACGCTGACGGAACTGGACGTCCCCGCCTCGCTCGAGTCGGGCCAGCAATTCAGCGGGCAGATTACGCTGACCCTTGAGGACGGCACGCCGCTTGCCAACGCGCCGCTGCTGGTTAGCCTCGAGCCGTCGGGAATGACGCTGCTCGCGGTCACCGACGCCAACGGCACCGCCCGTTTCTCGGCTAAATTTGACGGCAACGCCACCAGTCCGTTCTTCGTGCGGGTGACCTACCAGGGCGACGAATACCACCTCGGCAATTCGGCCGAAGCGGCCATCACCTGGCGCGCGCCGCCCGAGGTGCCGAACTACCTGCTCTGGCTGCTGGCCGCGCTGGGGGTCGCCGCCGCGGGCGGGACCGCCTACGGCTACCACTGGTATGCGACGCGCCACATCCGCGCTATCCGGAAAGTGCTGACCGCTACCGCCGTCGCGCTCGAGCAGAACGCGGACTACCGCGAGGCGATTATCAGCTCATACCGCGAGATGTCGCGCGTCCTGCAGGGACACGGTTACTTGCGGCGCAACTTCGAGACCGTGCGCGAATTCCGCGACGCGCTGCGCGAGGCGGTCCCGCTGGACCACGCCTCCATCGAACGGCTGACGTCGCTCTACGAGGCGGCCGACTACTCGACGATGGACCAGCATGGCGATGACCGCACGGCGGCCATCGGCTCGCTGCGGGCGGTCCTCGAGAGCCTCGAAACGCTGATGCAGGACGCAAGCTGAAGCATGCGCCTCTCCAGCCGGGCGGGACTCGCTATCCTGCTGGTGACTGTCCTGCTCTGTAGTTTCCTGCTCTTTCCGTTGTTCCAGAGCGTCGTTTCACGCCCGCCGCAGCTATCGGCCTACGGCGACGACTGGAATGACGTCTCGTTCTTCCGCGAATCGCTCGAGGAGGAGGGCTACGAAGTCACCGCCATCCTCTCCAACCCGGCAGTCATCAATGACATTACCATCCATGACCAGACGCTGGTAATCATCACCGGTACCGAGTCGCCCTACTCGGCGCTCGAGGCCGAGGTGCTCGCCAGCTACCTCGAGCAGGGAGGGCGGCTGCTGGTGCTGGGAGATTTCGATTTCTCGAATAGCATCGCCGACCTTTTCACCGCCAGCTACACAGGTCACCGGCTCTGGGACCGGAATTACCAGGGCAACGTCTCGTTGGTCGAGGTGCGCGCCTCGCTCGGTGGCGGCAGCTACACGCTGCTGCTCAACGAGCCGACCGCACTACGGACGCGCCAGCCGGTCAGCAGCCCGCTCTGGGGCGCCGGCATCGAGCTGACCGAGAGCGTGATAATCTCCAGCTCGGCCAATTCCTACATTGACCTCGACGACGACGGCGTCATCACTCCCGACGACGACGTCGCGGGGCCGGCCGGCTTCCCGGTCGGAGTCTGGTGCGGGCTGCGCATGGAGGGCGAAGAGCTGGGGCAGGCGGTCTTCATCGGTGATTCGTCGCTCGCCATCAATCGCATGTGGGGGCGCGAGGACAACAGCGAATTCATGCTCGACCTGGTGGCAGAGTTGCTGCCCGATGGGGGGACGGTGCTTTTCGACGAGTCGCGCCACACGCAGGACACCTTCGGCGCCAGCCTGTTCCAGGCCGCCATCGGCTTCTACTTCCTGCTCTCGGGGCAGACGCTGATAATCCAGGCCATCCGACTCAACGTGCTCGTCGTCGTCATCCTCGCGACGCTGATGGTCGCGCTGCGGCAGCCGGAACCGCTCCGCTGGCGCCACTTCTTCGACATCCACCGGCCGCGACCGTGGCGCGGGCTGGGGAATCCCTCCATCGCGCAGCTACAGCAACTATTGCTCGAGCGGATGCGGCTGCGGCACCAACTCTACGAACTGGATGACCTCGCTCTGGAGGAGCGGCTGGCGCAGGCGGCGGAACTGGTCAAGCGTTATAACATCCTGCTGGATGCCGGGCTGAGTGCGCTCCTCTTCCGGCCCGAATCGGTAAAGGAGGAGGACATCCGCGTGCTGGCGCAGAAGATAGAGGCGTGGTCAACGTGAGCAAAACCAAACTTTCAATCAAGGAGGCTGGCAAACTGGCCGACGTAATCCAGGCCGAAGTGGGCAAGGTCGTGCTGGGCAAGCAGCAGAATATCGAGATGCTGATGGCAGCGGTGCTCGCCAACGGAAACATCCTCTTCGAGGATTTCCCCGGGCTGGCAAAGACGCTGATGTCCAACACCCTCGCCGACACGCTGGGGTGCAAGTTCAAGCGCATCCAGTTCACCCCCGACCTGCTGCCGGCCGACATCACCGGTTCCTACTTCTTCGACCCCGAGAAGAACAAGTTCACGTTCCGTGAAGGGCCAATTTTCTGCAACCTGCTGCTGGCGGACGAAATTAACCGTGCGCCGCCCAAGACGCAGGCCGCACTGCTGGAGGCGATGCAGGAGAAGCAGATTACCATCGAGGGCACGACGCATATTCTGGAGCGGCCGTTCATCGTGCTGGCGACGCAGAATCCCATCGAGTACGAGGGGACCTACCCGCTGCCGGAGGCGCAGATGGACCGCTTCCTCGTCAAGCTTTCTGTCGGCTACCCGGACGAGGAGGTCGAGGCCTCCATCCTGGCCGCCCGCGCCGAGCGCAAGCACGACGCGTTCGAGGTGGATAGCATAGCCTCTCCGGCAGAAGTGGTGGCGATGCACCGTGCCGCCGAGGAAGTCTTCGTCAAGCAGGAAATCATGCAGTACATGGTGAGCCTCGTGCAGGGCACCCGTGGCGACCCGCGCGTTGCAGTCGGCTCGAGCCCGCGCGGTTCGCTGGGGCTGTTCAAGCTTTCGCGCGCGCTGGCGTTGCTTTCGGGGCGTGATTACGTGGTTCCCGACGACGTCAAGCGCTCGGTCATCCCGGTGCTGGCGCACAGGATAATCCTGAAGCCGGAGGCGCGCATCCGCGGCGTCAAGCCGGAACAGGTGCTGGCGGAGCTCCTGAACACGGTCGATGTCCCGGCCGTTAAGGTCGAAGACGAGTAGATGTGGACCCGTAAGGCGGTAACCTACACCGGCCTCGGCACCATCCTGGTGCTCTTCGCGCCTTTCATCAACAATCTCCAGCTGTTGCTGCTCGGCATCACGCTGCTCGGTTTCGTCGCGGTCCACAGCCTTGTCAACACCAGTCCGGTCAGCGTCAACATCACCCGCCGCTTCTCGGACTCGCAGATTTTTGAGGGACAGGAGGCGGAGGTGGAGCTGGTAATCCAGAACCGCGGTCGCTCCATCGGCTTCCTCGAAATCTTCGACCAGCTACCGCACGAAGTGGAGTTGGTGGGGGGGCTCAACCACACCATCGTGCGGCTGCACCGCAACGAGGCGCTGCTGGCGCACTACCGCCTCGAGTGCCACCTGCGCGGGCAGTACCAGCTGGGCAAGCCGCGGCTGCGGCTCTACAACCCGTCGTTCCTGTTCTACTACGAGTCGGACGTCGAATCCGAGTCGACGCTAGTGGTCTTCCCCAAAATCGAGGAGCTGGAGGGGCTTGACCTCTCAAGCGACTTCCCCAAGATGTACCAGGGGGCGATGCCCATCCGGCGCATCGGGACCAGCGGCGAGTTCTACTCGATTCGCGAATACCACCCCGGCGACGATTTCAAGAACATTAACTGGCGCGTCTTTGGCAGGACGCGCAAGCTGATGGTCAACCAGTTCGAGCGCGAGGATATCAGCGACGTGATGCTGGTGCTTGACGCGCGCGAGATTGCCGGCACCGGCACGCCAGTCCACAACCCGCTCAACTACGGCTGCCGCGCTGCGGCAGCGCTGGTCGACTACTTCCTGCACACCCGCAACCGGGTCGGCCTCACGATTTACGGCGAGGCGGTCGAGTCCATCGGCGTCGACAGTGGCGAGCGGCACCTCTACCGGCTGCTGACGAAGCTCTCCGAGGTGCGGCCGGCCGGCGCGCTGGGGCTGCACACGGTCGTCGGCGCGCTGCGCAACTTCACCCCGCGCTCGCCGGTCATCGTCATCTCGACCCTCGAGCAGGACCCGACGGTGCACGCCGCGCTGCGCGAAATCACCGCGCACGGCTTCCGCCTCACGCTGATTGCGCCCGACACGCTGGAATATGACCGGCAGTCGCGCATCATCTCGCCGGCGGTCTACTTCACCGCCTCGGCCGAGCTGGACAACAACATCTCCGAGGCGCGTTCGCTCGGCGCGCGCGCCCTGCGCTGGGACCCCGATTCGGTGCTGGGGCCGGCGCTGCAGGAGGTCGTCAAGTGATTGCGCATCCGCGTCTGTTCGCCATGCAGGTGCTCGCGACCGCGGCGCTGGCGGCGTGCGTCTGGCTCGGCTTCGTCATCTCGGCGGGCGCTGATTCGCTGCTGACGCAGGCGCTCAACGTGGTGCTCGGCTTGTTCGGGCTCGACCCGATATTCACCGCGAGCGCCGAGACGGTCGCGGGCGGCATCATGCTGGGGCTGTTGCTGGGTGGCGTGCTGGCGCTGGCCGACGAGCGTGGCTACGGCTACTGGGTGGGCGGGACACTGGCGCTGCTGCCGTTCCTGCTGGCATGGCTCTCGCTGACCGGCCGCTCGCCGCTCGCGCCCGAGCCGCTGCACGCGCTTGCCAACTTCGGCTGGCTGGCGCTGCCGCTGCTCGCCGGCACTTTCGGCATCTGGCGCAACTCGCTGCCGACCATCGCCATCGGCGCGCTGCTGGTGCTGGTGCAGCCGCTCAACCTCGCGGGGAACGACGTCAGCGCCATCTTCGCCATCCTCGGCTTCATCTTCTGCTTCATGCTCTACATCGAACTCGCCTACGGCCACCTGCGCTACGCGCGGCTGGCGCGCATCATGAACTACTCGGGCGAGTTCGGCTCGGTGCTGAACTGGTTCGGCATGATGCTGCTGCTGACGCTCGGCTTCACGACCCTCCTCACCGCGGCGGCGTTCGGCTTCCACGACCTGCTCGGCAGCGTCCTCCCGCCGCGCTTCCATAACTCCATTGAGTTCAATACGATTTACGGCCGCGCGCTCTCGGTGATGGTCTTCTTCGCTCTCTGGGCGATTACGCAGACCATCTTCTCGCGACAGTTCCTCGCGCGACAGGTGGAGTAGGCGTCCGTGAAATGGGTCGTCTTCGACGCGGTTGGGACGCTGATGTATCCCTGCCCGGGCGTGCCGCTGGCGTATCACGAAATCGGCCGCCGCTACGGCTCGCGGCTCTCCGAGGCGGAGGTGCACGAGCGGCTGTCGGTCGCCTTCGGGAGCGTGACGCGACCGCACGGTGACCGCACCTCGGCTGACGACGAGCAGGCGTGGTGGCGGCGCGTCGTCGCCGCGACGCTAACTGACGTCAGCGACCCCACGGCGACGTTCGACTCGCTCTGGGCGAACTTCGCGGCGGCGCAATCATGGTGCCTCTACGGCGACGTTGCGGCGGGGGTCGCCGTCGTCGCCGAGTGCGGGCTGCGCGCGGCGGTCGCCTCCAATTTCGACGCGCGGCTCGAGGGCATCATCGGCGGCCACGCGGAGCTCGACGCGGTGCGGCCGGTGCTGCACGCGACCGGGCTGGGGTGGCGCAAGCCGGCGCGGCAGTTCTTCGACGCCGTCTGCCGCGAGCTTGGCTGCACGCCCGATGCGGTGCTCTACGTCGGCGACGACCCGCACGGCGACGTTGTGTCAGCGCGCGCAGCCGGGATGCGCGCGCTGCTCATCGCTCGCGACGGAAGTGGCGACCTGCGCAGCCTGGCAGAGCTCGTGGAGCACCTGTGATTGCGCCCGCACCCGCGCCCGCAGCCGCTTAAACCCGCGATGGTTCCGCGCGCCATGACGCTGCGCGACGACGCTGAAGCCATCTTCTACGCGGCGGTTGCGGCGGTGCAGCCGGAGGTGCTGATGCCACAGCACATGGGGTGCGACGGCGACCGGCTCTGGTTCCCCGCCATCGAGCTGGAATGGCAGCTGGACCGCAACGTCAGGCTCGCCGCGTTCGGCAAGGCGGCGCCGGGAATGGTGCGCGCGGCCGAGGCCATCCTCGGCGAGCATATCGTCGCCGGCATTGCGAGCGTCCCCGTCGGGACGGCACCGCACGACGGCGTCACCGCGTTCCACCCGGGCGCCGCCGACAACCTGCCCGACCACGCCGCGATGGAGGCGGCCAAACGCATCCACGACCTCGCCGCGGGGGCGTCCGCGGACGAGCTGCTGCTGGTGCTCATCTCGGGCGGCGGCTCGGCGCTGCTACCATTGCCTGCTGCGGGCATCACGCTCGTGCAGAAGCTGGCGACGACGCGCGCGCTCGCCAGTGCGGGGGCGACCATCAGCGAGCTGAACGCGGTACGGCGCCACCTCTCGGCGCTCAAGGGCGGCCAGCTGGCGCAGCTCGCCACGCCGGCGACGGTCGCCGCGCTCGCCATCTCGGATGTCATCGGCGACCCGCTGCCCGACATCGCCTCGGGGCCGACGGTGGGCGATGCCTCGACTTACGGCGACTGCCTTGCCATCATCGAGCGGCTCGGCGCCGAGTTGCCGCCTGCGGTCGCGGCGCATCTCGAGCGCGGCGCGGCAGGTGCCCTGGAGGAGACGCCCGCGGCTACGCCGGTGAACGCCCGCACGGCGGTCATCGGCTCGAACCGCATCGCGCTCGAGGCGGCGGCCGTCGCAGCCGCCGCCCGCGGCTACGCGGCGGGCATCGTCACCGACGCGCTACAGGGCGAGGCGCGCGACGCCGGGAAGCAGGTCGCGCGCCATATCGTGGGCGAGCGCAGACACCGTTGCCTGCTCTGGGGCGGCGAAACGACCGTGACGGTTACCGGGGACGGCCGCGGAGGCCGCTCGCAGGAGCTGGCGCTCGCGGCTGCAATCGAGCTGGCCGACAGCGCTGGCGTCGGCCTGCTCGTTGCCGGGACTGACGGGCAGGACGGGCCGACCGACGCCGCCGGCGCGTGGGTGGGCGGCGGGACGCCGCCGGTCGCTGGCGCACGGGCGGCGCTCGACGCCAACGACTCGCATGGCTTCCTGGCGCCGACGGGTGCGCTGTTCCGCCCGGGGCTGACCGGCACCAACGTGATAGACATCGTCATCGGGCTGGTCGACAGGTAATTAAGCGGCGGTCGCTGGCGCCGCATGAAAGTGTTCGTCACGCGACGGCTTCCGGAGACGGCGATGGGCCGGCTCGAGAAGGCGAACGAAATCACCGAGCTGCGGGTCAATCCCCACGACCGGGCGCTGACGCGCGACGAGCTGGAGGAAGGCACGACGTGGTGCGACATCCTGCTGAGCCAGCTGGTCGATCCGGTTGATGCCGCGCTGATGGACTGTAATTCCGAGCTGAAGCTCATCGCCAACTACGCCGTCGGCTACAACAACATCGACGTCCCGGCCGCCACCGAGCGCGGCATTCCGGTCACCAACACCCCCGGCGTACTCGACGACTCGACCGCCGACCTGACTTGGGCGCTGCTGATGGCGGTCGCGCGGCGCATCGTTGAGGCCGACCGCTACATGCGCGGCGGCGAATACGAGGGGTGGGCGCCGACGCTGCTGATGGGCACCGACGTCCACCACAAGACGCTGGGCATCGTCGGGCTCGGCCGCATCGGCTTCGCGCTGGCGCAACGCGCGCGCGGCTTCGGCATGCGGATTCTCTACAGCGACCTGGAGCCAAAGTCGTATGCGGAGGAGGTCGGGGCGGAGTATGCGGACATGTATGCCCTGCTGCGCCAGAGTGACTTCGTTTCGCTGCACCCGTTCTACGACAAGAAGTCGCACCATCTCATCGACACGCGCGAACTGCGCGAGATGAAGCGCAGCGCGTTCCTGATTAACGTCAGCCGCGGCCCGGTGGTGAACGAAAAGGCGCTCGTCAAGGCGCTGCAGGCGGGCGAGATCGCTGGCGCGGCGCTTGATGTCTACGAGCGCGAGCCAAAGATGGAGCCGGAGCTGGCGGAGATGGACAACGTCGTTATCGTCCCGCACATAGCTTCCGCCAGCTTGGAGACCCGCACGGCGATGGGCAACATCGCGGTTGACAACGTCCTTGCACGCTGCCGCGGGGATGCGCTGACGACCTGCCTCAACCCGGAAGCGGCAGGGTAGTGCGACGCACCGCTGACCGCGTCGCGCCACTTCTGGCCTGCGGCGGCGCCAGCTTGGCACCGCCGCAGAGTTTATCATTACCCCTGCACCCGTTGGCTCGCCTCGGGCTTCGGAGGAGAGCTCACAGTTTTTTTACCTCAATTCCCGCCCGGGGCAACCTGCTTCCCACCGCGGGCCGGCCGTTGCCCAGTCAGCACTCTAATATGAGCCGGCGTTAGCCGGGAAGTATGGTGGACATCACGGCAGTGCTGCACCGCGAGGAGGGCGTCTTCGTGGTCGAGTGCCCCGAAGTTGGGACGTTGAGTCAGGGTGACAACGTGGATGAGGCGCTCGCCAACCTGGAGGAGGCGACCGAACTCTACCTCGAGGAATTTCCCAGCAACCTGTGAACCGCTTCCCGCCAGCCTTTTAGCGGCCGCCACCTGCCGCCGGCCGTGAGCTTCGCCGGGATGGCAGTGGCGGTCGTCGACAACGGCGGCCAGTGGACGCACCGCGAATGGCGCGTGCTGAACTACCTCGGCTGCGCGGCCGAAATCGTGCCGAACACGACGCCGCCTGCCGAGCTCGAGCGCTTTCGCGCGCTGGTGCTCTCGGGCGGCGCGCCACGCATCAAGTCGGAAGCGGACGCGCTCGGCCTTACGGCGGAGTATCTCGACGCCGCGCGGTGGCCGATTCTCGGCATCTGCGTCGGCCACCAGTATATGGCGGCCCACTTCGGCGGTGCCGCCGGCCCTGCGCGCGTGCCGGAGTTCGGCGCGGCGCTGGTCTCGGTCGCCGAGCGGGGCTGGCTGATGGCGGGGCTGCCCGATGAGTTCACCGCCTGGGAGAGCCACAACGACGAAGTGACGCGGCCGCCCGACGGGTTCGACATCCTGGCGTCGAGCGACGACTGTGCGGTGCAGGCGATGCAGCATCGCAAGCTACCGTATGCGGGAGTGCAATACCATCCCGAGGTCGAGCATTCGGAATACGGCGCAGAATTATTCCAGAATTTTTTGAACAAAGCTTTGGAATGGAATGAATAACGAGTCCATACTGTTTTTTACCCAAACACAGAGGTTATTTCCTTTTAAACGGGGTCTCTTTGGTTGATTATGGACCCTATTGCTAAATTATTCAGCTTGAGTTCTAAATTGGAAAATATTTCCGATGATAAAGAGAAAGCGATTAGCGGTTATGGATACTATGATTGGGGAAAATCTGCTTTTGAGACCAGTGTCACAGTGGCAATACTTCCTGTTTGGTATACCTATTTATTCCTTGAAGCTAATGGACTGACCACATCTATTGGTTCGACCCCAATGTCTGCAGATGCGGTATGGTCTTTGGTTCTTGCAATATCTACTTTGTCTGTTGCGATTGTTAGTCCCTCTTTTGGTGTAATAGCTGATCGTCGTCTGATTAAGAAAAAGTGGTTAAAAATCCTGACCTATGTTGGAGCCGGCGCAACTTTCCTTCTAGCCTTTGCACCTTTGCTTGGAAATGCATCATGGATTTGGTTAATGGTTATGTTTCTTCTTGCGAATGTAGGTCTAAATGGCGCTGGAGTCTTTTACAATGCACTTTTACCACATTTGGGTAAAGAAGATGAGATGGACGATATTTCGAACAGAGCTTTTGCTTATGGTTATCTAGGTGGAGGCCTGCTTCTCGTAGTTCACATCGGTCTAATATTAGGTATTGAAGCAGATTGGGTCACACCTTTCTGTATGGCCACAGCTGGATTGTGGTGGTATGGATTTGCACTTTTTACCTTTATGTGGGTTCCTGAACCACCTATCGAAAATGAGATGGAAAAACTGAAGTTCAGGGAAGCAGCACGTTTTGCGGTTGGTGAAGTAAAACAAACACTGAAGGACTACAAGGCATTTCCAACATTATTCTTGTACATGCTTGCATATTTCTTCTTTATTGATGGAATTAATACTGTAACTGCCTTAGGTGGTGTGTATGGGGTTTCTGTACTAGGTATAGGTGCGTTTGGTCTAATGCTTACCATTTTAGCCATTCAATTTATTGCAGCACCTTTTGCAATCATATTCACTAAGATTGCAGATAGAATAGGAACCAAAAGAGCCCTCTTTATCTCGATTGTAGGGTGGGTTGTTTTGTGTTTCGCCGCACTTGCCTTTGCACCACTCGAGCTAGAATCACATGAAGATTATGATATCCTCTATGAGTGGAATGAGGGTGAAGAAAGATACACAGTCTATGTACCTTGGTCGACACATGAGGACAAGAAGTTAGCTCAAAAAGTGGATTATGAAGACGAAGAGTTTGACGAGCAGGCATGGGCAAAGCAGTGGTCATACCTTCTCCCAACTAAAAATAGTGAAAATCAAAAGTTAGACACTTTGGAATGGGCCGGGGGAGAGACTGAAGAGGAACCAAACAAGGTGCCTCTTGATGGAGTTGCCAACGATGACATCAGCTCATTTCTAGCCTCTGTTGATGATACAAGGTTCAGCGCAAGCGTCGATGGTGGAGGATTGGATGGAACAGCTTCAGTTGGCGTTGATCATCCTACTAGTCTCGGCGATGGCTCTCTTGATTTCATACCTATTTGGGCCCGAAGTAATATTTGGGAACCACTTGGATTGACGGTCTTTCTTCAATTTATGATTCTTGGGTGTTTGATGGGTACACTTCTAGGTGGTTCGCAGGGCCTTGCCCGTAGTATATTTGGCCAAATTGTACCTAAAACTCGTAGTACAGAATTCTTTGGTTTCTTTGGTTTCTTCAACAAAGTGGCTGCATTTATGGGGCCCACACTATATTTCTTCATGGCAGTTGTATACGACAGCCGTGTTGGAATTTTCAGTATAGCTATGCTTCTTTTGATAGGTGCAGGATTGCTTTATATGGTGGATATTGAGGCCGGAAAAGCAGATGCTAGAGCAGAGGATGAGCGCCTGAGAAAGAAATTATTAGATTCCCAGGATTCAGATTCTTCGGTAGAGTAAAGCTCCATGAGTCCTGCCAAGAGAATCCTTTCCAAGACAAGAGAACTCAAAAAAAAGGTAAGGGAATTTAGAGAAGAGGCAAAGAAACCAAGGGAGAGTATAACTTCCAAGACTTCTATGTTCAGTATAGTATCATGGTCGTTCTATGATCTCGGTAATACTATCTTTTCAATCTTGATTGTTTCATTTTACTTCACACTCTGGGTTATAAATGATAATGTAGGTGGGTCTGATTCAGACTATGCTTATGCTAACGCAATTTCCATGGCTCTGGTTTTTATCACAGCACCAGTTATTGGCGCGCTATCTGATCAAGCAAATCGTAGAATGCCATTCTTGTTTTTCACAACACTTCTTTGTGTTAGTTTTACGGCTCTTTTAGGATACGAAAAGGAGGGATGGGATAAACATACAACGCTCTTTTTCTCGTTAGGTTTGTTTGTCCTTGCTAATTATTTCTATCAAGCCGGTTTGATTTTTTATGATTCTACTCTAGCTACAATTTCGACACCAGGAAATAGAGGTAGAATTGGAGGTATAGGTATAGGAATCGGTTACGTAGGTTCCTTAATTGGCGTTATTGCAGGATATGCACTAATTGAAATTTTTGGTTTCCCATTGCAAACAGTCTTTCAGGCAACAGCGATGCTCTTCCTGATTTTTGCAATACCCTGTTTTGTTTTTGTTAAAGAGAACAAAGAAGATAGTTTCTGGTCAGGTTTAATGGTTATTTTTTCATTTCTATCAATTCTGATTTTTGTTTTATTGGATAACTCACTGAGATTTGTTCTGCCCTTTGCAGCAATTGCATGTGGCTTCGCATATTTCACTACGCCGTCAACTCCTTTATTCCGTGACGGATCAATTGTGAAAGCAGTTTCTGGCACTCTCAAACAGTTACGTAAAACAATATCCATGGTAGACGAGTTCCCAGGTCTAGGGAGATTTCTTGTAGGTCGAATTTTCTATACGGATGCGGCCAACACAGCTACAGCCTTTGCCGCAATTTATGTTAGTGAGGAATTTGGAATGACAACTGCAGATATTGCAAAGTATATGTTTATAGGAATTCTAAGTTCTATTGTCAGCGGTTTTTTGTGGGGTTATCTTGTCGACATTGTAGGTCCAAAAATAACTTTAAATCTAGTTTTATGGATCTGGTTTGCTACATTTTCTCTATTAATTTCTACGGTCTGGTTGGGACTACCAACATGGCTTATTTGGGGTGCTCCTTTCTTGGCAGGAATAGCCCTTGGTGGAACATGGTGTGCAGATAGACCATACATGCTTGTTTTGACACCTCCACGTTATATTGGTCAATTTTATGGATTATACAGTATGGTAGGTCGTTTTGCAACTATTATTGGCCCTCTTTCATGGGCGATAATAGTAGATGAACTCGGTCTTGGAAGACCGGCGGCAATCACATTTCTCTTTATTATAATGATAATTGGTTACATTATTCTTCAGGGAGTGGATGATAGTCCCAGGGAATGGCCACCTGAACTTCAGGCAGATTATGAGCCCGAGCCTCCGCGTGGCGCAATAGGGCGGTCACGATAACCGTTTTAGCCAGTCCTAGGGGTGACTGATTTCTTAATTCGAGGGGAGACTTCTTTTCCAATTAGTTCGATGGCCTGCAACAGTTGATCATGGGTCAAACCAGCAACATCTAATTGAAAACTAAATCTTGAAAGTCCACCTAGTGCTTCACTGTGGCGTAGAACTTTTTCGACTACTTCTTCAACATTTCCTACAACTAGAGCTCCAGTAGGTCCAATCTGAGATTCAAAATGGGACATTGTTACAGGAGGCCAACCTCTTTCTCTTCCAATTCTAGTGAATGATTCAGCATAACCCGGGAAGAAATCTTTGATGGCTTGTTCCCTTGTTTCGGCAACATATCCCAAGGAGTGAACTCCGACTTTTAATTTTTCAGGGTCGTGACCTGCTTTTTCACCTGCATTTCTATACAATTCTACAAGGGGTGCAAAGCGATGAGTTT
>CAUZDT010000029.1:0-15507 GCA_963578705.1 Candidatus Thalassarchaeaceae archaeon
GTTCTGGTCGGAGCTGGAATCATCTCCGGAGTCGCCAGAACTGCTTGCGGGCGTGGTGTTCGATGTCGTGCCGCCGAAATATTTCGGGTCGGACATGTAGGAATCATTATCGCTCCCCCTGCGCCATTCCTCATATTCCTTGCTGTCGAGTTCAATAGAATCATCCTCCTCTTCTACCCTGTCCTGACTCTTTTTGTTCCTGTCATGCGTGACCCATCCATCGTCGTCTTTGGCCAATGTTTTCCTAGCGGTCTGAACGCCTGCCCTACGGCTTTAATCAATCTATCGACCAGTATATAACTTGCACAGCGACTCCTCCAATTCAAAATAAATTTTGTTAATTGCTTTTATATGCATGCCAGAATCACAGCCCCATGCGCCAAAGCCTGTTTGTGGCCCTGATGCTCTGCCTGACGCCCGTGCTGGCGGGCTGCCTCGACTCCCTGACTGGGGATGAGGAGCTCCGCGCCGGCTGTACCTACTCCGAAGCGGAGAACTGGGACTCGCTGGCCCAGATTGACGACGGTTCTTGCGTCCTGAGCGAGCCGGTGAAGGGCTGCACCTACGCCGACGCCGAGAACTACGATTCGGTGGCCGAAGTGGATGATGGCTCCTGCACTTTCGCCGAGCCTGTTGAGGGCTGCACCGACCCCGCGGCGAGCAACTACAACCAGTACGCCGAGTACAGCGATGACTCGTGCGAATATGTCGTCGAGGGCTGCACAGACCCGGATGCAGAGAACTACGACGACAATGCCAACCAGGACGACGGCTTGTGCGAATTTGCGGTCGAGGGCTGCACCTACGACGATGCCGCCAACTACGACTCCAACGCGACGGTCGACGATGGCTCCTGCGAATACCCTGTCTACGGCTGCACAGACCCCGACGCTGAGAACTACGACCCCGACGCGATCGAGGACGACGGCACCTGCAAGTACTACACCGAGTACGAGCCGCTGACCTCCGACGAACTCAACGCCTGGGTCAATTTCGCAGAGCAAGAGGAAACCTACACCTACTGGTCGAACGACTTCGACCGCTTCGAGGTCCGGACCATACTGAATATGGAAGATGCAATGGAGGATGAAGGCGATGGCGGCGACGAGGAGGAAGAAGAGGGAACCATGTACCTCGTCTCCGGGATGCAGAAGGACGACGCAAACCAGGTTTTCAGCGCCACCTTCGGCATGCAGATGGAGGGTGAAGGGAATGCCATGACCTTCTGGCAGACCTCGGTCCTGCAGGGGCCGGACTGCACCAGCAGCGACTGTACCCAGACCAACGAAATCGTTGGGATGTACATGGATGGCTCCGAGGGTGAGGGCACCCACATGCGCATAGAGATGGAGGAAGTCACCCGTGGCCGCGACGAGGTTCCCTACTATGGCGATCCGGTGGCGGAACTGTGGGCCGGGGACAACATCCTGAACGGGGAGGAGGAGGAACATATCGACATAGAGAGCAACTCGTATGCCCCCGACGAAATCGAGGTTGTGCCCGGCACCACTGTCTTCTGGCACAACATCGAGGAGTCGGTGCACACCGTGACCGCCGATGACGGCTCGTTCGACTCGGGCGATATCGCCCCCTACGAGGAGTGGTCGTACACCTTCGAGGAAGTCGGGGAATTCTCCTACTCCTGCGACTACCACGGTTCGATGGGGATGACCGGCAAGGTCATTGTCGCTGAGGTGGACGACCCGGAGTGGCTTGACATCACGGCCCGGGGCTGGGATGCCGATGACGACGGCGAGGACGACTGGATTGACCACGAGGCGTGGGGAGTCGACCACTCCTCCGTCTACCTCCACGGCATCCTGCGCGAGGATATCGCCAGCGGCAAGCAATACATGGTCCTGCTCGAGGCAGAGGACGAGAACGGCACGCTGCTGATGCGCGCCGAGTTCTGGTACGGCGACGAGGTTTGGATTGAGGTAATGGAGAGCGATGGCCTGGGCAAGGCGCCTGCCGGCTTCTCATGGGAGGCCAACTCCTTCGATGACGACGATAACGGGCAGAACGTCTACGAAGGCAACATCACCGGCAACCAGTTCATGCAGGAAGTCTCCCATTTTGAAATGGAAATCCGCGTGCTCGAGGCGTACGAGGACGATGACGAAGGCGGACCCGACCCCTTCGGTGGCGGCGACGGCGAGGAAGGCGAGGAAGACGCCCGTGACAGCGCGCGCGTTGTGGCCAGCATGGTCCTCTCGGAGGGCGATGACGACATGGTTGACACTGAGACCGGCTGCCACTGGTACATCTCCTGGAAAGACGAGGACGATGACGGGCTCGTCTCGGTTGACGACACCTACGAAATCCGTAGCGACAAGATGGGCACCGGCGGCGAAGTCTGCAACCGCGAGGACGAGAACGGCAACGCCACCTACGTCATCGAGTTCTACGACATCTGGGCGGACGCCTACGTCGATGAGCCGAACATGGCGCTGCCGGGCTTCGCCGGACTGTTTGCCGTGCTGGCGCTACTGGGGCTGGCGGGCCTGCGCCGCCGCCGGCGTTAGCCGAAGCGGTCGCGAACCCGCTCGAAGAGCGAGGGCGACTCGCCGTCCAGCTCGCGTAGCTGCTCCCACGCCGCGCGCGACTTGCGGCCCGCCTTCGGGATGCGGACGTTGACGCGTACGTGCAGGTCGCCGTAGTGGCCGGCGCGGTTCAGGTCTGGCATCCCCTTGCCGCGCAAGCGCAGCACTGCGCCAGACTGGGTTCCCGCGGGCACTTTCAGTTTGACCTTACCAGCGAGTGTTGGCACCTCGATTTCCTCGCCCAGCACCGCCTGCGCCGGCGTTATCTCCAGCTCGAGCACGATTTCGGTCTCCTGCCGCTGGAAGGTGCGGTGCCGCTGGACGCTGGTAACGACGTAGAGGTCGCCGCGCGGGCCGTTGCGCGGGCCGGCCGAACCCTGCCCGCGCAGGCGCAGCCGGTGGCTGTCGTCAATCCCGGGGGGGATGGTGAGCTTGATTTTCTTCCGCGCCTCGCGAACGCCGCGCCCGCGGCAGCCGCCGCACGGTTTGTCGACGGTCTTGCCGTCGCCGCCGCACTGCGGGCACTCGCCGGTCTGGACTGTCTGCATGAAGCCGCGCCGCTGGACGTGCTGCACCATCCCGCGGCCGCCGCACTGGCTGCAGGTCACCGCGCTGCCTCCGTCGGCGGCGCCGCTGCCGGAGCAGTCGCCGCACGCTTCATCGCGCGGGATGGTTACTTGCTGTTCGAGCCCCGCGTAGGCCTGCTCGAGGCTCAGCGTCAGGTCGTAGCGCAGGTCGGCGCCGCTGTTGCGTGGGCCGCGCTGCCGGGCGCCCCCGCCGAAGAACTGCGAGAAGAGGTCTCCCATCCCGCCGCCACCACCGCCGCCGAAGAGTTGGCCGAAGATATCCGAGATATCGCCCTGATGGGTGAAGTCGTCCCACGAGAAGCCACCGCCGCCGAAGTTGACTCCCTCGTGTCCGAAGCGGTCGTAGCGCGGGCGTTTTTCGTCGTCAGCCAGCACTTCGTATGCCTCGGAGATTACCTTGAATTTCTCCTCGGCCTCGGACTGGTTTTCGCGGTTGGCGTCGGGGTGGTATTTCCGCGCCAGTGTGCGGTACGCTTTCTTGATTTCCGCCTTCGACGCATCCCGCTTGATACCGAGCACTTTGTAGTAGTCCTGCTTCGCCATGGCGGCGGCGCTACTTCCCGGCGGATTTAAGCTTTCAGAATTGCTTGCGTTCGAGCAGCCGTGAGGCGAGCATGAAGGCGAGCGCCGTCACTGCCAGCAGCACGCCGACCGATTGCCACGGGTCGGTCGCGATGGAAGTCATGGTGGCTGAAAAATCGGTTACGGTCTCGACCGCCAGGTTCAGGCTGTCCGCCTCTATATCGAGGTACTTCAGTCGCGGCAGCGCGAACGAGCGCAGGTAGTGCATGACGCTGAAGCGCTGTGAATCGCCGCTCGCCAGCATCACTTCCCATACCAGCCAGTAGACCAGCGAGACCGGCAGCGGCCGCCGCACCAGCGCGTTGATGAGCAGGAATATACTGGTGTAGGCGAGCGACGCCAGCAGCAGCGTCCCGAGCACCGCGCCGAGCAGCGGCAGGTGCTCGCGCAGGCCGAAGCTGCCGCCGTGCGCCAGCAGCGCCAGATAGATGACCGTGAGCGGTGTTCCCACCGCGACGAAAGTGCCGAGAGTGCCAGCGAGCAGCTTGGGGAGCAGGATTTCGTACATCCGCACCGGTGAGGTGCGCAGCAGCTGCATCGTCTTTTGCTTGAACTCGGTATTGAGCAATTCGGCCGCTCCCAGCAGCGCCACCAGCGCTACTACCAAGGGCAGATAGAGCTCGAAGGCGAGACCGTAGAACAGGTTGGCCATTTCCGCGTGCAGCACTTCCCCTTCGAAGACGCGCACCTCGTCACCGGCGATGACCTGCGTCTCCACTTTACCGCGGCTGTCGTACCAGAACCAGCCCGAGAGCAGCCCCGGAGTCAGCAGCAGCGCGGAGACAATCAGCGTGCTGCGCGCCAGCAGGAACTGCCGCACGCCGTCGCGGAACACTGGCCGGCCAATTTGCAGCAGCCGTGCCACTTCCTCGCCTACGCTTCCCACTGCTCGCCTCCTACCAGCTTCTCGTAGAGCGCTTCCAGGTCCTCACCCGGTGAGTCGATGCCGTGAATCGCAATCTTTGCCTTACGCAGCAGTGGCGGCAGCAGCGCGTGGAACGCCTCGGCGTCGGTCGTATCGACCTCGACCCAGTCGCGCTGTAGCGAGACTCCTTCGACCGACGGTTGCTCGAGCAGCAGCCGCGCCAGCTGCGGCCGCTGCCCCGCATCGGCGGGGGTCAGTCGCACCTTCTGCCGCACGTGCGGCATCAGCTCCTGGATGGCGTGGCGGTCGCCGACGGCAAGCATCTGCCCGCCCGAGAGGAAGACGATGCGGTCGGTCAGTGCCTCGACGTCGTGCAGGATGTGGCTCGAGAGCAGGATGGTGCGCCCCGCGTCAGCCCAGTTCCGAATGAGTTCCATCAACAGCCGCCTCGTAGTCGGGTCGGTACCCTGGAACGGCTCGTCCAGCACCAGCAGGTCGGGGTCGTGCGCAATCGCCCGTGCGAACTTGGCCTTCTGCCGCATCCCGCGCGAGTAGGTGCGGATGCGCCGCTCCATCGCGTCGCCAAGGCCGACGTCATCAAGCAGCGCCGCGGCGCGCTCGCCCGCTTCATTCGGGGCGACACCCTGCAGTTGCAGGAAGTGCGCGACGTATTCGCGGGCAGTCATGTGGTCGTAGAAGCAGTCGTATTCCGGGACGAAGCCGAAACGGCTGCGCAGCTCCCAGTCGCTGGCCGGATCGCGGCCGTCAATTCGGACGTGTCCCAGTGACGGCCGTGCCAGCCCCAGCACCAGCTTCATCAGCGTGCTCTTGCCGGCGCCGTTGGGACCGAGGATGCCGGTGATGCCCGGGCCGAGCTCGAGCGAGACGTTGGAAACCCCCTGCACCAGCCCGTAGTTCCGCGTCGCGGCCTCGAGGATGATGCTCAGTGGGTCACCTCAAGCCGTTGCAGCCGCAGCGTGACCGCTGAGGCGGTCGCTGCCCAGATTGCCGCCAGCAGCAGCAGCGGCGTGTGCCAGCCGAGGTCAATCCGGAAGAAAAATCCGTAGACTGTGACCCACTGCGGCGCATCGAACATCTCATGACCCACCATGTCGAGCAGATGCAACACCGAGAATAGCAGGATGCGTTCGTCCTGCACCAGCCCATAGCCAGTCTCGACGAGGAACGACGGGAAATAGACGGCGAGGAAGAAGCCGACCGCAGCGTAACCGCTGCGGCCGGTCAGCGCCGAGCACGCCAGCGCCAGCAGCGAGAAGGTAATCGAGACCAGCAGCCCATAACCGACCGTCGCCAGCAGCATCCAGCGATGGTCACCAAACCACCCCAGTGCGTAGCCGGAGTCGGTCCACTGCGCCAGCGCCAAGTAGAGGTTGGGCGCCAGTGCCGCCAGCAGGAAGAGCAGCAGCAGCGTCAGCAGCCGCGCCAACAGGTAGTCGACGCGAGTCAGCGGCCGCGCTAGGTAGAGGTGAATGGACTGGTCGCTGAGGTCGCGTGAAACCAGCTGGCTGCCGGTGATGGCGGCGAGCAGCACCAGCTGGATGCGGATGCCACCGCCCGTCAGGTCACCGTAGAGTCGCAGGTGAATTTCCTGCGGCGTGAAGAACCCCTGCGGCATTACTACCAGCGCAATCAGCAAGGTCTGCGCCCACGCGAGGCCAATCACCAGTAGCACCCAGCGGTTGCGCACCAGTCGCTCGAACTCGCGCCAGCCCATGCCCCAGACAATGGTGCGCCGGTCGGCCAGCGCAGCAGTATAGCGGCGGTAGCGCTCCATCACGTGCGCCTCGCTCACTTGACCACCTCGAGGTAAAGGTCCTCAAGCGCCCGCGTCGCGCGCTCCATTTGCAGCAGCGGTGCGCCGCTCTCCCCCGCGGCAGCCAGAATGGCGTCGAAGGTCTCGTCGCCGCGGAAGCCGACGCGCAGCGCTGGACCGTGCTCCTGCCACTCCAGCTTGCGCTTGTCGAGGGCGGCGCAGAAGGCGGCGCGCGGTTCGCCGACACGTACCTCGACCCAGTTTTCGAGCCGGGCGAGCAGTGATTCGACTTGCTCTACCATCTGGAGGCGGCCCTGCGAGACGATGATGACATGGTCGCAAACCTGCTCGACGTCGTGCAGGATGTGGGTTGAGAGCAGCACGTTGGAGTGCCCCAGCTCGGTTAGCGTGCGAATCGTGCGCAGCATCTCGCGCCGCGCCTGCGGGTCCAAGCCGGATGTGGGCTCGTCGAGGATAACCAGCTCGGGGCCGTGCACAAGGCCTTGCGCCAGCTTCACCTTCTGCCGCATCCCGCCGCTGTATTCCGAGATGGGGCGATATTTCTCCTCGCCCATGCGCAGGTGGTTCAGCACTTCGTGTGTGCGCTGGATGGCTGCCTGCCGACCCATGCCGGAAACTTGCGCCATCTCGACCACGAACTCGACCCCCGTCAGGCGGTCGGGCAGGCAGTCGTGCTCCGGCATGTAGCCGATGCGCTGCCGCAACTCGGGACCCGCGGTGGTGACGTTCTCGCCCAGCACCGTGACCGAGCCACCGCTCGGCGCGAAGATGCCGAGCGCCAGCTTGATGAATGTCGATTTCCCGGCTCCGTTCGGCCCGAGCAGTCCAACGCGGCCTTCGGGGACCTTGACCGAGAGGCCAGCCAGCGCAGTCACCGCGCCGAACTGCTTGACAAGCCTGCGCGCCTCAATCACGGCTGTCCACCAAGCGGGGGGATATTGAACTAACGCAGCGTCGCCTCGACCGCGGCCTCGACCGCGGCCGCCAGCGCCTCGCACTCGCCCAGCAGCGCCTCGAGTGCCGCGCTGGTCTCGGTGCAGAATGTCTCGTCGGGGATTTCCTTCAGGTTGATGCGCACGTTGTATCCCGCTGCGCGGGCGCCGGCGTGCGCCAATAGCGCGCCTGAGCCGACGTCGCTCGCCATTCCCGCGTCCATCAGCGGCGCCATCTCGCCGCAGACCGCCAGCGCGTCGCGGCACTGCCCGACGGTCGCCAGCGGTACGGCAGTCGCGGCGCGGTAGCCAGTCTCGAGCGCAGCGTCGCGCGTCGCGCGCTGCTCGTCACTATCCTTGGGCATGCGCATCGCCGCAATCACGCCGTCGAAGGCGCTGGTGTCGGCGTCGACGCCCGCGACAAGCGCCTCCTTCACCGCTTGCCCGCGCTCGGCGATGCCGGCCAGCGCATCGTAGTTCGCCGCCTGCGTCCCCTTCGTGGCGGAAAGGTTGGCGACCATCGTCCCGAGCGCCGCGCCCAGCGCGCCGGCAAGTGCCGCGACCGAGCCGCCGCCGGGGGCGGGCGAGTCGCGTGAAACCTCGTCGACGAAGTCGTAGGTGACGCGGTTGACCAGCTCGCCTTCCTGCTTCGGCATCCCCAGCACCTTGCTGGCGGGGTTAAAATCAGCGACGTCGCGCAGGCCGAGCGACTGGATTGCCGCCGCGGCAAGGTCGGGAACCGGCAATCCGGGCGATTTTCCCATCCGCCGCAGGTAGTGGACCGCGGCCTGCCGCAGTACCTCCCACGGCACCAGACCCACGATTTCGGAGCCGGTAACGCGGATGCCGCGCTTCTGCGCCTCCTCGCACGCCGCGTTGAAGACCTCGTGCAGCGGGGTAGTGCGGAAGTTCGTGACGTTGAAACTAAGCTGCGCGCAGCCGTATTCGGGGATTTCCCAGCCGATACCCTTCAGGTTCGTGAAGCGGCCATCCTTGTAGACTGGCTTGCCGACCAGCGCGCGCGGGTCGAGCCCGCGCGCGCGATACGCCGCCGTAAGGTCACCGCCGTGCTCGTCGGCGTAGTGTGCGGCCAGCACATCGAAATCGGCGCCCGCGAAGTCGCAGTTGCCGCACGGGAACTCCCCATCGGCGAAATGGACTACATCGCCCTTGTAGTAGAACGCGTCGGGCGACCCGCTGCGCTTCCAGCGGCCGCGCTCGCGCAGCTCGTAGGCGAGCTCGTTGGCGTAGATGCGGTCGCGCGTGTTCAGGTTGATGTTCCACGCAATCAGGAACTCGCGCGCCCCGACCGCGGTCGCGCCGCTGCGCGCGTTGAATTTTGCGGGGCCGGCGTCTGGCTCGCCCTCCCCGAGCCGCTCCGCAAGGCCCTCATACTCCCCGGTACGGACTCGTGCCAGATTGCGGAACTCGGGCGACCGCGCCGCCTCTTCGTAGAACCAGATGGGAATGCCCAGCTCGGCGCCGATGCGTTCGCCGGTCGCGTGCGCGATGGCGATGCAGTGGTCCATGGTCACGCCGCTGACCGGCACGAACGGCAGCACATCGGTGGCGCCCATGCGGGGATGCGCGCCGGCGTGCGCGCGCATGTCGATGAGTTCGGCCGCGCGGGCGACGCCGGCGAACGCCGCGTCGCCGACGGTCGCGGGCGGCGCGACGAAGGTGACGACGGTACGGTTGGTCTCACCACCCATGTCGATGTCGAGCACCTCTGCGCCCTCGACCGCGGAGATGGCGGCAGCAATGGTGTCAATCACCTTGTGGTCGCGCCCTTCCGAGAAGTTGGGCACGCACTCGACCAATCCGCTCACGGCTGAAGACCTGCGGGGGGGATTTAGAGTTAGTCGCGCCGCCGCGTCCGCCGCCGAGGACGCGCGCCCGCCTTGCCGCCGCCGGTTTCCGGCTCCCGCTGCCGGCGCCTCCGCCGGCGAACTTGTCTCATGGGTCGCTCCTGCGAAAGCCCGCCAAAATCCGTCCAGTCCGAACCGCGCTGTACGCAATCCGGCTCCTCACTCCAGTCGCTTGCCATTTTTGGTTCCGCCCCCCCAGGGGGGCGTCGCCGCCCGGCCATGTCACATATATATAGATATCGTCGGAAGTCAGTGACCAAGTGTGAGTGGGAGTGGCCAGGCGATGGGAGTAAGCCCCTTTCTGTTCGCCCCACGCGATTGCTCGCGTGAGGTTGGCGGCATTCAGCTTTGCGTCCTACCTGGCGCTCCCGGGCCGGTCGTCGCGCCTGCTTGGACTTGCTCCGGCAGGGGTGGCCGTTTCACCAAATCCGCCGGCGACGTCACGCCCGAGGCGCTCATCCCATTAACCGGCGGCTGTGCCGTTTCTGCTCCATTGCCGACCCTCGCGGGCCCCCGAAGGCTGCCTTGCCCTTGGAGAGGGGACTTTCCTCAGCCCGAAGGCCGTAAGCCGCCCTCCATCTCCTGGCCGTCAGTAAATGAACATCCAACGTTCTTAAAATTATGTTTCCACCCGGAATGGTTATTTCCACCTAAATTGTCCAAGTATTATTAGTGGCACTCTTGCAGGTTTGCCGCATGGACGAACTTCGTGTCCTGCTCACTGCAGCTGGCTGCCCCGGAGCGGCGCCTGTTATCAGGCAGCTGAAACAGGTTGACGAGCGCTCAGTCAAGATAATAGGGACCGACATTGACCAGTACAAGATCGGGGCACACTGGTGCGACCGCTTCCACCTGGTTCCTCAGGGAACCAGCCCCGAGTTCATACCACGGCTACTCGAGATTATCGAGCTGGAAAGACCGCATGTTCTCTTTCCCCAGTCCTCCTCCGAGATTATCGCGATTGCCAGTAACAGCGAACTGCTGGAAGCCGCCGGGACTAGGGTCATGGTCGCTTCGGAGCGTTCCGTAAAAATTTCCGAGAACAAGGCCGAACTGTACTCTTTTTTCAAGGACAGTCCCGTGAAGGTTCCTGAATTCAGGCATGTCAGTAGCCTCGAACAATTTGTTTCGTCCACCAAAGAGCTGGGATACCCAGACAATCCTGTCTGTTTCAAGCCTCCCTTCTCGAAGGGGTCGAGGGGTTTCAGGATACTTTCCGAGGATATCTCACGCAAGGAGATTATACTGAAACAAAGACCATTCAGCTATTTTATCTCCATGAATGAGTTCATGGACGTCTTTGGAGAGGACGATGATTTCCCTGAATTACTCGTTATGGAATACGTCCAGGGTATCGATTGCACTACGGACCCCTTGACCAGGAACGGAGAGGTTCTGCTGTGCCCCATCAAGTCCCGACACAACGAACGTTGCGGCTTGCCAATGAAATTTATCCAGGTTGAGAGTCCTGAGCTGCTTGAAAACACCAGGTATATTGTGAAGGCACTGGACCTGGACTGGATTGTCAATGCCCAGTTTATCGGGGAGTACCTGATTGAACTGAATCCTAGGATATCTACCCAGATTTTCGCACCGGCGCTGAACATTCCTTACCTAGCCATAAAGCTGTTACTGGAAGAGATTACGCCTGACGAGGTGAGGGACTGCTCCAGCAAGATAAAGATCGGACAGACATCGGTCAGGTACTACAATCAGATATTTTTCGACGATACTTAATCGCTAAACTCAGGTAGTCACCCGCCGATAATCCTTATTACATCCACACCTCCGGAGCGTGATGACTTCGCCCAATGGAACCGCTGCCGGGAGTGGTGGCGACGAAAAGTCGCGCTCCGGTGACCTCGAGGCGGAGCGGGCGCGCTGGGAGCGCGAGACGCTCACGCCAGCGCTCGAGCGGCACCCTGAACGGCTGGAACGTTTCATCACCACCTCGGGGCAGGAAGTGGGGCGGCTATACACCGCGCTCGACAACGCGAGCCTCGACTACGACCGCGACATTGGCTTCCCGGGCGAGTATCCCTACACCCGCGGCATCCACGCCACGATGCATCGCGGCCGGCTCTGGACCATGCGCATGTTCGCCGGCTTCGGTTCGGCGCGCGAGACCAATGCGCGCTTCAAGTATCTCCTTTCGCAGGGGCAGACCGGGCTCAGCACTGCCTTCGACCTGCCGACGCTCTACGGCTACGACTCCGACTCGCCTACCGCGGCGGGGGAGTTCGGCGAATGCGGGGTCGGCGTCTCGTCACTGGAGGACATGGCGCAGCTGTTCGACGGGATTCCGCTCGACAAGGTCACGACGTCGATGACCATCAACTCGCCCGCGGCAATTACCTGGGCGATGTATATCGCCAACGCCGAGAACAACGGCATCCCTCGCGCGAAGCTGGGCGGCACAATCCAGAACGATATCCTGAAGGAGTTCATCGCGCAGAAGGAGTATCTCTATCCACCGCTGCCGTCGCTGCGGCTGGTGACCGACACGGTCGAGTTCGGCACGCGCGAGATGCCGAAGTGGAACACCATCTCCATTTCGGGATACCACATCCGTGAGGCCGGCTCCACTGCGGCGCAGGAGCTGGCGTTCACGCTCGCCGACGGCTTTGCCTACGTTGACGACGCAATCAAGCGCGGGCTGGGCGTCGACGAGTTCGCACCGCGGCTCTCGTTCTTTTTCAACGCGCACAACGACTTCTTCGAGGAAATCGCCAAGTATCGCGCTGCGCGCCGCATCTGGGCGCGCGAGATGCGCGAGAAGTATGGCGCCAAGGACCCACGCTCGTGGAAGCTGCGGTTCCACACGCAAACCGCCGGCTGCTCGCTGACGGCACAGCAGCCCGAGGTCAATATCGTGCGCGTCGCCATCCAGGCACTCGCGGGCGTGATGGGTGGCACGCAGTCGCTACACACCGACGCGATGGACGAGGCGCTGGCGCTGCCGTCGGAGAAGGCGGCGCAGATTGCCCTGCGCACGCAGCAGGTGATTGCGCACGAGTCGGGCGCCGCCAACGTGGTCGACCCGCTCGGTGGCTCATATTACCTGGAGTGGCTCACCGACGACCTTGAGCGGCAGGCGCACGACTACTTCGACCGCATTGATTCGCTCGGCGGCGTCATCCCCGCCATCGAGAAAGGCTGGTTCCAGAAGGAAATCGCCGCGGCGGCCTACGCTTACCAGCGCGAAATCGACTCGGGCGAGCGCAAAATCGTCGCTGTCAACGCGCACACGGTTGACGAGCCGGTCGAAATCCCCATACTGGAGATGGACCCGAAAGGCTTCGAGCGGCAGTGCGCGCGGCTGGCGCGGCTGCGCAAGCAACGCGACGCGAAGAAGCACACCGCAGCGCTCGACGCGGTCCAGAAGGCGGCCGAGGGCGACGACAACCTGATGCCTCACTTTATCACAGCGGTCCGCGCCGACGCAACGCTAGGCGAACTGTGCGAAGTGCTGCGCGGCGTCTTCGGCGAATACCGCGAGCCGTCGGAGTTCTGATGACCATCCTCGCGCTGACCGGGATGCCCGCCGCCGGCAAGGGTGAGGTGGCGGCGGTCGCGAAGCAGCGCGGTTGGGCGGTGCACCGCATCGGCGACCTGGTGTGGGAGGAGACCGAGCAGCGCGGACTCGAGCTGGCGCCCGCCAGCGTCGGCGCGGTCGCCAATGGTGAGCGCGAAGCGCACGGCTACGGTGTCTGGGCTTCGCGGTCGCTGCCGCACATCGACGCGCTGCGCGCTGCCGGCAGCCATGTGCTCATCGACGGCATGCGCGGCGAGCAGGAGCTGGCGGTGTTCCGCACCGCCTACGGGGACGCGCTGGTGACGGTCGCAGTCGTCGCGTCGGCTGAACAGCGGCTGGCGCGGGTCCAGCAGCGCAGCCGCGTCGACGACGGCGACGCGGCCGCGTTTCGCGCGCGCGACGAGCGCGAACTGGGCTGGTCGCTGGCGGAGACGATTGCGGCGGCCGACGAGACGCTCGCCAATGAAGGGGAACTCGATGCGCTGCGCGCGGCGGCGGGGGAACTGCTGGCGCGATTTGAGTCGCTTTAGCTGCGGTCGTAGACCGGCCGCTCGTCGAGATACCAGAATAGCCCGGCGAACCACCACGCAATCATGTCGAACGACCCGACCAGATTCTGTTGGCCGGTACCGTTGGCAGTCGCCATCCAGTCGACCATCTCGGGCAGCGTGTCGCACGGCGCGTGGTAGCAGTCGTAGCCGCCGGTTATGGCGCCGAAATCCAGCGAGACGACCCCGAGCCGGTCGGCGAAGCGCACGTAGTCGCTGCGGCCGCGCTGCGACTCGTGGACCGAAATAGTGTCTGGGTGGGGGTGGTCGTGGTCCTTCATCGCCGCGTAGCCTTCAGTGTAGTAGAGTTCGCGGCCGTTGCGCAGCACTGGGGCGATATCGTAGAAGGTGGTCCCAATCCACTCGGTGAGCGAAATCATCTCCCACTGCTCGTTGAGCTTGTTGTCGGTCTCGGGGATGATGTCGACAACCAGCGTGTATTCACCGGGATAGTTCACCCCGGCGCTGTCGATGTTCAGGTAATTAGTTATGTTCACGCCGGGCGGGATGTTGTCAATCCAGCGGTCGGCGCCGTCGTAGCCGTTCTCTTCGTTCGACCAGAAACAAACGGCGAGCGTGCGCCGGCTGTCGAACTGCGCCAGCGCCTCGGCCGCCGCGAGCGCCATCGCCACCCCGGCAGTGTTGTCGTGCGCGCCGATGTGGGTTCCGCCACCAGGTGGGCTGCCCGGCTCCGCGAGGTCGAGGTGCGCCCCGAGCACCAGCCACTCATTGGGGTAGACCGTCCCCGTCCTGTAGCCGCAGACGTTGACCGCGTAGGGTGAGCTGGAGAACTCGTAGCGGTGAATCTGCCCGTCGAGCCCCATTGAGTCAAACTCGCCCTCCAGGAACGCCAGCGCCCGCTCATAGGCAGGATCGCGCGGGACTAGTGGCCCCCAGCGCTCGTTATAGCCGTCCTGCTCGTCCGTTACGAATTCCAGCCACTCATAGATGGAATAGCCGTCGACTAGCCCGGTGCTGTGGTTACCTCCCTGCTCCAGGGCAATACCGTCGCGCATGGGACGCGAAACCGGGAACTGCAACGTCTCGATGCCGGCGGCGGTGAGCCTTGCCGGGACCAGCGCCGGCAGTTCACCGTCACCAGCTACGCGCAGCGCGCCGATGCCGTCGGCCATGCCTTCCGCGGGGCCGCCGCGGTCTATCCACTCGCGCCAGCTCTCATTGGTCGCGCGCAGCGGCCACGCGTCGCGCCCCCGTTCGGCGACGAGGAACGTCACTGCATCGTGGCCGGGTGGCGCCAGCAGCATCACCTGCCGTGAGTCAAATGCCCTGGCGAAGTCGAGCACGGTTCCGTTCTGCACCAGCCCCGTGATGGAGTCGTGGATCGGGTAGGGCACCAGCAGGCTCAACGGCTGGCGCGCGGTGAACTCGACCGGCTGGAAGGTGCCGCCGACCAGCTCGCCCGGCGCCATGCTGACCGAGGCGGCGAGCGCCGGCTGCACCGGCTCGCCGCTGTCGAGGCACCCTGCGAAAGCGGGCAAGAGGAGCAGCAGCGCCAGCGAGGGCGCGAAGCATGGTGTAGTCATGTCGCGTCGTCGCGCACGCTTCGCGCCATTTATGCTATTTCCTGTGTCACGACCAGCAGGAACAGGAACAGCATCGGCAGTAGGTGAAACACAAGACCGATGCCGATGTTCACCAGCATCCAGCGCCGCGCGTAGGCGTCCGGCTTCTCCATCACCTTGTCGACGACGGTGTTGGTTGTGTCAATCACGCGCGTAGCGAAGTAACCGACGAAGCGCGCCACCCGCTCGTGCGGATGCGCCTGCACGCCGCGCTCGGCCGAGCCGTGTAGCCAGTCGCCCATCGAGAGCATGCGGTCGACCATCGGCCGGTAGCGGCTGATGTCGATGCTGATGATGCGCACCGCCAGCTCGCGCGTGTCCCACACCCGCCGGAAGTCGAGATAGGTGTGCGCGATGAAGAAGGCGGCGATAGCGATGTAGTGCCACGTTGTTATTTCGCTCCAGGCCGGGATGTGCAGCGTCACGCCCGCCAGCGTAACGAGGCCGGCGTCATCGGGGCTCGGGACGAAGAAGCGCAGCAGCGCAATCGTCGTCGGCACCAGCAGCCCGATGGTGAACTTGACCGCGATGGTGTAGCCGCGCGGGATTTCCTGCAGCCGCTCGAAGAGCCACTTGAGGTGGTGGCCGTGGAGCCTGATGGCGGTCAGCGCCGGCCCGCCCAGCACGCCCAGTCGCAGGACAATCGGAACGAAAATCAGGAAATGGAAG
>CAUZDT010000030.1:0-14829 GCA_963578705.1 Candidatus Thalassarchaeaceae archaeon
ATCGTACCAGGAATCGACCCAGACCGGGTCGGTCTTGTCAGTGACATCAACCAGCGTGACCGAGACCTGTGCCGGGTCCCCCCACTCGCCGACGTTGGGGTCGGCCGCGCCGGGGTCGACAATCTGGTTCTGGATAATCACGTACTCGTCCGCGCCGAACTCGATGTACTTGACGTCTAGCACCTGGGTATTTGGGTCGTAATAGTAACCGACCTCGGTCATGTTATGCGGGTCGGTAACGTCGATAATGCGCATTTCGTTCCAGCCCGCCTGGTAGACGTATGTCCGCCCGTCCGGCGCTTCGGCGACTTGGATTTCGGCGTTGCCCAGATTGGGGTCGAAGCCGACCAGCCCCATGTTGGGGGTTGAGAGCTGGTGGTGGGTGTAGTTGCGATGGTTGTGGCAGCCGGGCGGGAACTCCGCTTCCCAGTCGATGTTGCCATCGCCGTCGCGCGGCTCGCACCCCTCCTGCTCACCCAGGTTCTGCAGCAGCGCGTCGGCGAAGGGGCGCCCCGTCACGGGGCCAGTGCCAGGACTGTCATCATCGCTCACAAACACGTACGCCGCAGTCGCCGCCACGGCGACGACCAGCAGCAGGATTGCAGAAACTCTCAGGACCGGCTGTTCCATCAGTGCCGCGCTGATTTCACAACGTGTATTTATACCTCGGGCCGGTCGGCCCGCCGATGGCTTCCAAGTCCAGCTTACAAGCCACACTACTGGCACTGGCGCTGCTGCTGGCAGGCTGCCTCCACGACTCACCCACCAAAGAGGCATTCTGGGGTGTTGAACTGTCCGGCGAGGTAGCGACCGACTTCACGCTGGTCGACCAGCACGGCAACAATTTCAGCCTTAACGATACTGCGGGCAAGGTGGTGGTGATGACTTTCGTCTATACCCATTGCCCTGACGTCTGCCCTGCCATCACCTACCAGCTCACGAAATTGCAGGAGGCGCTCGGCAACGATTATGGCGAAAAAGTGGTAATTCTCTCAATTACGGTCGATCCGGAACGGGATACGGTAACGCACCTGGCAGACTGGTCGGCTGCGAGGAATGCCAGCTGGCCGCACCTGACCTCCGGGACGGAAATCCCGGAGGCGGCGATGAATGCCTCGGTGTGGGGACCGTACGGCATCTACGTGGAGAAGGTAGGCGTCGAAGAGCATGATCACGATGAAAACAGCGATAACAAAACTGGAGACAATCAAGATAATGAAACTGGAGACAATCGGAGTAATGAAACTAATGATGAAGAGCATGCCGATTACGGAGTTAATCACTCTACTATCCTGTACATCATCGATAAGCAGGGCAGCTTGCGCGTGGCGTGGCCAGGCCTCCACTGGACCTACCGGGACATCCACCACGACGTGGTGCTGCTTCTGGATTAATCCTCGCTCAGGACGCTAATTTATACTGCCCTCTACTGCCGCGACGATGTTCCACTGGAGGGTAGCGACAATCGGGCTGGTCGTACTCGCGCTGTCACTGCTGGCGTCACCGGCGGAGGCGGACGGTGACGTCCCTTTCACTGTCATCCTCAAAGCCGAGGGACCGGTGCCGGCTAACGCCACTATCGAGCATAATATCTCAATACTCTGGATTAACACCGACAGCACGGAAAACGTGACGCATCGCATCCTGCTCGACGCGGACGGTGACGGCATTTTCAACGGCTCGGGCGACATTGACTCGGGCGAGCTGCAGGCGGAGTGCGAGCAGGACGAGAACGGGACGCTAGTGGACGAGGATTGTCGCGTGTCGTTTGAGCTCAAATTCAACGGCACGTTCGCCATCGGCACCTTCGCCTACCAGGACCGGCTCTCCAGCGGAACGACGCGTTACGGCAATATAACGGTCGAAGCGCACGGGCACGGGGAAGAGAGCGAGGATGGAGCCCATGCCCACGACGGCACGCATGCACACGATTATGAAGAGCCGACGACGGAATCTGAGAGGCCCGCCTGGCTGCTGTGGGTTGCCGGACTTTCCGCCGGTGGAGCGGCGCTACTGGCGCTGCTGATGAGGCAGGGCGGCAGCGGCTGAGTCCGCTTAAGCCCCCGTCGCCCTAGGAGAGGACATGGCACTGCTGGAAATCCTGAAGCTGCTCGAGCAGCGGCGCGAGCAGCACCTTGCCGAGCTGGCGGAATGGACCTCGATTCCTTCCGTATCGGCGCAGTCACAGCACGTTCCGGACATCCAGCGCGCCTGCGACTGGGCGGCCGACTACTGCCGGGCAATGGGAATGGAGACCGAAGTTCATCCGACGTCAGGGTATCCTGCCATTATCGCGCGCCACGATGCCGGCACTGATGCAACGACGGTACTGCTCTACGGCCACTATGATGTCCAGCCTCCCGAACCGCTGGAGCTTTGGGAGAGCCCACCCTTCGTCGACAACTGGGGCAGTGGCGAGGCGGTCGGCGGTAACGCGGAGCCAGTACGCAATGGAATGCTTTTCGGGCGCGGTGCGAGCGACAACAAAGGCCAGATTTTCGCGCACCTGGCTGCACTGCGCGCCTGGTTCGAGGTCGCCGGCGGCCCCCCGGTCAACCTGCGGCTGCTGATAGAGGGCGAAGAAGAGATCGGATCACCCCATCTGGGCGAGTTCGTGATGGCACATGCCGACGAGCTGCGTGCCGAGTGGGCAGTGGTAAGCGATGGGCCGATGCTGTCGCCGGAGGTGCCGGCCATCTCCTACGGGCTGCGCGGGCTGGCGTACTTCCAGCTTGACATCTCAGCCGCCAGCGTCGACCTCCACTCCGGCACGCATGGTGGAGCGGTGCCGAATCCCGCCACTGCACTGGCCGAGTTCATTGCCACGCTGCACAACCCGGACGGCAGTGTAAACCTGCCCGAATTCTACGACGCTGTAGTGCCGCTGGGAGCGGCGGAGCGTGAAGCGCTGGCCCGACTTGATTTCTCTGACGACGAATACTTAAAGGGACTGGGCGCCCCCGGCCTTGCCGGCGAGGCGGGCTTCACGACGCTCGAGCGGCGCTGGGCGCGGCCGACGCTGGAGGTGAATGGCCTCTGGGGCGGCTACACCGGTGAGGGGGCAAAAACGGTGCTGCCCGCCCGCGCTTCCGCCAAGCTCTCCTGCCGGCTGGTGCCACGGCAGGAGCCGGCCGCGATTGAGGCGGCGCTGCGCCGGGCGTGCGCGGAACGGCTGCCGGTCGGCGTGCGCTGGACGCTCCGGGTTTTCGCCGGCGCGCCCGCCGTATTGACGCCGAGCGACTCGCCCGGAGTGCAGGCAGCGATGCGCGCGCTGCGCGCCGGCTTCGGAGCCGAGCCGGCGTTCATCCGCGAAGGCGGCACGATTCCGGTCGTCGCCGACTTCCAGTCGGTGCTGGGGGCGCAGCCGCTGCTCATCGGCTTCGCGCTGGCGGAGGACATGCCGCACTCGCCCAACGAACATTTCCGGCTCGACTGCCTTTACGGCGGCATCCGCACCAGCGCGGCGCTGTGGGATGAGTTGGCGCGGCTCGGCTGACGGAGCGGGCTTAAAGTCGGCGCACCGTGGGCGAGCATGACAAGCGCCGTTGCTGGACTAGAGCCGACTGTGCTGTGGGAGAACTTCGCGGCGCTGAGCCGCATCCCGCGCCCGTCGAAGCAGGAAGAGCAGGTGCTGGCGTGGCTGAAGGAGTTTGCCGACGCACGCGGACTGGAATGGCAGCAGGACGGGGCGGGCAATATCGTCATCCAGCGCCCCGGCAGCGGCGGCGGCGAATCAGCGGCGCCGGTCGTTATCCAATCGCACGTCGACATGGTCTGCGAGAAGAATTCCGACGTCAAACACGACTTCGGGCGCGACCCCATCCGACTGCTGCGCGACGGTGACTGGCTCACCGCCGACGGGACGACCCTGGGAGCGGACAACGGCATCGGCGTCGCGACCGCGCTGGCGCTACTCGAGATGGGGGGCGACGCGCGGCTGCCGCCCTTGGAGTGCTTGTTCACCGTCGACGAGGAGACCGGGCTGACGGGGGCGTTCGCGCTCGACAGTGCGCTGCTGCAGGGGCGGACGCTGCTGAACCTTGATACCGAGGAGTGGGGTGCCATCTGCATCGGCTGCGCGGGCGGCGGCGACAGCGAGCTGGCGCTGCCGGTTGCCCGGGAGGCGTCGCCCGGCGACTTCCTGAGTTTCCAGCTTTCGGTCGAAGGGCTGATGGGGGGTCATTCAGGGGTCAATATCCACGAATACCGCGCCAACGCGATTGTGCTGCTGGCGTCGCTGCTCGAGCCGCTCGCCACAATAGGTGCGCGGCTCGTCTCGGTCCGAGGGGGCGACAAGACCAACGCCATCCCGCGCGAGGCGTTCGCGACCCTGCTGCTGCCGGCGGCGGCGATGGCCGACGCACAGATTGCGGTCGGCGCGCGCACCGCGGCGCTGCTGACCGAGTTCGGCACACTCGAGACGGGACTGCGCGTCACGCTTGCCGGGCACGACGACGCACCGGCGGAGTGTCTCTCCACCGGCACGCAAAGCAGCCTGCTGGGGCTGCTGCGGGCGCTGCCACACGGCGTGCTGAAGTATTCGCACGCCATCCCCGGACTGGTCGAGACATCGAACAACCTGGCGTCAGTGGCTGCCGATGGGGGCAGCTGCCGCATCATCTGCTCGTCACGCTCGTCCATCGTGGAGGCGCTGGAGGACGTGCGCGGACGCATCGCGACCATCGCGGCGCTCTGCGGTGCGACCGCGACACGAAGCAGCAGCTACCCCGGCTGGCAGCCCGACCCCGCGTCGCCGGTGCTGAAGCGGCTGAAGCGCATCTACGCCGAGCAGCTGGGCGAGGAGCCCGAAGTCGGGGCAATCCACGCCGGGCTCGAGTGCGGCGTCATCGGCGAGCGCGCTCCGGGGATGGACATGGTCTCATTCGGCCCGACGATTACCGGCGCCCACTCGCCCGACGAGCGGGTCGAGATTCCCACCGTCGCCAAGTTCTGGAACCTGCTGCTGGCGCTGCTGACAGACATGGCCGAAGCGTGAAGCCGGCTGCGCTGCGCGCCCGGCTCGCCGGCCCGCTGCCGGGGATCGCAGCATGGCGCGAGATGGCGCCGGGCGACCGCGCGTTTCCCCCCGAAATGGCGGGCTACCGCGACGCGGCAGTGCTGCTGGCGCTCTTCCCGCGCGACGGGGCGTGGCGGCTGCCGCTGATTGTGCGCACCGACGACGGCGGTATCCACGCCGGGCAGGTGGCGCTGCCGGGCGGCGCGCTGGAGCCGGGCGAAAGCCCGGAGGCGGGCGCACTGCGCGAAACACAGGAGGAGACCGGCCTTGCGCCAGCCGACGCGGAGCTGCTGGGGCGGCTGTCACCGCTCCCCATCCCGGCCTCACGTTTCCGGGTCACGCCGGTCGTTGCAACGCTAGCGGGCGAGCCCGCATGGCGGCTGGACGGGCGCGAGGTGGCGTCGCTCTTCAGCGTCCCGCTGGCGGCGCTGCGCGACGGCGCCTTGCGGTGCAGCGAACAGCGCGAGTTCGGCGGCGAACCGATCGCCATCCCCTATTTCGCGCTCGGCGACGGGAAGGTGTGGGGCGCAACCGCGATGGTGCTGGCGGAGCTGGCGGCGCTACTGGAATAGCTCGCCGAGCGGCGCGACCAGCAATTCCGAGAAGAGGTCGCCGACAAAGGCGGCGAGCAGGAATGCGCCGAAGAGCGGGATGATGTAGGGAATCTTCAGGCTGACCCACGGGCGCTCGACGCCCGCGGTGTCGAGCGCGTCCCACTCAGCCGGCAGGTCCAGTCCGCGGCGCACCATCGGAGCCAGCACGGTGCGGCCACCGATGACGCGTGTCATCGGCCAGACGTGGCTGTCGCGCGCCTGCGCCAGCTCCATGCGGACGCCGAGCAGTGCCTGCAGCCACGGCTTTTCCAGGTCACCATGTGCAATATTCCACGCCAGCAGCCCGATGGGAATGGCGAGGTAGAGCAGCAGCGAATTCATGAACACGACCCACGGGAACGGGAAGCCCTGTTCGCCGAAGGCGTGCAGCGTCGCGCCGGCGTCAGGGGAGAACGGCACCAGCACTGCCACCGTCAGCAGCGCCTTGACGTCGGCGCCGCCGATGGTCGGGCCAAAGTAATACCAGCCGTACATCATCGCCATCAGCGCCAGCGCCGCGACCAAATCGGCCGCTTGACTGTTCGCGAGCAGCGCGTCCCATCCCTCGAAGAGCGTGAAGTAACCCATCCCGGCCACGCCCGCCACTTGCGCCGCGCGCCATGCCGTAAGCTCGCGGCCGTAGATAGCCTCGTCGTCAATCTGGGAATACCAGAACAGCACGCCAACGGCGAGCGCGAGCCCCCACGTGCCGGTGCTCGCCTGCGCCTGCCACAGCTCGGCCGCGAGCAGCGCCAGGCCTGCACCGCCGGCAATCTGCCAGGTGCGGTCGGGGACGCGCCGCGTCTGCCAGTCGTTCCAGGCGCCGTAGCCGAGCGCCGCGGCGCCAATCACGAGCCGGATAGCATCGGGCGATTCCACACCTCCGGAGCCTGTCGGGGATTAAATATAGCACTATCCTCTCAATCGGCGTGGATATTGAGGAGCGATTCCTGCCGGGCGAAGAATTCCTGAAGGAATATTCGGCGCTGAAGGTGGACCGCCGTGGCGGCTGGTCGGCGTTCCTGACCAACCGCCGGCTCTTCATCGGCTCGCGCGACGAGCTGTGGGATATCGACACCAGCCGCATCGACTACCTTTCGCGCGGGCTGCGGCCCCGCTTCTCGCCGGCGTGGCTGCTGCTCTGCCTGTTCCCCTACTTCGGGTGGTTCGCGTCGCCGTTCCTGATTGCACTCTGGTACTACATCCGCACCGAGGCGCTGGTCGTCGGCACCCCGTCGCGCCGCTGGCTGCTCTTCGCCGAGCCGGAGGTGCTCGACGACTTGGTCGACAACCTGCGGCTCAACACGGTGATGGCGCTGACCCCCGAAGGCGAGCACGCTATCGTCGAGGCGGAGGTGGAGAAGAAAAAGCAGCGGCTGGTACTCGGCCCCGACGGCGAGGCAGCCGACTGGGGCAAAAACGAGTCGGGGCCACGGCGCAGCGGCCATTTCTCGCTCACGATAGCTTGGATTGCGTGGTATGCCGGGACCTTCGGCGGCAGCGCCGGCTTCTGGGTGCTGCTGTCGCTGCTCTGGGCTGCCGGCAGCTACTGGCGCTGGTGGAACCGCCGCACCCGCAACCAGCTCGCCGAGCGGCAGCCGAAGCCGGGCTGGCTCGAGCGGTTGTGGTACTGGTCGCTGCGCAAGCTGCGGATGCCGGTGCTCCCGGCGCGCTGGGAGTTCTGGGCGCTCGGCCGTAAGTGGCGTGCCGCCGAAGTGGGCGGCTGGGGTGCCGCGGCGCTGCTGGCGCTCGGTTTCCTGTGGGCGCTCGGAATAGAGAACCTGCAGCCGTTCCTGTTCCTGTTCGCGCTGGCGGCCATCGTCGCGCTCGCTGGCAAGGTGGCGGCCGGCCTGCCGGGACCGCGCTGGCGCATCGCCCTGCGGTCGGTCGCGGCGGTCTTCATCGGGTTGTTGCTGGTGGTTCCGTCGCTGGCGCTAACTGGCCTGTACGAAGGCGCCAGCGCGTCGCTGCCGCGCTCGGCGGTGCAGGGTGACGGCGGCAACGGCTGGGTCCGCGCCTTCCAGCAGACCGAGACCTACGGGCTGGGGCTGGTCGACGTGCGTGTCAGCTTCTACATGGACAACGGCGAGGACGCGGAGGGTGAGCAGGACGGCTATCCAGCGTTCCTGGTGCTGGCGGCCATCAAAGTGCCGTTCGACCTGGACCAGAAGGTGCTGCTGGACGAGATTGACAACCAGTTCCACGAGATGGCACTGGAGGAGAACATCGACCTGACTGCGCAGGTGCTCAACGGCAGCCGCACCACGGCGCAGGGCTACCACACGCAGTATATCGTCTACAACGGCACCGCCGCGGCGTGGCGCGAAGGCATCGGTGACATCGCCTACAATTTCACCGAGGGCGCCGAGTCGCGCTACATCGGCGAGGCGTGGAAGGTGCCGGAGCTGAACCTGCTGGTCATCGCCATGGGCATCGCCATGATTTCCAGAGAAGAGCCAAATACCGGTGTGCCGCCGCTCCCCGAACAGGCGCCCGACTTCACCCAGGATATCTGGAACGAAGGCGGAGAGTTCGCCGAGGAACTCTTCCCGAACCCGACCAATTCAACCGACCCGCGCAACTGGGTCGAGCTGTTCGAGCTGATACCCGAAACGGAGTGTTACGCGCTGTAGCGCCAACCGCTAGCTGCGCCAGGTCGCCGGCGTCGCCAGCTCGAGCGAGTTGCCGTCCGGGTCGCGGAAGTAGAGCGAAGCCCCGCCGGACGGCCATGCCACTTCGCGCTCGATGGCGACTCCCTGCTGCGCGAGGTGGTCGCGCCACTCCTGCGCGCTGCCGGACTCCATCGCGAACGCGACGTGGCCAGCGCCGTCGGCACCGTGCGGCGGGATGTCATCCTGCGTGCGTGTCGCGGCGGGGTTGAACAACAGCAGCATGCCTTCCCCGCAGCGGAAGAATACGTGTTCGTCCGGCACGTATGTGAACTCGGCGAGGCCCAGCACGCGGCCATAGAACTCGCGCGCTGCGGCGACGTCATCGACGTAGAGCGCGGCCTCCAGGACGCGGGTGGCGCGCACTAGTCGCCGAACTGGATGCCCTGCGCCAGCGGCATCTCGTCGCTCCAGTTGAGCGTGTTGGTCTGGCGCCGCATGTACGCCTTCCACGAATCGCTGCCGGCTTCGCGGCCGCCGCCGGTGTCTTTCTCGCCGCCGAACGCGCCACCGATTTCGGCGCCGCTCGTGCCAATATTGACGTTGGCGATACCGCAGTCGCTGCCGGCGGCCGACAGGAACCGCTCGACCGACTGCATGTCGCGGGTGAATATAGACGACGAGAGCCCCTGGTCGACCGAGTTGTGCATCGCGATTGCCTCCTCGAGCGAGTCGAACTCGAACAGGAAGAGTATCGGCGCGAAGGTCTCGTCGCGCACGATTCCCATGCCTGGCTTGGCCTTGACAATTGTCGGTTCGACGTAGTGTCCCGGCTGGTCGAGCACGTTGCCGCCGCACAGAACCTCGCCACCCTGCTCCTTGATGGTCTCAAGCGCCGCACTGTAGGTCTCGACCGCGCTGCCATCGACCATTGGTCCCATCAGCGTCGCGGGGTCGAGCGGGTCTCCAATATTCACCTGTCCATACGCCTTGACCAGCCGGCCGGTGATGTCATCGGCGATGTCGCGGTGCAGGAACAGCCGCCGCGTGCTGGTGCAGCGCTGGCCGGTGGTGCCGACCGCGCCGAACAGGACGGCGCGCAGCACCAGTCCCGGGTCGGTGTCGTCCATGGCAATTATGCCGTTGTTGCCTCCCAGCTCGAGCAGCGAGCGACCAAGCCGCTTCGCCACGGCTTCGCCCACCTTGCGCCCCATGTTGCACGAGCCGGTCGCCGAAACAAGCGGTACGCGCCGGTCGTGAATCAGCAGTTCGCCGACGTCGCGGCTCGAGCCGACCAGCAGCGACATGACGCCGTTCCAGCCGAGCGGCTCGAGGACGCGGTTGACGATGTGCTGGATGGCGATGGCGGTGAGCGGCGTCTTTGAGGAGGGTTTCCAGACCATCACGTTGCCGCAGACGGCGGCAATCATCGCGTTCCAGGCCCAGACCGCACCGGGGAAGTTGAACGCCGTTATGACGCCGACGATGCCAAGCGGATGCCACTGCTCATACATGCGGTGGCGCGGCCGTTCGGAGTGCATGGTCTTGCCGTAGAGCTGCCGGCTGAGGCCGACGGCGAAGTCTGCGATGTCTATCATCTCCTGCACTTCGCCTTCGCCTTCGGCCTGGATTTTGCCCATCTCCCATGCAATCAGCTTGCCGAGCGTCACCTTGTGCTTCCGCAGCTCGTTGCCCAGCTGCCGCACCACTTCACCCCGCGCGGGCGCTGGCTCGAGCCGCCAGCAGGCGAACGCGCGAGCGGCGTTGGCCATGATGGTCTCGTAATCGCCCGCATCGCATTGCCGCACCGCGGCGATGACCGACTCGTCGGCCGGCGCGACCGACTCAAGCAGGGAGCCGGCGCCGCACCATTCGGTGGCGTAGCCGCCCGCGTTTTCCGCTTCTATTCCCAGCTCTGCGAGGAAGTCGAGCCTGCCCATACGCGGCGCATTCGCGACTGCATTATAGCGGTTGGGCCGCCGACTGCCTTTATAGCTGCGCCATCTGCCGGCCAGTATGGAGGCGGAGCCGCTCGCGGGGCACGACGCAGAACAGGTCGCGCTGATGGCCGAGGAGTGCATACTCGTCGACGAGCGCGACGCGGTGCTGGGCGGTGCGAGCAAGGTCGAGTGCCACCACGGCGCGGGGCAGCTGCACCGCGCCTTCAGCCTGCTGATTTTCGACTCGCGCGACCGTTTGCTGCTCCAGCAGCGGTCGCCGGGAAAAATCACGTTTCCCGGCGTCTGGGCCAACAGCTGCTGCAGCCATCCGCTGCACCGCGCAGCGGAGCTCGAGGAGCGCGATGCGCTCGGTGTCAAGCGCGCCGCGCAGCGCAAGCTGGAGCAAGAGCTGGGCGTCCCCCCGACCGAGGCACCGCTCGAGCGGATGGTCTTCATGACTCGCATGCTCTACCGCGCCCGCGCCGACGACACATGGGTCGAGCACGAAATGGACCACATCATCTGCCTGCGGGCGGACGTGACGCCGGCGCCGAACCCCAACGAGATTGCCGAGGCGCGCTGGGTGACCGAGGCCGAGCTGCGCGAGCTGCTTGACAGCGAAGCCATCGGCCCGTGGTTCCGGCTGATTGCCGAGCGGCTGCTGCCGGCGTGGTGGGCAGATCTGGATGGCCTGGCGGGGATGGCTGACGGTGATATTCACGACATGGGTGAGGTCGCATGGAACTGAAGGCGGCGCTCGCCGCCCGCGCAGTGCCGGTCGAGACGGCGCTGCGCGAATACCTGCGGGTGCGCGAGCCCGAGCGGCTCTACCGCGCGATGGCACACATCCCGCTCGCGAGCGGCAAGCGGCTGCGTCCGGTGATGGCGCTGCTGGCATGCGAGCTGGTCGGCGGCGACTCGGCGAAGGCGGTGCCGTATGCCGCCGCGCTGGAAACGGTCCACAACTTCACGCTGGTCCACGACGACGTGATGGACGAGGACGACCTGCGACACGGCGTGCCGTCGGCGCACGCCGAGTTCGGCGTCGCGACCGCGATTAACGCTGGCGACGCGCTCTTCGCCTACGCGTTCGAGATGGTGACCGACAGCGATTGTAGCGATGCATTGCGCGCCGAGCTGGTGCGCCATCTGGCGATTACCGTGCGGGAAATCGGCGAGGGGCAGCAGATGGACCTTGACTTCGAGGAGCGCGAAACGGTCGCGCCGGCCGAATACCTTGAAATGGTGCGGCTGAAGACGTCGATTCTGTTCGGCTCCGCCGCGTATGGCGGCGCGCGCCTCGGTGGCGCCAAGGCGCACGAGGCGCTGGAGCTGCGGCAGATGGCGATAGATGTCGGGCTCGGCTTCCAGATTTGGGACGACTACCTCGACGCGACCGCCCCGGCGGAAACCCTCGGCAAGCCGTCCGGCTCCGACATCCGGCAGGGCAAGCGCACGCTGCTCGTCATCGAGGCGCTGGACCGCGCCGCGCCCAACGACCGCGCGCGGCTCGCCGCCATCCTCGACGGCGGCGACAGCAGCGACGCCGAGGTCGCGGAGGCGGTCGCCATCATGGAGCGCAGCGGCGCGCTGGCGGCGTGCCACGAGCGGGCGAACGGCTACCTGCAGGGCGTCCGCGACACGCTCGCGAAATACCCGCAAGGCGAGCCGCGGCAGCTCTTCGAGGCGCTGCTCGAATACATGGTCACGCGAGGGTATTGAGCATGGACCCGAATATTCGGAAAACTAGCATATTGTTGGGATTGGCGCTGATCCTTCATGGTTCATACGTGTATTATGCTTGTGGCACCGCGCACCTTAGCCTGAATATACTTGAGATACTGACTGGTGGTGCTTTGTTTTTTGGAATGATGAAATCTGGAGAACTTTTCAGCGATTCCTGAATATACTTGGGATAACCACCTAAATACCACCGCATCTGCCGCGCGATGGCGGACGAGGAGGAGGTCTGGGACCCAACGCCGGGCGACATTAATTCGCGGCTACTGGAACGGCTCGCGGGGAGCGACACCGTCACGGCCAAGCGGCTCGAGCCGCTGGCGTGCATCGCGGTCGGCTTCCCGGAAGGGAAGACGGCGACGTTCGACGGTACCGGCGGCGACAACTTCGGCGGGCTGAACCACGGCGCGCAGCTGATTCTCAACGGCGGTGCGGGGCGCTTCGCCGGCAACTCGATGCGCAGCGGCGAAATCATAATCAACGGCTCCGCCGGCAGCGGCGCCGGCCACGGGCTGGCGGGCGGGACGCTGGTGGTGCAGGGCTCGGTGCGGGGCGGCGCCGCGGCGGGGATGCTCGACGGCGAGCTGCTGGTCGCGGGCGACGTCGAAGGGGCGCTCGGCGCCGGGATGCAGGGCGGCACCGTCGTGGTCGCGGGCGACGTCGGTGGCGACGTGGCGCGCTACATGGCGGGCGGCAAGCTGTTCATCGCCGGCAACTTCACGCCGCCTGCGGCGGGAGCAAAACCCGCCGCGCCCGCCGAGCGCAAGGCGGTGCAGCGGCTGTTGCAGGAGCACGGCATCGACCCGCACGGGCTCGAGTTCCAGCGCATCAGCGACGGTGCGGTCGCTGCGCCGCCGAAAGCGGAGGCGGAAGTGCTGCCCGAGCTGCTGTCGCGGCTACGGCTGGTGCCGGCGGTGCTCAAGCGGCGACCGCGCCGCCCCGGGCTCGACCGAGTCAGCCCCGGGCTGGTGCTCGGCCCCGGAACCGGCGAGCCGCTGAACCTGACGATTCCGCTGTTGTGGCAGGGTGACCACGCGCCGCAAGTGGCTTCATGGGCGGTCGGTGCCAAGGCCCCGAGCTTCGACAAGTGCAACCTGGCGGTCATCGACCTTTGCGCCGGGAGGCTGCCGCGGCGGCTCGACATGGAGCGGCCTGACGACCTGGCGCAGGTGGTCGAGCTGGTGCGGCAGTCCGCGCGCGACCGCGTGCCGGTGCTGGTGCGGCTCCCTGCGGGGGACCTGAGCGGCGACATGGGCGCGCTGCGCACCGCGGCGTCCGACGGCGTCATCCTGGCTCCGGGCTCCGTCCCGCTCGAGGCGGCGCTCTCCGCGGCACGCGGCAGCGGGCTGCCGGTGCTGGCAGAGATGCCCCAGGCATCGGCGGACGACGTGCTCAAGCTACTGGCGCTCGGCGCCGCCGGGGTGGTGCTGACCGGCGAGGTCACCCTAAACCGGCTCAGCAAGCTGGGCGACCAGCTGGCGCACGCGATGGGTGCGCTCGGCGCCGGCAGCGCCAGCGAGCTGGGGGCGGAGCAGCTGCGCGCGCTCGACCAGGAGGCGGCCGCGCTGACGGGCGTCCCGCTCGCGGGCTACGATGCGATTCTACCTATGTGGCGCCACTGACCGCGAACTGGGTACTCTCCATGATTGGTGCCGTCTGCACGGCCATTAGCATTAAACCGCACGACTGATGCCGGCTCGCTTGTCTACGCACGCACGAACGAGGCTGCCCGAATGGTTCCGCGTCGAACTGCCGACCGGCGCGGCGCTGGAGCGCTACCGCGCGACAACCGGCGCGGTCGCCGGCAACGCACTGCACACCGTCTGCGAGGAAGCACACTGCCCCAACCTCCACGAGTGCTGGGGACGCGGCACCGCGACCTTCATGGTCGCCGGCCGGGAGTGCACCCGTGGCTGCCGCTTCTGCGCAGTCGAGACTATGCGCGCGCCGGCCGCGCCCGACCCGGCGGAGCCGCAGCAGCTGGCGGACGCCGTCGCCGCGATGGGGCTTAGCTACGCGGTAATTACAGTCGTCAACCGCGACGACCTGCCCGACGACGGCGCAACCCACTACCGCGCCTGCCTCGACGCAGTCCACGCGCGGCTCCCCGACGTGGGGCTGGAGCTGCTCTGTAGCGACCTTGCTGGCAACGAGGCGGCGCTGGCGGCGCTCCTCAACGGAGCGCCGCTGCAAGTCTTCGCGCACAATGTCGAAACGGTTGAACGGCTGACGCCGGAAGTGCGCGACCCCCGCGCCAGCTTCGCGCAGTCGCTGCGCATCCTCGAGGCGGCAAAGGAATTGCGGCCCGACTTGCCGACCAAATCGAGCATTATGCTCGGGCTGGGCGAGACCGGAGTGGAGCTCCGCACGGCGTTCCGCGCGCTACGCGACGTCGGGGTCGAATTGCTGACGCTCGGACAATACCTCGCGCCGGGGCCGGGCTACCACCCGGTGCGCGAGTTCGTGAAACCCGGGCGCTTCGACGCGCTGGCACGCACGGCCCGCGGGATGGGCTTCAGCGCGATTGCGTCTGGGCCGCTGGTGCGCTCCTCCTATCGCGCCGAGTCATTGCTGTCTGCTGCACAGGGCACACCGGTCGAGGCGGGGCTGCAGGTGGTCGCCTGACACGCAAGAAGCGCACGCTGTATGTGCCCGAACCGCCGGCGCGGCCGGGCGAGAAACCCGACTTCAGCCAGCTGGAGCTGCCGCAGGCGGGGGAAGCGCCACGGCCGCCAGTGGACGGCGATGCGGCAGAGATGCACGACCTGGCATTCTCGCTGGTGCGCGTGCTCGACCCCAAGCACAAAGCGGTAGGCGACTGGGACCCAAAGCTCGACGCCGAGACGCTGCGCACCGGGCTGCGGCACATGTTGCTGCTGCGCATCTACGACGACCGCATGCAGACACTGCAGCGTACCGGCAAGCTCTCG
>CAUZDT010000031.1:0-14759 GCA_963578705.1 Candidatus Thalassarchaeaceae archaeon
ATCGAGCGTGACTTGGTGGGATACGGCCTGATTGATACCATGATGCACGACCCGAACATCGAGGACGTTTCCTGCGACGGCCCCGGCGTCGAGGTGTTCGTCTATCACCGGCGCTTCGAGTCGCTGCGGACCAATGTCCTCTGGTCTGACGAGTTCGAGCTAGAGCGATACATCATCCGTATGGCACAGCGCTGTGGTAAGCACATCTCGATTGCTGAACCATTGCTCGACGCGACACTGATGGATGGTTCGCGTATTGTCATGACGCTGGGCCGTGAGGTCTCCACGAAAGGTTCGACCTTTACCATCCGGCGTTTCCGTGACGAACCGTTTACGCCGGTGGACCTGCTCGAGTTCAAGACCTACTCCGCAATGCAGATTGCCTTCTTCTGGCTCGCGATGCAGTACGGCATGTCGATGCTGTTTGTCGGTGGTACTGCTTCCGGCAAGACCACTTCCCTCAACGCCTGCTCACTCTTCCTGCCGTGGCAGCACAAGATTGTGAGTATTGAGGAGACGCGTGAGCTGAACCTGCCGCATCCCAACTGGATTCCCGGCTGCACCCGTGAGGGTTTCGGTGGTGAGTCCGCCATGGCGGGCGTCAAGGCGCCAGGAGTGGTCGACATGTACGACCTGCTGCGGGCAGCGTTGCGTGAGCGGCCGGAATACATCATTGTGGGAGAAATCCGTGGTGCAGAGGCGTACGTGCTGTTCCAGGCCATGGCGACGGGGCACACTACCTATTCCACCTTCCACGCCGATTCAATCCAGAGCCTGGTGCACCGGCTTGAGAACAAGCCGATTGAGATTCCGCGCGTGCTGATTCCGTCGCTTGACGCGATTTCCATCCAGATTCAGACCCGCGTCGGTGGGAAGCGCGTGCGGCGCAACAAGAACATTGTCGAGATTATCGGCATTGACCCCCATTCGCACGAGCTGCTGACCAACGAGGCATTCCGCTGGGACAACGCCACCGACGAGTATGTCTTCACCGGTAAGTCCTACGTGCTTGAGAAAATCATGTTGAAGGCCAACCTGAACCGCGTCGAGATCATGGACGAAATCAAGCGGCGACAGCTGGTCATCGAGTGGTGCCTCAAGAAGAGCATCCGCGACTACCGCGACTTCGCGCGGGTCGTCTCGGAGTACTATGTCCACCCCGAGGACGTGATGCGCCGGGTCTACGCCGACCTGCAGGTGGGCGGACGCAAGCGCCGCCGCAAGGTGAAGGAGCGTGACCTCGACCTGAGCGGTGCTGGCGCAGCCGATGAGGGCGTCGATATTGCCGAGTTCCCGGCCGGGGTGCAGCAGAAGTTCCAGAAGCGGTTCGCCAGGGAGGAGGCGGCTTGCGCGAAGGCCGATGCTCGAGCGGCTGCCACCGCGGACGAGGGCAAGCGCGCCAAGCTCGAGACGAAGGAAGCGGCCCGGCGTGCCAAGTCGGACGCCTACCTTGAGCGTGATATGCTGAAGGCGCAGATGCGCTACGTCCCGCTGCGACAGCTGACGCCCGCTGCGGCCCAGCTCGGAATCGGTGATGTTTCCAGCCTCTCCGTACGCGAAGCGGGCCGGTTGCTGAAGTCGTGTAATCGCGAGCTCTCCGCCCGCAACAAGGCCGAGGCGCGGCAGGTCAAGCTCGCCTCCAGCCCGGACAAGCAGGCGAGCGCAGCAGCCAAGGAAGAGGCCCGGCAGGCCAAGGCTACGACCAAGCTGCAGGCTGAACTGGCGAAGCGCGTCGAGCGCTCGGCCAATCCGCGCTGGTGGCACCGGTGGTTCTAACCGGCCTGCAGTCACTCAGCCTGCTCCTTTTCGGCTGGCTGGGTCGCTTGCTGACCAAGGATTCCTTCAAGCTCAAGCAACAGCTCGTGAAGGCACGCATTCCGCTGCTGCCCGAAGGCTATGTTGCCCACGCCGTGATGCAGGTTTTCGTTACATTTATCGCCGGACTAGTACTGGTGTTTGCTTTTATTGCCGTCGGCGTGCCATTCCTGGCGCAGATGACCGGCCCGGATGGCGAGCCGATTATCGTCTCGGAATTCATACAGGCAATTCTAGCACTGGTGCTGGTTATCGTACTGCCGCTGCTGATAGCGATGGTGAACTGGCTCGAGCCGGCGTTGAGTGTTGGCTCGCGCGCTAAGGATATGGACCGCAAGCTGCCTTTTGCAGCCAGTTACACCGCGGCGATGGCGGCGGCTAACGCGACGCCGGCGTTGATTTTCAAGTCGCTCGCCCGCAGTGAGGATATTTACGGCGAGATTTCGAAGGATGCGGCCTGGGTTTACCACTCTGTCGAGTTCATGGGCCGTGACCTGGTGACGACGCTCAAGGAGGGTGTCGAACGGTCGCCCTCGGAACGGTTTTCCGAGTTCCTACAGGGAATTGTCGGCACGCTTACCTCGGGCGGTAACCTGAAGCTCTACTTCCTGAACCGGGCAGAATACTACGCGCAGGCCAACCGGGTGCATGTCAAGAGTGTTATCCAGCAGATGGCACTCTTTGCGGAAGCGTATGTGGTGATGGCGGTGGCACTGCCAATTTTCGCGATGATTATGGCCGTGATTACCTTCTGGGTTTCCGGGTCCGGGATGAAACTGGAGGAAGAGCACCTCTACATGATGGTCTTTCTGATGTTCCCGATGATCCAGATTTTCTTCGCCTATATTTTCCTCTCACTGAGCAATGAGGTCGCAATCGATTAATGGCCAAGAATCTCGAGAAACGGGTTTACCGCGACGAGCGGACCGGCAAGAAGCGGCGCTGGATGACCTACACCATGGCGAGGAAGTGGCTCGAGGTGAGGAGTGGCAAGACCGACATTACAGTCTACATCGTCGTCTTTCTTTCGCTGGTAATGGGTGGCTCATTCATCGCGATAGGGCAGTTGAACCATCAGGCAGACCTGACGACCGTCGTCACGGATTTCGACGGCGACTCGCAGTTCGATAACCCGGAGGTCATGAACGATGGCCCCTTCACGATTACGCCCAACATGTATGGCCTCCCCTCGATTGCCAAAAACGAGAGCCGCGACGCCGACCCGCTGGTAAATGGTATCGACGAGGATGTGGAAGCGGCAACCTGGTACCGGCACTACCCGGAAATTTCGACCCTCGATTACTACGTCTTCGGAATTATTGCGCTGATGCTACCTTATGGTATCTGGGGCTTGCGCGAGGACAAGCTCCGGGCGCATGTTGAGGAGAAATTCCCCGATTTCCTGCGCGACCTGGCTGAATACTGGAAAGGTGGTCTCAGCATGACTGTTGCTATCCAGACGCTGGCGCGGGGCGAATATGGCAACCTCAACGACGAAGTACACAAGATGTCAACCCAGATTTCGTGGGGTATTTCATTCAGTGAAGTGCTGGGGATGTTTACCGAACGGGTCCGGTCGCCCATCGTGTCGCGGGCGGTCCGCATGGTCGATGAGGCCAACCGCGCGGGAGGTCGCATTTCGGACATCCTGCTCGCCGCTTCGTTTGACGCCAGGGAAATCAAGGCGCTCGAGACCGAGCGAGCGCAGGAAGTTACCAGCTATATCATGGTGGTATACGTTTCGTTTATGGTCTATCTGATGATTATCCTCGTCCTGGCCAACACTTTCGTCCCGGCGATTGCCGATTCCGCCTCTGCCACCGGCGGAGAGGGTATGTCCATCGGTAACCTGCAGGTGCGCAACCTGAATGAAGTCTGGATTTCGACCATATTCCTCTACAGCGTAATTGTCCAGAGCATTGGCAACGGCATGGCGGCCGGTTTCATGTCCACTGGCAAGCTCTACTCGGCGTTCAACCGTTCCTCGATGTTGCTCTTCGTCGGCTGGCTGATCTTCGAAATGATGGGAATCGCCACCTCGGTCATCAGTCCAGGTACTGTCTCCTGAAATGAAATTGCCCGGCCGCGCGGCGCAGATGCACGTGCTGGAGGTCCTGCTGGTCGCGACGCTCTTCACCTCGGCAGTCAACGTCGCGATTGTCAGCCTGCCGGCCAGCGACGCGACCCGCGTTGGTGACGACAACTTGCGCCATCAGGGGATGCAGCTACTGCAGGTACTCGATGAGTGGCAGACCGGCGCTGGCGAATCGACGCTTGCAACCTGGCTCGGCGAGGATAACAGCAGCGCGCTGCAGTCGTACCTGGACGGCGGGCTGCCGGCGGCGGCGAGCTATCGCCTGACGGGGACGCATGGTGGGAGCAGCGAGACGCTGGTCGACCGCGGCGCGCCGCAAGGGACGGTGAGCATCGCTTTCCGGCTGGTCTGGGTTGGCTCTGAGTTGTGGGAGCTTGAGCTGAGCCTCTGGTATGGCCCGCGGGGGACGGCATGAACAACCGCGGCCAGATGCTGATGGTCGCTGGCCTGCTGATGACGCTGACGCTGCTCACCATCTCGATTTCAATTTCCCATTCGGCCAATCTGGGCCGTTACCAAGGCGAACGGCACGACCCGGCGCCGCTGCTGACGATGATTGATGCGAACCTGCCGCCAGCGCTAGACGCGGAGCTGGTTGGCGGCGCCTCTGCCGAGGCGGCGTTCGCTACGGCGGCGCAGGTATTCGAGAACAGTTTTGCGGCGCACGGCTATGCGCTGGTGCTGAAGCTGGATTCAAGCAGCACCAACGGTAGTGCGACTACCTTCAGCTATACAATCCTGCTCAGCGACGGCCTGCTGGATATCGAGTTCGAACGGACCGCAACGGTCTAGTCGCTGGAGAAAAAGCTGGAGAAAAAATCGCGAATAACGTTGCCCAGTGAGAGCAGCGCCGCTAGGAAGATGCCGCCCGTAATCAGCAGGTAGCCCAGCATGAGCTGCCCCTGCTGTGCGTCCATGTCGGCCGCTACTAGTCCACCGCCCATCGCCTGCAGGCTGGTGAATCCGAAATAGAAGCCAAGCAGTACCAGCACGCCTGAAACAGCGGCAAGGATAACGCCCACATCGGGGCCGTCGCTCTCGGCCGTGGGCGCCGGGGCGGTAAATTCAGGGTATTCTCCATCCTCTTCGGACATGCCCCCGAGGGGCTCTGGCCAGTTATAAACTTATGCTGCGTGTTCGAGCGCCGCGCGCAACAGCCCCAGATGCAGTGGTGAAGGCGCGTCGGGACGGGACTTGAACTCGGGGTGGAATTGCGACGCCAGGAAGTAGGGGTGGTCCTGCAATTCCAGCACTTCCATGCGGCGACCAGAGGTGTCGCGGCCGGTGAACCGCATCCCTGCCGCCTCGATGCGCTCGATATACTCGGGATTGATTTCGAAGCGGTGACGGTGCCGTTCCTGGATTGAGTCGCTGCCGTAAAGCCCGCTTGCGACACCCTCGTCGAGCGCCACGTCGTGGTCGCCCAGCCGCATCGTGGCGCCCATTTCGGTCACCTTGCGCTGCTCAGGCAGCAGGTCCACCACTTTATGGGGCGAATCCGGGTCTAACTCGCTGGAATTCGCCCCCTCAAGGTCGAGGACGTTGCGGCAGAATTCGATGACCGCTAGCTGGAAGCCGAAGCAGACGCCGAGGTAGGGCACGTGTTTCTCGCGTGCCCATTGCGCTGCCATGATTTTGCCTTCGGCGCCGCGGTTGCCGAAGCCGCCCGGCACGATGACGCCGTTGACGCCTTCCAGCGCCATCGCGTTCCTGGCATCTTCCAGGTCGGGCGCCTCGAGCCAGCGGATGCGGACGCGGCAATCCTCCAGCGCGCCGGCGTAGCGCAGCGTTTCTTCATGGGAAATGTAGGAGTCCTTGAGGTCAGTATACTTGCCAATCAGCGCGATTTCCACCTCGCGCGTGCCGTTGCTGACGCGCTCGGCGAAGTCCTGCCACTGCGTCATGTCGGGCTCACGCCGCTTCAGCCCCAGCCGCTCCTCGATGAGCTGCGGAACCTGCTGGTCGACGAAGTGCATTGGGACATCGTAGATTGACTTGGCATCGGGTGCTGAAACCACGTTCTCGGGTGGAATGTCAGCGAAAAAGGCAATCTTGGCCGCGATATCGGGCTCGAGCGGGTCGGTCGAGCGGCCGACGATTACGTCTGGCCGGATGCCGAGCCCCTGCAGCTCCTTGACCGAGTGCTGCGTCGGCTTGGTCTTCTGCTCGCCGACAGCGCCAATCACCGGCACCAGCGTGGTGTGGATGAACATCACGTTTTCGTGCCCCTCCTCGCGGTGCAGCTGCCGCACCGCCTCCATGAAAGGCATCGACTCGATGTCCCCCACCGTGCCGCCGAGCTCGACCAGGCAGATTTCGGCCGAGGCGCTTTCGGCCGCGCCACGTATCGCGTCGACGATTTCGCGCACGACGTGCGGTATAATCTGGACGGTCTGCCCCAGATAGTCGCCACGGCGTTCCTTCTCGATTACGGAGCGAAATACCTTCCCTGTCGTGATGTTGTGCACCGCGGTGAGGTTACAGTTGAGGAACCGTTCGTAGTTGCCAAGGTCAAGGTCAACCTCCGAGCCGTCGGTCATGACGAAGACTTCGCCATGTTCGTAAGGATTCATGGTCCCCGCGTCGCAGTTCAGGTAGGGGTCCATCTTGACCGCGGTAACGCGGTATCCGGCCCGCTGCAGCAGCACACCAATCGAGGAGGAGGTTACGCCCTTTCCAAGTCCGGAAAGGACACCGCCGGACACAATGATATACTTCATGACTCAACGGGCCACGCGATTGGCGCCCTCTGTTTAAGGCCGACGGCGCAGTTTTACCCCTCCACCGCTGCGGGCGCGTGGAACTGCACCGCCACTCGGAGCATCTGGTCTGGTTCGATCTGCAGCCGGATGGTGTTCCCGACTTCATCACTATTTATATATGGCTCGACGAGAAAAACACCATAATTGAGACCGGCCCCGCCTGCGCGCTGGAGCACCTCATGGAGGGCATCGCAGCGGCCGGCCTCGCGCCGGATGACATCGACTGGGTGCTGCCGACGCATATCCACCTCGACCACTTCGGCGGCGGTGGCCACCTGCTGCGCGAACTGCCGAACGCGCGAGCGCTGGTCCACCCGAAAGCGCTGAAGCACGTGCTCGACCCGCAACGGCTCTGGGTGGGCAGCCGCGCCTTCCTTGGGCCGATTGCCGAACTGTACGGCGAGCCGCTCCCCATCCCACGGGACCGCGTCGCCACCGTCGAGGACGGCGGCGTTATCGACCTCGGTACGACGCAGTTTAGGGCGCTGCACACGCCGGGCCATGCGCCGCACCACGTCGCGTGGGTCGCCGACCGCGGAGTCTTCGTTGGCGACGCGCTCGGCCTCTGGTATCCTGAGCTGAATTGCGGCTTCCCGGTCACGCCGCCGCGCTACGACCATGCGCTTGCCCTGAAGTCGCTTGACACACTGGCGGCACTTGATGTGGAGTGGCTGCACTACACCCACTTCGGCCCGCGCCCAGCCGGGAACGGCGCAGCCATCGTGCAAGTGCGCGAGGAGTTCGAGGCGTGGCTGACGCTAGTCGCCGACGGTGTCGCCGCTGGCGAGGACGCGGTCGCGACGACGGCGCGGCTGCTGGCGGAGCGGCCCCGGCTGGCGCAGACCGAGCCGGGGATGGGGCCGCACCAGGCCGGCACGCATCTCGGTTCGGTGCACGGCATGCGCGGGTGGCTCGATGCGCAGTCATAATATTGAGGTAATTCCAGAGCCATTTCCGCACGTGGTCGTCCGCGACTTCCTCGACCTCGACGCTGTCGCGGGCGAGCTGGAGTGGCTGGCCGGGCAGGAATTCGAGCCGGGCGAGGCCGACTTGTTCAGCCACTCCTCGACGCGCGAGCTGGGTGCAGCCTCGCAATTGGCGGGGCTGCGCGGAGCGCTGGGCGACCCCGCCTGGCGTTCCCGGGTGGCGGCGGCGTTCGACACGCCCCCGCTGCGCAGCCTCGACCTCGCTGCCTACGTCTACGTGCAGGGCGATTTCCTGCTGCCGCACGACGATCGTGTCGAAGGACGGCAGGTCGCTTGGTCGCTGCACCTGACGCGTGGGTTGCGCGAGCAGGACGGCGGCGCGCTCGAGCTGTTCGACACGGCCGGCGACGTCGCCGGCCGTGTCGTGAAGCGTATCGCCCCCGAGTTCAACTCGCTGGTGCTGTTCCGCGTCTCGCCGCAGTCGTGGCACCAGGTTGTGGAAGTCGTCGGTGAGGTGCAGCGGCTGACGGTGACGGGGTGGTATCATGGCTGAATCCCCCATAGTCTCCGCGTGGCGCGAGCCAGCGGCACTCGCCGCCGTCAGCGAGCAACTGGCGCGCGAGCGCGTCGTCCAGCTCTCCGGCTTCTTCACCGAGCCGCTGCCGGAGCCGCCCGCCGGGCAGCTCGCGCGCGAAGAGCGGCCCGGCTTCGCAGTCCGCGAAACCGGGCCGCCGCTGCTCGTCGACTTCTGGCGCTTGCCCGTGCTGGCAGAGTGGCTGGCGCGCGCGACCGGCACGCGCTGGGATCTGCGCGACTGCCGTTACGAGCGCTACGGCCCGGGTGACTACTCGCTGCTGCATGACGCGGAGGGAGAGGGCGAGCGGCTGCTGCTCGCCCTCGATCTGACGCGGCGACCACAGGTGCTACTCGGTGGCTTCCACATTTTTAGCTTCGCCGATGGGGCGCAGGCGACCTGCGAGCGCGAGACCGGCGCACTGCTGCTGGCGCGGCTCGGCGCTGGCGACCTGGATTGCGTACGCTACGTCAGCCAGCTCTCGCACGGAGCGGTACGATTAGAGTGCGCACACTTCGAGCTAAGCTGAAGTTGTAAAAATGGGGTTTGCCGGGCGACGCTACTAGCACAGCTAGCGCCGCTCACGGCAGGGGTGGGGCGGCTGTGGGCCGCCCCTGTTTGGCTGTTCAGCCCGTTAGGTCTATGACAGCGGGGTGTCGTAGCCGATGGTGTCGCCGGTGGGCTCGAACTTGAGACGGAACTTGTAGTCGTCTACCGAGTTCGTGTTCTCGAGGTCTGAGCCGGATTCACCGGGGTGGACCTCGAACTTGTCGCCCGGGCTCAGCTTGCCATCGAAGTCGTTGTCGACGAAGATGACGCCCTTGCCCTCACCGGCATAATAGCCGTAGACTTCCGATACCAGGCCATCACTGACAGTGTTGCCCTGGATGTCCAGCAGGTACCAGTGGACCGAGTTCACCGAGACTTGCGGGTTCAGCTTGATCATTTCTACGATCCAGACGTTCCCTGAGGTCTTGGTTGCCATGGTGCTACCGGTCGGCGCGTTCTTAGTGGTGCCACCCAGGAAGCTGGAGGCCCACACATACAGCACAGCGGCCAGCACGACCGTAATTGCGACCATCAGGATGACCGCAATCACAGGTGAAACCGCCTGCTCATCGTTCACAATTCTACGTTTCATGGTTATGTCCTCTGCCCGAAGGCAGGTATCAGGGATGTTTGTCGCCCGATATATACGTTGCGCCCGCGCCCCCGACGATAGCCGCTTCAGCCGCGCCGCAGCACGAATGTCGCAGCCAGTGCCAGGATTCCGGTCAGCGCGACGCCGCCCCATGCCAGTTGCAGCGCCCATTCGGGCGTCGCCTCCTCGTCCTCGGCGTGGATTGGCGGTGGCCGCACGACTGTTTCGTAGCTGGCCCAGACCGAGTCATCCTCGCCGGCGAAAGTGACGCTGAATTCCACCTCGCCCTCGCCCAGCTCGTGTGCGTCGGCGAGCGCCTGCCAGAAGAAGCTCCAGCCGTCATCCGAGGCGCCGAATTGCAGCTCGTGCGCCTCGCCTTCGCCGAACTCGTTGACGGCGGAGAGCGAGCCGTTTGTGGTCGTGATTGTGACCCCCGTCACCGCGCCGGGGTCGCTCACCGTGAGCGTGACTTCGTACACTTCGCCGAGGGCGTAGTCGAGCGGCAGTCCGTCGACGCGGTAGGTTGCTTCGCCGTGGGCTGCCGTGGCGACGAGCAGCAGCACCAGTGTGCTGTAGAGAACTCGCATCATCTGGTCGATTTAGTTCCCCTATATAATGTTCAGCGGGCGAGCCCGCGCTCTTCGAGCCCCGCCAGCAGCAGCCGCACCTCGGCTTCGCGCAGCCCCAGCGCGGCGGCGGCGCCCTCGATGGTGTAGCTCGGGTTCTGTAGCATGTGGTGCAGCAGTCGCCGTTCGTCGTAGCTGCAGTCTGCCTTGCGGCTGCAGCGCCCCACCTCGCGGTTCAGCTCGCTGATTAGCGCCAGCAGCTGCTGCCGCTTCTGTTCGTGGTCCCGCAGCGAGTGGCGCAAGTCCTCGCCGACACGCGCCAGCAGGTCCATGCGTGCGCTCGGCTCCATGTTGCGCGCCTCGGCGATGGCGCTGCGGATGCGCAGCTGCTCGGTGCTCAGCTCGGCGTCCTCGGCCATCGGCGCCGCCTGCTCGCGGAAGGTCGTCGGTCCGACATCGATATGCAGCGAGACCGAGCGCGAAGCGCGGTAGACGCGCCGGTTGGGGCCGCGGTCGCTCGGCTCGTCGCGCGAGGCGACCATGCCGTGCTCCTCGAGGATCCGCAGGTGTTTGACCACCGCCTGCTGGCTGACGTCGATTTCGCGCGACAGCTGTAGCGGGTAGAGCCGCTCGCGGGAGAGCAGCTGCAGGATGCGCCGCCGCGTCGGGTTCTCGAGCAAATAGAACAGGTTGTCGATTTCCTCCAGTGACATATCAACCTCCGGTTGTCTACTGCATGTTGTAATGCGCTTTAAAAGGCTGCGTCAGCTTTCAGGAGGGGGCGGGCCGGCCTGTCCGCAGTTGGGGCAGTGAAGCGTCTCTCCGTCGGGAGCGAAGATGGTACCGCACCCGTTGCAAAGAAGTTCCCCGTCGGCGGCTGTGAAGGGCGACACGACGCCCGTCAGCACCGGCGTGGAGGCCACGGGCGGCGGCCGGGTGAACCACCAAGCCGCCGCTCCGCCGCCGATAATGGCTACCGCCACGCCCGCCAGCAGTAGCGTTGGGATTCCGCCCCCGCCCCCAGTCTCGCCATCGCCTGTCGGTGGCTGGACCGCCGGCGTCAGGTCGACCGTCGCCTCGACCGCGGGCGAGGGCTGCCCCCTGCGGTCGACCGCCACGACGCGGTAAATCCAGAGCTGTTCGCCCGGCGGCTGGTCGACGTGCGTCAGGTACCCCTCGCTGTGGGCGAGCGTCGCGAGCAGGTCGCCGGTGGCGTTGGGTGAATTCTTGCGGATGACGCGATACTCGACCACGTCGTCCGAGGCTGAATAGAGGAACCGCAGCTGCGCCGTCCCATCGGGCGCCAGCGTCAGCTGGAAGCTGCGCGGGGCAGAGGGCGGGGTGCGGTCAACCAGCGTCGCAGTATCGTAGCCGCTCCAGGCGATGGTAATCGACTCCCCCTCGGTCGGCAGGTAGCCGCTCGCGCCGTTGCCGAAATGGATGGTGGCGGTCGCCGCGTCGTAGTAGAACTGGCTGCTGAGAACCATCCCCGGCGCGTCGCTGCGCGCCAGCTCCGTCAGCCCGGCGCGCACGCTGAGCTGCGGGTCGCCCTGCTGGACGATAGCGGGGAGCGGCAGCTGAAACGACTGCCCTGGCCCCCCGCCGCCGCTGTAGCTGGCGGTGAGCGCGCCGCGGTCGGCGACATTGCCCGCCGCGTCGACTGGCGTGTAGCGGAAGAAGTAGGCGTAGCCGTCATCAAGCGGGAAATCGTGCGATTGTGTCGAGTTCCAGCTGCCGAGCTCCTGCCACGCCCAGATGGTGGTCAGCAGCTGCTCCTCGGCAATCCGCGTGTAGCTCAGGTTGTAGCTGCTGGCGTTGTCCTGCGATGGCAGCAACGTCACGGCCAGCGCGCCGGTCAGCGGCTCCAGCGGCGCGAGCGTCCCCGATGGGGGCGAGGTGTCGATGACCACGCTGATTTGCGGCTCCGCGGGAACGCCACGGTTGTCCGCGCCATCGCGCGCGATGACGCGGAAGGCGTGGCTGCCGTCGGCCGTGATATAGTAGTCGAAGCGCGTCTCGAGCGAGTCGGCCAGCAGCGTCTCCCACGCTCCGCCGTTAAACGAATGTTGCAGGTCGTAGCCCGCAAGGTCGCTGGCGCTGCTCTCCCAGCTCAGCTCGAGGTAGTCGGTGCTGAGCAGTGCGCCGGCCGGGTTGCTGGAAACGGCGACCGCCGGCGGGGTCGTGTCGACCAGCGTCTCTGTGTCATTGCGTCCTGTCTTGTCCTCCAGTAGTCCATCATCATCCAGTCCGGTTGACCGGAACTGGAAGCTGCGCCCGTCCTCACCCAAATCAAACTCTACGCTCCCGTTGCTGAGTGGTTCGTACTTTTCTGTCGATTCATTAAATGTGGCGTTGAACACCTGCCATACCTGCCATTCTTCCCAGCCACCACTACCGTTGTCTCGACGGTACTCGACAGTTACCATGATGGTGTCGTTGCCGAGCACCTCGTCAAGGTGATACCAGCCGGCCACTTCCCACCCTACCTGGAACGATGTCGAGTTGACGAGTGGATCTGTTATAGCCTCCGTAATAGGACGTAGTGTGTCAGGCACGACATAGAGCAGTGCAGTCAGCTCAATCCATCTAGTGAGTTGTTCGGTCGAGTTGCGCGAGGTAACGGTGACGTTGAAGCCACCGCGCGCGTCCTCCTCGATGAGGTCGCGCATGGTGACGTTTAGGTAGCCAATGGCGCCGCCATCGTAGAGCGCAACCACCTCGACGGTGTAGTTCAGAATGGTGAAGTTGTGCGTGTCGTTGTTCGTGATTACGAGGCCATAGGTGTCGCGGACGTTGCCGTTGTTGGTAATCCAGATTTCAAAGGTGTAGTTAGTGTCGTCCGGGATTGGTTTGTTGGTAATGGGGGCCCAGAGTGAGAAGTTGTAGTTGGGCAGCACCTCGACCACCAGCCCCAGTTCGGGTTCGCTGAAGTTCCAGGCGCTGTAGCGCGCCTTGACCGCCAGCAGCTCGAAGTCAAGCCACTGCTCCCCGTCACCGCCCTGGTAGGTTGAGTCGCGTCCCGCGACCGCCAGCAGGTTGTCGCCGGATTGCAGCCAGTCCCGCTCGACCTCGAGCACCATGCTCCAGTATTCCGCATCGCCCCTGTAGCAGCTGCCGCTGTAGCTGAAGCAGTCCCGGATGAGTTGCTCGTTGAGGTATGCCCTGAAGTAGTTGGTGTACGTCACCCTGAACTGCAGCCGCGTGAAGTCGAGGTCGCCGGTGTCGTTGAACCAGTGACGCGTCGCGATGTAGTCGTTCTCGCCGCTGCTGCCATTGATGTCGGTTGTCTCCCAATCAGTTCCGTGGTCGATGCCGTCGACGCTGCCGCGCCCGAACGGCGCTGCACCGGTCGACCAGCTGGTGTCGTTGAAGCCATATTCGTAATAGTTGTCCGGGAAGACGGTCGCGTTCGAGATGTAATAACGGTATTCGGTGGCGGCCACCGCGCCGCTGGCGACGATGGTCGTCGCCACCTCCGAGTGGTATTGTGAGGTTATGACCGGGATAAGGGTGAAATTCCCTGCGCGCGCGCGGTCGCCGACCGTCAGCGAGATGTTGCAAATAGTCGACTCGCCCGGTTGCAGGTGCAGCACCTGCGGTTGCAGCACCAGACCCCAGTCATTCGGGACTCCTGCTACCGATATAGTGAAATTGTCCTCGACGTCACCGGTGTTGGTGACGTTGAGCGCGAAGGTGACGGTCTCGCTCATGTTGGCGCGAGCCTCGACGCGGTCGAGGCTCGCGTTCCAGGCGTAGTAACCGACGTGCAGCGTCCGCTCGAGCGTATTGTTATCCTCATTGCTTTCGTTAACGACACCGCCGGCGTCGGCCGTGGCGACGAGGGTGAAGTCCCCGAGCGCTTCCGGGGTCCAGTAGAATATGTTCATGACCGTCGCGTTGGGTGCCAGCTCCGCGATAGTGGCGTTGCCGAGTTCCTCGCCATCGATTGCCAGCGTGACGCTGAAGTTCTCAGCGGTTTCATTTCCCACGTTGGAAGTGATCACCATCATCCACAGGTCATCGCCCAGGACAATCGGGTTTTCCCTCCAGGACTGGACATTCACGATGAGCTCGGCATCGAGCCACTGTTCGCCGTCACCGCCACCCCAGGTGCTGTCTATTCCCAGGATGGCAAGCACGTTTTCACCCTCAACCAGCCAGTTCGGGTTGGGGCCCGACTCGGGGCTTCCGTCATAGGTCATTTCATGGTTCCAGTATTCGGCGTCGTTCTCGCCGCACCCCCAGCCACAGTTTCGAATGAGGTTCCCGTTCAGGTAGGCGGTGTAGTAGTTGTTGTAGGCCAAGTTCAGGGTTGCACTGATTACATCATACTCATCATTATAAGTAAAGTGATGGCGGACAATAAGATAGTCATTCAGCCCCTCCTCGGTTTGCCAGAACGTTCCGGGATTACCACCACCTATGTCCCCGTTACCGAAGGGCGCCGCTCCCGAATTCCAGCCCTCGTCTTCAAAATTCTTTGCATACCAGTTCTCAGGGAGACACCTCTGTTCATCGCAGTCATCGTTATCATCATCGAAAAAACTGTACTTGTACATCGTGGAGTCATCCTTCCCGCTCTGGACGATGGTAACAGGATCTCCCGTCTCAAAGTCGTTGGTGTAGTCCAGAGAGGTAATAGTCAGGTCCACCCCTTCACCGGAAGCCTCGAAGGCAGCCAGAGAAAACAGAAACGCAAGTGCCAATGTCGCGAGTGATTTTTTGAGAGTCTGGTGCATGAAATACACTATTCCTAGTGAGAATGCGCTTTAAAAGGCTGTGTCAGCTTTCAGGAGGGGGCGGGCCGGCCTGTCCGCAGTTGGGGCAGTGAAGCGTCTCTCCGTCGGGAGCGAAGATGGTACCGCACCCGTTGCAAAGAA
>CAUZDT010000032.1:0-14610 GCA_963578705.1 Candidatus Thalassarchaeaceae archaeon
GTTAGCTGCATGTGCGCTCCCCCGCCCTCGCGCGCTTAAAGCGATTTGCACGCGCAACGGTTTATACCTGCGCTAGCAGGGACGCGCCTATGGATTCCGGCCTGAGGCTGGCGCACAACCGACTGGCGCGCTCCGTCTGGATGCTGCTCGGCCACGTTTGCGTCGCCATCGGCACCATCGGCGCGTATGTGCCGGGGCTGCCGACGGTCTCGTTCTACGTGCTGGCGGCGGCGTTCTATGCACGTGGCTCGGAGAAGTTCTACAACTGGCTGCTGCACCACCCGGTCTTCGGCCGCTACGTCCGCGACTACCGTGCCGGGCTGGGGATGCCGTTCCGCTCGAAGGTCTACACGATTGCGATGATGTGGGTCGCCGTCACCTACGCCGTCTACGCGCTGACGCGGCTGGGCGACCCGGGCTACGGGCAGGCAACGGTGCTGCTGGCGGGGGTCATCGGCGCCTGGTTCGTCGGCCTGCACATCCCGACGCAGCACACTGACCGAGAAGCGAACATGCGCTGGCTGCTGCGCATCCTGGGCGCCGCTTGCGCGGCGCTCTGCGTCATCGTGGCGTGGCTGACGGCCGAGCCGCTGCAACTGCTGGCGCTGGTGGGGGCCGCGATTGCGGCCGGGCTCGCGGCAAGGGCTTAAGTTGCTGGAGCGTTCCCCCGACGTGGCAGCGCGCAAGGATACCAACGTCGCCTACAAGATTTATGCGCCGGTTTACGACCACGTTTTCGCGCCCAGTTTCGCCGAGGGGCATACACGGATGGTCGAGGCACTCGACGCGCAGCCGGGCGAGCGGGTGCTGGAAGTGGGGGTCGGCACCGGCATTTCGCTGCGCCACTACGTGGCCGGCGTCAGGATCGACGCGCTCGACTTCAGCGCGGCGATGCTGAAGAAGGCGCAGAAGCGGCTCGACAAGGGCAAGATAGCCGCGGAGGTGACGCTGCACCAGATGGACGCACACAAACTGGAATTCGACGACGACACGTTCGACCATGCGGTAGTGGCGCACGCGATTGCCGTCGTGGCGGAGCCGGAAGTGGTGCTGCGCGAGATGATACGCGTCACCCGGCCCGGCGGCAAGCTGGTGGTGGTCAACCATTACAAGAACGAACCGGGGAAGCTCTGGCGCGCGTGGAATCCGGTGCGACGGAAGCTGGGGCTGGGCGAGCACTTCGACCTTCCGGAGCTTGTGCAAGCGTGCGGGCTGGAAATCGTGCAGGACGAAATCGTCAACCGCATCAAGTCGCGACTGATTATAACGCGGCTGCCCGCCTAGAGGGCGTGGCGCGCAACGTGCAGGCCGTAGCTGCCGAGAATCTGCGGTGCGACCTGTAGCGACTCGGCGTTGATTTGCTCGATGGTATCATACGGCGTGTGGTATTCGGCCGAGCCCGAACCGTAGCCGGTGGCGGTCGTAAAGCCCTCCATCGCGAAAGTGCGGTGGTCGGACGGCCCCGCCTCGGCCGCGTAGCTGACCGGCGTCTGGTAGTCGGCCGCGAGGTCTGGGAAGCGCTCACGCCATAGTTCCATGACTTTCTCGATTTCCGCTTTCAGGTCGGGGTTGTTGACCTCGAACGGGATGCGGTCGCCGCTTTCACCGAGGTCGGCATGGGTCATGTCGAAGTTCAGGTAGAGCCGCAAGTCGCTCTGCAGAGTGGCCTCGTTCTGCAGGAAATAGCCATACGAGCCGAGCAGTCCCAGTTCCTCGGCACCCCATGTCGCGAAGCGCACAGTGTATTCCAGTTCGCCCGCCTGCGCGAACTGGCGCGCCATCTCGATGATTTCGGCGGTGCCGACGGTGTTGTCGACCGCGCCGACGCCGACGTAATGCGTGTCCATGTGCGCGCCGAGCATCACGATTTGCGACGACTTGCCGATTATGTCGCCAGTGACGACACGCGTTTCGCGCAGCTCGATTACGACATTGATGTCCAAATCGACGAGCGCCGACTCGTCGTCGTCCCCTTCGGCAGCGTTAATCCAGTCCTGCAATTGCTGGCCTGCCGTCTGGGAGAGCATCAGGTGCGGGATTAACTGGTCGGCATATTCTGGATACGCTTCGGGAAATGGGATCATGTGGCCGCGCGCGTCAGCCCCGTAGGACGCCTTGCCAATCGGCCAGTCGCGCCCTGCGTCGTAAATAAGCGAGGCCGCCGCGCCGTTGTCGAGCGCCTGCAGGTAGAGCTCGCTGTAGCTGAGCGCCCCGTCGTTAGCAACCAGCACCGCCCGGCCGGAGACCGCGCCGGCGGCGGAGTAGTTGGCGTCGTCGCCGTTGCCGACGAAGACCGCCTCTATGTCGGAGTCGTCGAGCGAGCCCGAGAAAGCGAGCACGGTGAAATCCTCGAGGTGCGACAGCTGCTGCTCGTCGCGGTCAATCGTGGCTCCCAGCAACGGGTCGCGCTCCTCGCGGGCGATGGTCAGCTCCTGCGTCCCGACCGGCTCGTAGAGCGTCCACGGTACGGGGTGCACCGTGACGCGCGACAGCCCCGCCGCGGTAAACTGGCTGGCGACATATTCGGCGCCCAGCCGTTCCCCCTCGCCGCCGGCGAAGCGCGGACCGTTGGCAGTCAGCGCCTCGATATCCTTGTAGGCGCGCTGGTAGTCGAAGGCGATGAACTCCACCTCCGGCTCCCCGAACGGCCACCAAACCCAGGCGGCCGCGCCGCTGACGAGCAGCAGCAGCACCAGCGCTACCGCGATAATGCGGCCGCGCGTCGTCTCGAGGCTGGAGGGAAATTGCACGAGGCGCCAGCGTGGCGCGCTAATAAGCGCAATCCGCTTATACGCAGCACGCAAGGGGATGGCGATGGTTTCCGAGAGTGCCGAGATGATGCTCAAGCACATCCACTCGCTATCCGCCACGGGCGACCGCGTGCGCACCACCGACCTGGCGCAACAAACCGGGCTGACGCCCGCGACCGTCACCGAGATGGTGCAGCGGCTCGGCAGCGAAGGATTTCTCGACTACCAGCCCTACCACGGCGTGCTGCTGACCAACGATGGCTTGCAGGTTGCGGCCGAGATGGAGCACCGCTTTGACCTGCTGCAACGCTTCCTGGTCGAAGTGCTGGGGGTTGAGCAGGGCGAAGCCGATACGGTCGCGTGCCGCATGGAGCACATCCTGACGCGCGACATCGAGACGCGACTCTGCAACCTGCTCGGCATCTCGCCTCACGACCCCGAAGCGGCAGTCTGCCAGAAACTGAACCGCGACTGCGAAGGCTGCGCGCACCCGTCGGTGACGCCGCTCTCGCGACTCGGCGCGGGCGACGAAGCACGTGTGCGCGCCATCCTCGACTCGGCCGACATGACGGTCTCGCTGGCGGGCGCCGGACTCAAGCCCGGCGCGACGGTAAAAGTGGTCGCAACCAGCGACGGCGGCTGGTCGCTGGCGACCCCGCAAGGCGAGCTGTCGGTCGACGAGCAACTCGCGCAGCGCATTATCCTGGACCGCTGATGCGGCCGCAGTATCTCCTGAGCCTGCTGCTGCCGCTGGTCGCCATCGCCGGCAACCTCGGCTACGCGTGGCCGGGCGCCGGAATCGTGCTGGCGCTGGTCGCCTATCCGCTGCTCGACCTGCTGCTGGGCGAGAGCAAGGCGCCGCCGCCCACGGCGGCGTCACCGCATTTCTTCGACGCGATACTTTACGCGCACGTCGCGCTCCAGTTCGCCGCAGTCGGCAGCCTGCTCTGGCTCGCCAGCGGCACGGGGGCGCTGACCCTCGAGCTGGCGCTGGCGACCGGCTCGACCGGCATCAGCTCGGGCATTTCGGGCATCGTCGTCGCGCACGAGCTGGTCCACCGGCCGCGTCGCTGGGAGCGCGCGCTCGCGCGGGCGCTGCTCTGGAGCGTCAGTTACCTGCACTTCGAGACCGAGCATGTCCACGGGCACCACCGCACTGTCGGCACTGACGCCGACCCCGCCTCGGCGCCCGCCGCGATGGGGCTCTGGTGGTTCGTGCTGCGCACCGTCCCGGGGCAGTTCGCGAGCGCCTGGCGGATTGCCGCGCAGCGCAGCGGCTCCGGCTGGCGACACACGGCCGCGGCGGGGCTGCTGGTGAGCGTCGCGACGCTCGCAGCCATCGGGGCACTGCTCGGGCCGGTTGCCGCCGCGCTCTTCGCCGCGCAGTCGCTCGTCGCCATCGAGCTGCTCGAATACGTCAACTACGTCCGCCACTGGGGGCTGCGGCGGCAGCCGGGCGAGCGTGTCGCGGCGCACCACTCGTGGCAGTCGGACGCCCGCCTCAGCCGCTGGGTGCTGGTCGAGCTTACACGGCACCCCGAGCACCACCTCACTGCCTCGCGGCCCTACCACCAGTTGCGGTCGCTGCCCGACGCGCCGCAGCTGCCAACCGGCTACTTCGGCTGCTTCTGGCTGGCGCTGCTGCCACCGGTCTGGAAGCGGGTTATGATGCCACGCCTGCCTTAAATATCGGTCATCAGAGAAGTTCGGGGTGGTCACGCACCCATTCCAGCGTGTCGCGAACGGTCTGCCGGATGGGGCGCGGGCGCCATCCCAGCTCGCGGCGAGCCTTGCTCGTATCGTAACTGGTCGGCTTGCCCAGGTATTCGCGCACGGTTTCCGGCGTCAGCCGCGGCTCGCGCCCAAACCAGCTGCGGAACTGCTCGAGCCGCGCCAGCGCGCGCACCTGCCAGAGCGCCGCTTGGCGGGTCGGCACCGCAATTGTGGGGTCGATGTCGCACACCAGCGCGACCAGCTCGGCGGCCGGCAGGCACTCAGTGCAGAGAATGTGGCGGCCACGCGCCTGCCGCGTTTCGTAGGCGAGCACGTGCCCCAGCGCGACGTCGCGCGCGTCGACCAGCCCGTAGGTGATGGGCGGAATGCGGCGCAGCTCGCCGCGCAGCAGCATGCGATACGGCGCGGTCGAAGGCGTGTGACGGTGGAAGTCGGGGCCGATGACTGCCGTCGGGTTGATGACCAGCAGGTCGAGCCCGCTCTCCTCGGCGAAGGCCCAGGCACGGTGCTCCGCCTCCGTTTTAGCGTAGGAGTAGGGATGGCGCGACGCGTCGTTCCAGTCCGCTTCGCTAAGCGGCGCGCCATCCGGTCCCGCCCGGCCGACGGCGGCGGTCGACGACGTGAAGATCACGCGCCCGACGCCCGCCGCGTGCGCAGCGCGCAGCGCATTGATGCCGCCGGTTATCGAAGGCTCAATGATTTCGCTCTGCGGGTCGCGCGCCCAGCTGCGGTAGACTGCGGCGACCTGGAACAGCCCGTCGCGCCCCTCCATCACCGGCGCGAGCGTCTCCGAATGCATCAGGTCCGCCTGCGCGATTTCGACGCCGAGCGCCTCGAGATGTGCCGTTTTAGCGGGGTCGCTGGCGTCGCGCACCGTCGCGCGCACGTCGTAACCGCGCGCGACCAGCAGCTTCACGATTGAGTATCCAACATGGCCATTAGCACCAGTGACGACTACGCGCTTCATTCTACCTCTGGCGCTTGCATGAACTGTGCGCGGTAGAACTTCAGCTCGGCAATTGACTCCAGGATGTCACCCCGTGCGCGGTGAGTCTCGAGCTTAGGCAGCGCCTGCTTCATCGCCTCTGGATACCAGCGCCACGCCAGCTCCTTGACACTCGAAACGTCAACGACACGATAGTGACAGCGGTTCTCCAGCTTTGGCATCTGCACTTCCAGGAATCGCCGATCTGTGCCAATAGAGTTGCCGCACATTGGCGGCCGGTAATCTTGTGGCAGGTGCGAATCGATGAAACTCAGTGTCTGTTCCTCCGCTTCCGCCAGTGTAAGCTCCGAAGCGCGAATTTCGTCGAGCAGTCCCGAGCGCTGATGCATCTCGTGGACGTAGTCTCCCATACGCTCCAACCACCCCTCGTGCGCATGCACTACCAGGTCCGGCCCCTCCGCTATTACCTCTAGATGTGCATCAGTGATGACAGTCGCAATCTCGACGATATCGTGGTAACTTGAATCGAGCCCCGTCATTTCCAAATCCAGCCACAAAAGTTCTCCGGCCATATCCAACCTAAATTCTAGCCACTAAACGCGACATCAAGTACCATCATAACAGAGAAACCGAACATCACACCCATTGTGGCTATGTCTCCATGACCTCCTCGATGTGCCTCAGGCACTATTTCTTCGACCACCACAAAAATCATCGCGCCAGCAGCAAATGCGAGTGCGTATGGGAGGAGGGGGTCCATATACACCACCACGGCAGCACCCAGAACTGCGGCAATTGGTTCCACCAGAGCAGATAGCTGGCCCCACCAGAAGCTCTTTTGCCTTGAAAGACCCTCTCTCCTTAGAGGTAGGGAAACTGCAGCTCCCTCTGGAAAGTTCTGTAAGCCTATGCCTATTGCCAAGGCAACGGCGGCACCAAAACTGTCTCCTGTGGCTGCTGCACCAAATGCAACGCCAACTGCCAGTCCCTCCGGTATATTGTGAAGCGTAATTGCTGAAACAAGAAGCATGCTCCTGTGCCATGAGGTCTTAATTCCCTCAGTTTCTTCAGGAGGCGCCCCTGGATGAAGGTGGGGAAGAAACTTGTCGATTATTCGCATGCCAACGCCTCCAAGCAGGAAACCAATCAGTACGGGAAGGATACCATTCAGAAACTGGCTGTCCGAGTGTTCAATCGCCGGCGCCAGCAATGACCAGAAACTGGCCGCAATCATTACGCCTGCCGCAAAACCCAGCATCGCGTCCAGAATCTTCCTGTCTACCTCCTTGAAAAAGAAGACTAGTCCGGCACCAGCGGCAGTCATGCCCCAGGTGAAAAGTCCGGCAGCGAACGCTTGTTGAACCGGATGCCATCCTTCCAGAAATTCGAACACTATCTCAGGGCTATTTTAGAGGCTTATTTAGTCTTGCCTCATCTCTGCGGGAACTACGGAAAACCAGCCTGCCCACTAGTTATTATCCACCTGTCGGTCGCCGGCCGATGTCCGCCCGTGTTGCGTCACCACGCATGGAGGAGCTTTCACGGCTCGTCGCCGCACGGCCGTGGGCGACCGTGCTACTGGCGCTGCTGGTGAGCGGGCTGGCGCTGCAGCCGCTGCAGGCGATGGATACCGAGACGTCGCTCGAGGATTACCTGCCGCCGTCGGACGAGGTGAGCGCGGGGCAGGTCGCCTACGGAGACTTCCCGCTGCCGTTCTACGTCTCGGCCGTGATCGAAACGCCGGGCGGGAACCCACTCTCGCGCGAGTCGCTGCAGGAACTGCTGCGACTCGAAACGCACCTGCGGGTGTCGCCCGAAGTGCAAGCGTGGGCCTACGACACCAACGCTGTCGTGCGGTCGCCCGGCTCGGCCGTGGCGACCGCACTGGCGTTGCAGGGGCTGGCGCTCGACAGCGCCCCCGACCCGGCGCTGCAAGCTGCGCTGGGCGCACTCATCGAAGACCCGCAGGCGGGCGGCATGTTCGGCGCGCCAACGCAGGTGGACGGGGCGTGGCAGGCGCGATCGGTCTTCGTCACCGTGACCGTGGACAAACAGGGCGCCTACAACGACGAAGAGTCGGAACTTGCGGTGCGCGACACGTTCCACGCCTTCGAGAGCGAAACACTGGTGCTGAACTCGATGGCAGCCCCCAACCAGGCGATACAGGAAGCGTCGCAGGCGACGCTCTCGACGCTGCTGCCGCTGACGCTGGGCGCGATGGCGGTGCTGCTCTGGTTCTCGCTGCGCCGCCCCACCGACGTCGTGCTGAGTCTCGGCACGGTGATGATGGCATTGCTCTGGATGTTCGCCGCCGGTGAACTGCTCGGCCTGCACTTCTCGCAATATACCTTCATCGCGCCAATACTGGTGCTGGCGCTGGGCGTTGACGACGCCATCCACATCCTGCACCGCTACCGCGCCGACCACTATCAGGGGCCGGAGCGGGCGATGCGCATCTCGGTGCGGCTCGTCGGGACGGCACTGCTGCTGACAACGCTGACGACCATGGCTGCCTTCGGCGCCAACCGCGTTTCCGAAGTGCCGGCGATTCGCGATTTCGGCGTCCACGTCGCGCTCGGCATCGGCGCTGCGTTCATCCTGACCACCACCTTCCTGCCGGCGGCGCGGCTGCTGCTCGACCGCTGGCTCGACCCGGAGCTGGAGCCGCTCGAGGAGAACTCGGCGCTGGCGCCGGCGCTCGGCGCGCTGGCAACTGCTTCGCAGGCGCGACCGCTGCTGGTGATTGCGGTCGCGCTGCTGCTCACGGGTGGCTCGCTCTGGGCGGCGGTCCAGCTTGACCAGGAGCTGGAGATGCAGGACCTGATTGACCCCACTTCCGAGATGTATCGCGCGTGGGTCATCTACGAGCGCGACTTCGCGACCACGTCGGGCGAGGAGGCGGGATTGCTCGTCGAGGGCGACGACCTGATGCGGCCTGAGGTCATGCGCGCGCTGCTCAAAACGCAGGCCGCCATGGCCAACGATTCCAAGGTAGCGCAGCTGGGCGGCCAGCCACGCGTCTGGTCCATCGCGACCGTAATGCAACAGGCGTTCCCGCTGATGGCGCCGCAGCTCGGCCTGGCCGACAGCGACGGCGACGGGCTGCCCGACAGCGCGACGGAGACGCGGCAGCTGCTCGGAATCCTACTGGCGCAGGGCGCCGGCGACCTGACACCGACCGAGGTCAGGGCGTTCGTGCGGCCCGACGCCAACGGCAGCGCTGACGGGATGCTCATCCGCGTCTCCAGCGCCGACATCGGGACCATGGGCGGCGAGGTGCTGCTGGAGGAGCTGGTGGAGGACGCCGCGCCGCTCGAGGCGCTCGGGCTCGAGGCGACCCCGTATGGCCAGCCGATTGAGCGCTACCAGATGATGAGCACCATGACCGACGGGATGCTCAAGTCACTGGCGCTCTCCATCGTCATTTGCCTTGGCCTGCTGATTGTGCTGCGCCGCTCGTGGGTCGAGGGCGTCGAGGCGATTGTGCCGGTGCTGCTGGTGACGGCGTGGGTCTACGGCACCATCTGGGCGCTCGGCTGGAGCCTGAATCTTATCACCGTCTCGATTGCTGCCATCACCGTCGGTGTCGGGGTCGACTTCGCGGTGCACCTGCTCCATCGCTACCGCGAGGCGCTGGCAGAGGGCGATCCGCCCGAAGTGGCGATGGTCACGGCAGTGCAGCACGCCGGGACGCCCATCACCGGCGCTGCGCTGACGACCGCAGCCGGCTTCGGCATGCTCTCATTCTCGTCGATGACCGTCTTCAGCCAGTTCGGAATCCTGACCGCGGCGATGATACTCTACGCGCTCGCGGCGACGCTGCTGGTACTGCCGGCAGTCGTGCTGACCGTCGCCGAATACCGCGCCCCGCCCGCCTTTCCGCCGCGTGCCGACGTGGGCGCCAGCGGCGCGCCCGACAACGTCTGGGGCGAGAATGACGAGAGTATGCCAAACACACCGCCCCGGCGGGTGGTGCGGCGCGTGAAGAAAGTACGTCGGCGCTAGGCGCGCGTCAAACAGCTGCGGCAGTTCACCTGCCGATGCCGGAAGCGCTGCATCCACTGCCATTCCTGCTCAGTGGCGGGGTGGCCGCAGAGCGTAGTTCGCTCGCTGCCGGGAAGGTGGCGCCGGTTCACTTCAGCAGCGCCGCACGGCGGCGACCGCGGACGGTGAGTGCAATCGCCAGAACGGCTACGGCGGCCAGCTCGGCCAGCTGCAGCAAGCCGAGCTTGGCGAGCAGCGTTTGCAGCCCGGTGCCGATTTCAGCCAGCAGCGCCGAGACTTCGAAGGTCGGGTCGTGGAGCAGCGCGTCGCCGGCCGGGTAGACGTAGCCGCCCAGCAGCACCATGCCGCTGACGTGGCCGTTGGTGCGGAGCCCCCGCAACCGGTCCGGGTTCTCCTTGGCCATAAACGACTGGACGCCTTCCATGGCGTGGAGCTGGTGGTAGAGTGGTTCCTCGGTCACGTTGCCGTCAACCGTAACGCTGACGTTGCTGACCCAGGTCAGCTTCCCGGCACGGTCCCAGTTGTCGTGGAACTCGATTGAGTTGGTGCGCAGCCGCTGGACCCGGTTCTCGAACGCCTCGCGGGCGCGATACTTGACCTTGCCATGCTTGTCGGGGCGGCCGTCCTCGCCATCCTCGTCATCCGGCCCGGGCGCAAAATGCCGCTCCTCGCCGGTCTGCTGGTCAATCTCGTAGTCAGTCTCGAACTCGGTGCGGCCACCGCCGTCAGTCAGGTGTTGTTCGATAAACTGCTGGTTCATCCACTGCGCGACCTGGTTGGGGACGAAAGTCGCGAAGATGGTGAAGGTGAGCAGCATCAGCCGGCTGTCCTCGCTCCGCTCGCGGTAATCCCACCCCTCAAGGTAGTGGTCGTACTTCAGGTGCGACTCAACCGCGCGACCACTGAAAGTGCGTTCGCCATCGCGCTCGCTCGCCTCAACGCCATCGCGCGAAACGGTGACGCGATACCACGGCACATCAATCGATTTCTCGATCAGGCTGACGCTCAGCCGGAAGGTAATCGTGACCTCCTCCAGCACTTCCGGAGTCTCGGGCTGGTCCTCATCGACGTAGATATAAGGCAGGTCGCGCGCGGTTAGCGCGAAGCTGACCTGCGCCGTGCGGTTGGCTTCGTCAATGCTGACGTCACTTTCAGGGTCAAATACCGGGGTCCAGGCGGTATTCAGGTCGACCATCTTCATCACCGGCTCGTGCTGGCCCAGTCCCCCATTCAGGATGCCGACGCCGTGGAAGCCGGGGCGCGGCTGGAAGTCGAAGAGCCCGTTGCCGCCGCCCACGTTCTCGTGGTGCATCCCGAACGGCCCGGTGCTGGTGTAGCCGCTGTCGTTGAATTCGAGCAGCAGCGGCAGCGCCTGACCGCTCACGCGGACGACCGGCAGCGGAGCCTCTGGAGTGATTACGCCGCCTTCGGGGCCGACGACGGTCGCGCCGCCCAGGTAGCGCAGCTGCCACGAACGCATGTGAATGGCGTTGGGATATTCCTCGGTACCGTATACGACGGCGAACCAGGTGTCGGCGCCGAGCTGGATGGCGATGAAGTCGCCCTGCTCGCCCAGCTTATCGCGCGCCGCGTCATGATCGGCAACGGTGCCGACATGCACCTCGAACTCGTCGCGCGCGAAGATTTCCTCACCGTTCGCAAACGTGGTGGCGCCCAGCGAGCTGAGCGCCACCGTCAGGGCAACTAGGAATGCACGGAACATCTTCAGGCTTTCTGGAACCGCTCACGCAGCTTGTCCTTCAGGTGCGAATTGCGGCCGTGCGGCTTCTTGGGCATGTCGCACTCACCCTCACCGGAGCTGCACGCTTCCAACTTGGCGAGCCGGTTTTCGAGCCGCTCTTCAAGGGCTGCCAGCTTCTCCTCGTCCGCCGGGCAATCCTCGGAGGCGCGACACTCGGCGATGCGGTCCAGCGCCGCCTGCGTACGCGCGGTCACCTTCTCGAGCAGCGCCTCGCGGTGCTCCTCGCGCTTCGCGTCGCGTTCGGCCCTGCACGCCTCGCGGTCAGCGGCGCACTCGGCCAGCTTCGCCTGGCGCGCCTCGAGCTTCGCTTCGAGCGCGTCGAGCCGCGACGTGTCGGCGTCATCCGGCATATGTTCGCGGAAGTCGGTCAATCGCGCCAGCCGCTTCTCGATGTGTTCCTGCAACCTCGCCAACCGGTCTGGCCGCTCGCCTTCGGTCTCTTCCTCCGCCACGACTGCGCCGGCAAGGGTGCCGACAAAGAGCAGGGCGGCGAACAGGGCCATGATTTTTGACATTTTTGGTCTCCAACGTAGTTACGCTAGGTACCTAGTTACACTAGGAATATATAAAACCTGCTACCGGCGCCGCCGCAAGCCAGCCTTAAAGCGGATGCCCGCCTGCGCGCGCATGGGCCTCTTCAACCCTGCCAGCTTTGCGAAGGAGGCGGTCGCTGCTATCGAAAAGCAGGTCGCTGGCAAGGCGATTATTGCCGCCTCGGGCGGCGTTGATTCCATGGCGGCCGCGGTGCTTGCATCCCGCACGCTGGGCGAGCGACTGCTGGCGGTGCACGTCGACACCGGCTACATGCGGCAGGACGAGTCACAGGCGGTCGGCCAGATGCTCGCCGGCATGAAGGTAAAACATCGCGTGGTCGATGCCAGTGACCGTTTCTACACGGCGCTGGAGGGAGTGACCGACCCCGAGCTGAAGCGCACGCGCATCGGCGAGCTTTTTATACGCGTCTTCGAGGAAGAGGCGCGCGGTTTCGACGCGAAATGGCTGGTGCAGGGGACCATCGCGCCCGACTGGATTGAGTCGGGCGGCGGGCTGCGCGACACCATCAAGTCGCACCACAACGTCGGCGGCCTGCCGGAGGACATGGAAATGGAACTCTGCGAGCCGCTGCGCGAGCTCTACAAGGACGAGGTGCGCGCGCTGGCGGAACACCTCGGCGTTGCGGTCGCGCAGCGTCAGCCGTTCCCCGGCCCCGGGCTGGCGGTACGGGTGATGGGCGAGGCGACCCGAGAGCGCACCGCGCTGGTGCGGCAGGCGTGCTATATCGTCGAGCAGGAACTCGAGGCTGCCGCGGAGGCGGGCGAGATGGAGCTGCCGTGGCAGTATTTCGCGGTGCTGCTGCCGGTGCGCACCGTCGGCGTGCAGGGCGACGTCCGCGCCTACGGCCATACGATTGCCGTGCGGGCGGTCCAGAGCTACGATGCGATGACTGCGCAGGCGTCAGCGATGCCGTGGGGAGTGCAGCAGCGCATCTCGCGCCGCATCACCAACGAACTCAAGGAAGACATCAACCGAGTGGTTTACGACGTCACAGACAAACCGCCTGGAACTATAGAGTGGGAATGAATATGTTTTGTATTAAAGCCGAAATACCTCAAGAAATATGTGATATTGATGATGAGTTAAAGGCAATTTATCACAGCAAAGATAGTGTTTGTATTTGGGTGTTTAAGAAAAGAAAAGATAGAAATAGATTCGTGAATGAAACTGCCGGTATGATGAAAGACGAAAGACAAAGATATTTTGAGAACTTTTATTCATAATTCTCTTTTTTGTAAAAAATCATGGTGCCGGGGGCGGGGATTGAACCCGCGACCTCCGGATTATGAGTCCGGCGCGCTACCAACTACGCCACCCCGGCACGCGGTGCGGCGGACGGCGGGCGCCATAAAAGGATTAAGACTCGGGCGGGCTTTTTAGCGGGCGCCAACTGCCGCACGCAATGGCAGACGACTCCGTCGGGGATTACGACCCGGTAGCGCTCGAACAGGCGGTCGCCGCACGCTGGGCGGCCGACGGCACGTTCGCGCGGCAGGTGGCGCAGCGCAGGGGGGAACCGCCGTTCGTATTCCTGGAGGGGCCACCGACTGCCAATGGCCGCCCGGGTATCCACCACGTCGTCTCGCGGACCTACAAGGACCTAGTCTGCCGCTGGCGTGCGATGCAGGGGCGCTACGTCGAGCGCAAGGGGGGCTGGGACACCCACGGGCTGCCGGTCGAAATCGAGGTGCAGAAAGCGCTCGGGCTGGGGACGAGTAGCGAAATCGAGGCCTACGGCATCGAGAAGTTCAACACCGCCTGCCGCGAAAGCGTCTGGACCTACGAGTCGGCGTGGCGCGAGATGACCGAGCGCATGGGATTTTGGGTCGACATGGACAACCCCTACGTCACACTCCACGACGACTACATCGAGTCGGCGTGGTGGTCGCTGAAGCAGATGTTCGACAAGGGGCTGCTCTACCGCGACTACAAGGTGCTGCCCTACTGCCCGCAGACCGGCACGAGTTACAGCAGCCACGAGGTTGCGCTGGGCTACAAGGAAGTCAGCGAGCCTTCGCTCTACGCCCGCTTCCAGCTGGTCGACGACGATGCGTCCATCCTGGCGTGGACCACGACACCGTGGACGCTGCCGGGCAACGTCGGCCTGGCGGTCGGGCCGGACGTCACCTACTGCCGCGTGCGCGTCACCGCGCCGCCCGAGGGCTGGACCGGTCCCGGCGGCGCCGCGGTGGGCGACGAGCTTATTCTCGCCAAGGAGTTGCTGAAGGCGACGCTGCGCCACCAGGCCGAGGTGCTGGAGGAATTCCCCGGCTCTGAGCTCGTGAGCCGGCGCTACGAGCCGCTATTCCCCGGCGCGATTGACGCCGACGGCTCCGACACGGCGTGGACCGTCGTCGCGGCCGACTTCGTCACCACCACCGAGGGGACCGGCGTCGTCCACACTGCCGTCATGTATGGCGAGGACGACTTCAATCTGGGGCGCGCTGTCGGCCTGCCCGAGGTGCACACCGTCGACGCCGACGGCCGCTTCGTGGCGGGCGTGCATCCCGACCTTGACGGCCGCTACGTCAAGGAGTGCGATGGCGATATTATCGGCCTGCTCGACGACGCGGGGCGGCTCTACCGCACCGAGGAATACACCCACGATTACCCCCATTGCTGGCGCACCGACCAACCGCTGCTCTACTACGCGATGGACTCGTGGTTCGTGCGGATGACCGCCGTGCGGGAGCGGCTGCTGGAGCACAACGCGCAGGTCGAATGGGCGCCGGCGTGGGTCGGCGAGAAGCGATTTGGCGAGTGGATTGAGAACGTCAAGGACTGGGCCATCAGCCGCGAGCGGTTCTGGGGCACGCCGCTGCCGGTCTGGCGCTGCGAGTGCGGCCACCAGCACTGCA
>CAUZDT010000033.1:0-14417 GCA_963578705.1 Candidatus Thalassarchaeaceae archaeon
ATTGGCCGTTCGCGCGCTTCCGCCTGCTGGACGCGCCGCGTGCTGGCGGTCCCCCGGTGGGCGCCCAGCTCCAGGGCGGTAACTTCCAGTTGGCCACGGGCGTGTGACAGCAGCTCGCCGACCTGCAGCAGGTCGCTCGGCTCAGCCAGCAGCTTCTCGCGCACCGTCTCGCCACTTTCGGAGAGTCGCAGTTCTAGCTCGAGCGGCGGCGCCTCCCGGATTTCGGCGTGGCGCGTCGCACCGCATTCGGCGCAGCGCACGGTGCCCTGGAAATGGAAGCCGCGTTTCCGTGATGTCTGTGCCTTCAGCACGTCGTGCAGCGTCGGCTCCCCACAGCCCTCGCACTCCAGCTCGAGCTGCTGCATCAGTGGCGAAAGTGGCGCATGCCGGTTAGCACCAGCGCCACCCCCTGCTCGTTGGCCACCGCGATTACTTCGTCGTCGCGTATCGAGCCGCCCGGCTGGATGATTGCAGTAACTCCGGCCGCCGCGGCCAGGTCGACGCCGTCGCGGAACGGGAAGAAGGCGTCCGACGCCATCACGCTGCCGCGCGCCGTATCGCCCGCCTTGTCGATGGCGAGCCGCACCGAATCGACGCGTGACATCTGGCCGGCGCCGATACCGGTGGTGCGGTTATCGCTCGCGAGCACGATGGCGTTGCTGCGAACATGCCGCACGACGCGCCAGCCGAAGCGCAGCGCTTTCCACTCGGCAGAAGACGGCTCGCGGTCGCTGGCAACCTTTATATCTGCATCGTCGAGAGTTTTCGTATCGCCTTCCTGCAGCAGCCAGCCGCCAGCGACCGACCGCAGTTGCGCCGCGGGGCGGTAATCATCCAGCGGTCCGGTCGCGAGCAGCCGCAAGTTCGGCTTCGCCCCCAGCACCTCGCGCGCCGCGTCGCTGAACGCCGGCGCGATGACGCATTCCTTGAACGCGCCAGTGATGGCGGCCGCGGTTTCCGCGTCGACTTCGCAGTTCAGCCCGATGACGCCGCCGAAGGCCGAGACGGGGTCGCCCGCCAGCGCCGCCTCGTAGGCGGCTGCCAGCTCCGGGCCGGTCGCGGCGCCGCATGGGTTGCCGTGCTTGACGATCGCGGCAGCCGGTTCCGGGAAGTCGGCGGTAATCGCGAGCGCTGTGTCAAGGTCGAGCAGGTTGTTGTAGCTCAGTTCCTTGCCCTGCAGCTGCTCGGCGGTCGCGAGCCCCGGCCCGGCCGCCAGCGGGTCGGCGTAGAATGCCGCCTGCTGGTGCGGATTTTCACCGTAGCGCGGTCGCAGCGCCAGCTCGCCGGCGACGTGCAGCGATTCCGGCAATGCGGTCTCGCCGAAGCGGTCGCCGAGCGTGCGCTGGATGAGCGCGTCGTAGGCGGCGGTGTGGCGGAACGCCTTCAGCGCCAGCGCCTGCCGTTCCGCCTCGGGCAGCCCGTCGCCCGACAGCGCTCCGGCCACGCGGCCGTAGTCGGTAGGGTCGACCAGCACCGCAACGCGCGCGTGGTTCTTGGCGGCGGCGCGAATCAGCGATGGGCCTCCGATGTCGATTTGCTCAATTAGCTCCGGCAGCGGCGCGTCACGACGTGCCGCTGCGGCGAAAGGATAGAGATTGACGGCGACGATGCCGAAGAGTGGCATATCGTGCTCCGCTGCTTCGGCGAAATCCTGCTCACGCGCCAGAATGCCGCCGAAGATGCGCGGGTGGAGCGTCTTGACGCGGCCGCCCATCATCTCGGGGACGCCGGTGATTTCGGAAACGGGCGTCATCACTAGGCCACCCTTGCGCAGTGCGGCGGCGGTGCCACCGCTAGCGACCAGCTCCCAGCCCGCTTCCACGAGCGCGGCGGCGAACTCGACCAGCCCGGTCTTGTCGCTGACGCTCAGGAGCGCGCGCTGTGCTGTCGCCTTGCGGGATTTCCTGCTGCTCATCTGGGGGGCCTCGCGTCGCAAGTCACGTCCGGTTTAAGCGCTGTCGGGGAGCTTGCGCAGGCAGCTTGCCAGCACTTCGCTGGTGACGTAGACCGTCGTGCCCGCCTTCATGATTGGCTTTCCGGCTTCCTCGGCGGCGCGCACGTCGACCAGCAGTACGACCGGTTTGCCGATGATGTGGCGGCCCGCCTCGAGCGCGTTGAGTCGCGTCCCCGAAAGGTGGACCATCTGCCGGTCGAGCGGGTAGAGTCCCTGCTCGAGATATTCCTCCGAGTCTTCCTGCGTGCAGGCGAAGTAGAGATGCTCGGGCACGCCTTCGGTCGGCAGGTCAAGGTCAAGCTCGATTGAGTGGGCGTAAGTGGCGCGGAGCCGTCCGCCCTCGAGCTGGTAGCGTCCTTTCGGGTCGGTCTCGACAACCGCCCGGAGGTGGGTCATCGTGAGCGAGCCGAGGTTCTGTCGCTTGAACTTTACCGACGTGATGAATTCTTCCGCGTCAACCCAGCCCTGCTGGTCCATATCCAGTTCGAAGCGGTCGGGGAAATGGCGCAGCACGCCCGCCATAATGCGGCCGAACTGGTCGAGGTTGCGGGGCGAAAGCACAAGCTCGCCCTCCTCGCTGCAATACTGGCATTTTTCGCCGCGATAATAGCCGTGCTGGTTCTTGGTGCACTCCTTGAGTGGCTCGTCCGGTTGCCGTCGCATGGCGGCGCCACGAGAGGGGGTGATTAAGCGCTTACGGCTCCCACTTGCGCTCGATGGCGTCGCGGATGGCGGCCGCCTTGAGCGCGCCGATGCCCTCCACCGCACGCAGCGCCTCCGCGTCCGCGGCGAAGACCGCTGCCACCGACCGGAAGTGGTGCAGCAGCCGCTGCGCCAGCACTGCGCTGACGCCAGGGAGCCCCTCGAGAATGTGCCGCTGCTGCTCCTCGGGCGAGAGCTCCCCGGCGGCGGGGCGTAGTTGCGCCGGCCCCGGCTCGCGGCGCGACCGCTCGAGCAGTGCCATCAGCAGGTCGGCCGTCTCGGCGGTGTCGGCCGATGGTAGGATGGGGACGCCGAAGTCGCCGGCGATGGCGGCGAGCGCGCCGCGAATCGCCTTCGGCTCGACGCGGCGCGCGGTATACAGGTCATCGCCCTCGAGAATCAGCAGCGGCCGGCGGAATTGCTGTTTCAAGGCCTTGACTTGCCGGAAAAGCGAGCCGTCGAGCATCGAGCCGACGAAGTCCGCGCCGGTCTTGCGCTCGACACCCACACGGCCGTCAATCAGGTAATCGCCTACGGGTAGCTGCGTCGGCGTGACCGTGACCCCGCGCTGCGCCAACTCGCGCGCGACCCCCGACGGGAACTCGCGGTGGTCCACTTGCAGCCGCACTTCTTCCGCTGCTGGGGGCGCTTCTGCCGTCGCGTCGCTTTGCAGGGGCGCTCGCGGTGCATCCCCCAGCCGCGTCTGCCCGCGCGCTACCGGCGGTGCGTCCCCGCCGGGCGACCCGCTGCCGAGCTCGGCGCGTGATGGCAGCTTGATTTCCATGCGGCCGCCACCGAAGAGCGACTGCATCTGCATTTCCTTGCTGCGGCTGCTCCAGTAGGCTGCCTCGTCGCGGGTGTCGGTGGTAATCAGTACATAGACCTTGCCGGGCCGGTCGCGGCCGGTGCGCCCGCGGCGCTGGATGAGCCGGATGGCCGACGGCACTGGCTCGTAGAAAATGACCGCCTCGGTGGCGGGAATATCGAGACCCTCCTCGCCGACCGACGTCGCCACCAGCACGTTGTAATCGCCGGTGCGGAACTGCTCTAGCGCCGCCTTCTGGACTTTCTGAGTCATCCCCGGGTCGCCCTCGCGCGACCCCTGCCCGACGAAGCGCACCGGCCGCGCCGCCGGCAGATTCGAGAGCCGCTCGACTATCAAGCTGGCGGTGTTGCGAATCTCCGCGAAGACGATGATGCGCTCCGCGCCCGCCGCCAGCTCCTGCGCGACCAGCTCGTCGAGCCGCTCCAGTTTGGGGTGCTCATCGCTGCTGCGGGCGGCGTCGATGACCGCCTGCTTCCACTCGGGCTTCTGCAGCAGCCACTTCGTGGCGCGGCTCTGTGTGCCCTTGCGCATCCGCGCCGCGTAGTCGAGAAACTGCGTTGGCCCCTGCGTCTCGACCGTCAACAGCGCGTGCGCCACCTTGAGCGCCATCGCCTGCACCGAGAGCAGGTTGTAGATCTGCCTCGGCACGTCTCTACCGGCCGCGCGTAGCCGCGCCTGCAACTTGTGCCCCGCTTCGAGCAGCATCGTTGTTGAGACCTTGCGCGGCCGCGTGAGCAGCCCTGCCTGGTGCAACTGCCCGCAGAGCCGGTCCTGCAGCTTCCGCAAGTCCTTACGAATTCGCGCCGCGGAAGCGGGCAGTGGCACCTTCACCCAGCGCGTCTGGACCGGCTGGATGTAGGGCGCGACGTCGGGGTCGCTATCATCGCGCTTCTCGATGGCGGTGATGCGCAGGTTAACGCACACTTCGGCCACCGCAGCGCGGGTCGAGCCGGGCGACGCAGTCATCCCCAGCACCAGCGGCTGGAGCGCCGTCTCCGCGTAGCGCCCGGCGATGAAGACATAGGCGTAGTTGCCGACGGCGCGATGCGCCTCGTCGAAGACCGCCAGCGCGAAGTCGGCCAGCTTTGCCGTGCCGCGAATCAGGTCCTTCTCGACTATTTGCGGCGTCGCCACTACGATTTGGGCAGCCTGCCAGAGTGGCTCGCGTTTTGCCGGCGAAACTGAGCCGGTTAACAGTTCGACCCGCACGTCCAGGCTGCGCGCCAGGAAAGTCGCGTGCTGCTCGGCCAGCGGGCGCGTCGGCGCCATCATCAGCACCCGCCCCATTTCGATCCGCTCGAGCATCACCTGCAGCGCAATCACAGTCTTGCCGAGCCCGGTCGGCAGTACCGCCAGCGTCGATTCGCGCAGGCAGGCGGCGGCGACGTTACGCTGGTAGGCGCGTTCCTCCAGCGGCGGCCCCTGCAGCAGCGGGTGGGCCAGCGACTTCATGCCTGGCGGCCGAGCCAGCCCCGACGCCAGAAGTAGTAGAGCATCCCGCCCGCAAAAGCGCCCATCAGTCCCAGGATGAGCCAGCCGCTCTGCACTCCCTCAAGCTCGCCGCCCAGTTCGTCGAGCGAGAGCGTCCGCTCGCCAGCCTTGCCGCTGGCCGCTGTCAGGAGCCGGATGGTGGACACGGTTGCGCGACCTGCTTCACCGTTAAACCGTTATCGCTTCGGCGCGCCCGTCGCTGTCGATGTGGAACAGCGGCTCGTGCAGCGCGCCGCCCCGCCGCAGCGTCGACCTGAATAGCGTCACCCGCGCGATGGTCCCGGAGCCGCAGTCGGCGTCGCCGCAGCGCTGCACCAGTTCGCGCAGGTCGCGCGGCGGCCTGAAGCGCGCCAGCGTGACGTGGCCGACAAAGGGGCGGTCCTGTGAAGCGGTCGCTTCACGGAGCGCCAGCGCCAGCTCCGCCAGCCCTGCGCCGTGGACGCCGACCCACGCCACGCGCGCCTGCCTCGCCGAGTGGAACGCGCCGAGCCCGCGATACTCGAGATCGAGCGGCAGTCGCCCGGCGCAGGCGGGCGCTGCCGCCCGGACGACCGCAGCCCCGTCAGGCCGCTCGCCCAGGAACGCCAGCGTGACGTGGTAGCTGCCTTGCGGTTGCGCCTCCAGCTCGCGCTCAAGTGGCCGCGCGTCAAAGTCGGGGCACTCCAGCGCCAAGAAGAGTCGCACGCCCGCCAATCGCCGTGCGGTTTAGCCTTTCTTCAACTGCGTTTGCAGCGCGTTAATCAGCGCACTGGCGGTCCCTTCGCGGCCGCCGGTGAGCGCCCCGAAGCTCTCGGCACCGACGAGCGCGCACGCTGCCGCCTCGTCGAGTTTGGCGCGCCCCGCAAGGCGCTTGATGAATCCGACTTGCTTCGGCGAAGCGGCGCGCGGCTGGCCCGCGGTGTGTTCCTGCAGAGCGGTAATCAGCGCGCTGGCGCTCCCCTCGCGGCCGCCGGTGAGCGCCCCGTAGTTCTCGGCGCTGACGAGCGCGCACGCCGCAGGCTCGTCGAGTTCGGCGCGCTCCGCAAGGCGCTTGATGAATCCGACCTGTTTCTCGGAAGCGGGGACCTCCATCCCTGCGGTCAATGGCTGCAGCTGCTCGATGAGCGCGCCGACCGCCTCGCCGTCCAGCTCGTCGATATCCTTGCCTGCCAGCAGCGGCTCCGCCGCCTCGCCCGCCTGCTGCGCGAGCGAACGCAGGTAGGCCAGCTGCCGCGGGGTTCCGCGCGACTTCTTGCTCTCGAGCGCGGTGGTGTGCAGCGCGCCGAAACGCTCGGCGAACTCGTGCCACGCCTGCGCCGCGGCGGCCTTGCCGTCCTCGACCTGGTCGAGCTGCACCTCCATTCCCGCCGTAAAAGCAGTCGAGAAAATTCCGTCGCTGGTGGTGCCGTAGCAGGGGGCGATCTGCTCCCACATCGTGCAGCCTTCATCGGTCGCGTAAAGCCGCCCCTTTTCGTCGCGCGCATACTTGCGGTCGAGCAGCTTGCGGATGGTCTCGGCATAGGTCGACGGGCGGCCGATGCCCTCCGCCTTCATCTTTGCCACCAGCCCGTGCTGCGTGTAGCGGCCGGGCGGCTTGGTCGCGTCCTCGACCAGCTCGCACCCGTCGAACGGTAACGTGTCGCCGATGGCAGCGTCCGCCAGCGGCGACACTGGCGGTGCCGGCTTCAGCAGCCCGGCATACGCCGCTTCCCAGCCGGCGAAAGTGCGCCATTCGGTTTTCCCCGCGGCGGTCCAGTCGCCTGCCTCGCCCGCCAGCTTCAGCCGCTGCCATTGCGACGGCGACATCTGGCTGGCGGCGAAGCGCGCCCAGATGAGCGTGTAGAGCCGTGCCTGCTCCCGCTCGAGTCCCTGCGGCTCGCGCGCCTGCGGCCGCGTCGGCCGAATCGCTTCGTGCGCGTCCTGCACCCCCTTGCCGCCGCCACCGCCCCCGACGCCACGGCCGAGATGCGATGCGTCCCACTCATGCTCGATGTACGCGCGCACTTCCTTCCGTGCGTCGGTCGAAGTGCGGGTCGAGTCGGTCCGCATATAGGTGATGTGTCCCGCCTCGTAGAGCTGCTGCGCCAGCCGCATCACGCGCGCCGGTCGCCAGCTAAGCCGCTGGCCCGCCGCAGCGAGCAGCGTATCGGTTGTAAATGGCGGCCGCGGCCGCTTCTGGAAGCCCTCAACGCTAGCGGCGGTCAGCACCAAAGAACCGGCTGCTTGCAGCGCGGCATAAGCCGTTTCGGCATTCTTGCTGTCGCCGGTGCGGTCGCTCCGCTTCTTGCCCTTCGAGTCGCGCCAGTCGTCGTCGAACTGGACGCGCAGTTCGACGCCGTCCGCAGTCAGGTGGACTTCCCAGTAGGGGATTGGCACGAACGCCTCGATTTCGCGCTCGCGCTCGACGACGAAGCCGAGCGTCGGCGTCTGCACACGCCCCATCGAAGCGAGATTCCATGAGCGGCAGAAACGGGAGCCGCGGAAGCCAATCAGCCGGTCCATCAGCCGCCGAATCATTGCCGCTTCCACGAGCCCGGTATCGACGTCGCCAGCCTCCTCGAGCGCGGCGGTAATCGCCGTCTTGGTAATCTCGTTGAAGGTCACCCGCCTGACTGCGCCCAAGCTACCGAGCAGCTCGGCCAGTCGCCAGGCGATGAACTCGCCCTCGCGGTCGGGGTCAGTCGCGACCAGCACTTCGTTGACGCCGCTCTTGCGACTGTCGGCGAGCAGCTTCCGGATGATGCTCTCCGCACCTTTGGTATAGCCCCATTCGGGCGCCGGCAGCTCGCCGTCGGCGGCAGCCCACATCGCCTTGCGGCCCTCCTTGCCCTCGGTCGGCAAATCTTGAACGTGGCCGCGGCAGGCGCGGACCAGGAACTCCTTGCCCAGATAGCGCTGGATGGTGCGCGCCTTTGCACCCGATTCGACAACCAGCAGCCGGGTCACGCCGCCCCCGCGTTGCTCGCGGCTCATAAACGTTGCGACTCGCGCACGCGCATGGGGAGACTGCAAGTCTCCCTGCCCAAACCAGATTAACCGCCGGCCGCTGGCGAGCTATGGTGCTCGAAGCGTTGCAGCGGCCCGGCGTGCGCATCGCGCTGGTCGGCGCATCGAACGACCCCGCCAAGTTCGGTAACCGCATCTTCCGCGACCTCGTCGCGAAGGGCTATGCGGTCTGGCCGGTCAACCCGCGCGAGCCGGAAATCGAAGGCGTCGCCGCGCACGCCGACCTCGAGTCGCTCCCCGGGACACCTGACATCGTCAACTTCGTGGTTCCGCCAAAGGTCGCGCTGACAGTCGCGAAGCAGGCGCTCGCGCTCGGCATCCGCCGGCTCTGGTTCCAGCCCGGTTCCGAAAGCCCTGAATTGAAAGCGTGGCTCGCCGAGCAAGAAGGCGTCAGCGCGCTGACCGACGCGTGCATTATGGTGCAGAGCGCAGGCTGATTCAGTCCGCGAGTGCCTTGCGGGCGGCCGCCTCGAGCGCCTCGAGTGCTTCGGCGGTGCGGTCGGCCGGTACCGCGCCCTGCGCGTGGGTCAGTGCGCCGCCGCCGCCGCCGCCCGCGGCCTTGGCGGCGGCGCTAGCCAGCGCGCTGCAGTCCACCGCGACCTTGCCGCCGCGCGCAGCCATGACGTGCCCCTTGCCGCCGGCACGGGTCGCGAGCACCACCAACGCGTCGCCGCCAGCGCTGAGCCGGCGCGCCAGCTCCTGCATTTCGGCGAGCGGCGCGTCTCCGCAGTCATTTATATATAAATCAATGGAGCCGATGCGCTCAGCCGCGAGCTCCCCCGCCCGGCCTTCGGCGCGCTCTTTCTCGAGCGCCGCAACGCGCGAGCGCAATTTCTTGCGCTCGTCCATCAGCTTGCCGGCGGCGTCCGCCACCTGCTCGAGCGGCACCCCCAGCGCCGCGGCAGCCTGCTCCAGCAGCTCGCGCTCCGCTTGCGCGGCGGCGACCGCAGCTGCGCCAGCCGAGAATTCGATGCGTTCCACACCGTCCTGAATGCGCTCGGTCCTCAAAACCTTGATGGCCAGCAGCGCGCCGGTGCGCGGAACGTGGGTGCCGGCGCACGCCTGCGCGTCGATCCCGGGGATTTCGACTACGCGCACGTCGCGATAGTTGGGCGCGCCGCCCTGGTAGAGCGTCGCCCCGTGCTGGCCGTCGGCAGCCTCGCGCGTCATGAATTGCGCCTGCACTGGGTGGTCGCCACGGACAATGCGGTTCGCTTCGCGTTCAAGCGCCGCGACCGCGGCGTGGTCGAGCCGCTGGTGGTGGGTAATGTCGAGCCGCGCCGAGTCGGTCGCCTTGCGGGCGCCCGCCTGCCAGACGTGCGGCCCGAGCGTCCGCCGCGCCGCCGCGCCTATGACGTGCGTCGCGGTGTGGTGCTGCGAGAGCGCGTCGCGCCGGCCGCCGTCGACGCCCCCTCGCACGGTGGCCCCGACCGGCGGCGCGTCGCCCTCGAGCGTGTGCAGCACCGCGTCGCCGCGCTTCCGGACGTCGGTGACGCGCGCTTCGCCGCCCTCCCAGCGTAATGCCCCGGCGTCGGCCGGCTGCCCGCCGCCCTCCGGGTAGAATAGCGTGCGGTCCAGCGCGACGGCATCGCCGTCAGCCCAGGTCACGCTCGCGTCAAATTCGCGCGCCTCCATGTCGTCGTAGAACGCCAGTTTGGTCGGCGGCAGCTGCTCCTGCGCAGCCTTGGCGGCCGGCGCTTCCGCGGCAGAATGGCGCTCGGCGACGAGCGCCATGAAGCCGTCCGGCACCGCAACGGTGGCGCCCTGCTCGGCTGCGAACTCCGCCACGACCGCGGGCGGCAGTCCTTGCGAATCGTAAAGCTCAACCAGCCGTTCGGCTCCGATATCGCCCACGGCGAGCGTGCGCTGCACCGTGCGGCGTCCGCGCTCAAGCGTCGCGTCGAAGCGTTCGCTTTCCAGTTCCACGAGCTCCAGGATGTGGTCGCGCTGCGTTGCCAGCTCGGGGTAGGTCGGCGCCAGCTCGTCGATATGCAGGCCGACGACCTGCGGCAGTGCCTCGGGAATTCCCAGGTCGCGCAGCAGCAGCAGCGTCCGCCGCAGCACCATCCGCGCTAGGTAGCCGGCGCGCACATTGCTCGGGACGACGCCGTCGCCGAATATGAATGCCAGTGTCCGTGAGTGGTCGGCGACCGCGAACGCCTTCTCGAGCGGCTCGATGGTGCTGCGCAGCTCCTCGAGTGTCAGCTTGTGACCCGCCTCGCGGAGCCGGCCGAGAACCTGTTCGCGCAGGCTGGTAAGGTCGGCGCCGTACTCTATTGAGAGCAGTCCGCAGACGCGGGCGTTCTCGGCAATCAGCGCGCCTGCCGCGCCGAGCTTGTCGGTCAAGCCGGCCTCACGCGTCAGCAGCTCGACCGCGGCGGGGAATACGGCCTCGTAGACCGTCGGTGTCCCCTGCGACGCCCAGACCATCCGCTCGAGCCCGTAGCCGGTATCGACAATCGCGCGCGACATGCGGCGGAAGTGGCCGCCTTTCAGCTCGATGTCGCCCTGCGGGTCTTCGACAAGGTCCATGAAGACCAGCGTCGCCAGTTCGAGCCCCCCGGCCAGCACTTCCAGCGCCTCGCCGCCATTGCCGCCGCCGACCCACGGGTTTTCCTTGTAGGTCAGCGCCGCAGCGGGGACGCCCAGTCCCGTGTAGAGTTCGTGGCAGAGCTCGACCGTGCGGTCCTGCCAGTATATTTGCTCGTCGTCGTCGGAGTTGAATGCGTGGTGCGCCATCATCTCGAACGTCGTCAGGTGGCGCCCGCTGCGGCCGACCGACTCAAGGTCGTTGAGCCGGATGCAGGGCTGCGAAATCGCGAGCGGGTTGGCGGGCGGCCGCGCCAGCCCCGAAGTCACGTGAGGCTGGAATACCGCGATGGATGCAATCGTCAGATAGATATCGTCGCGCCAGCGCGCCACCACCGGCGCGCGCTCGACCCGCTTATGCCCTCGCGCTTCGAAGAAGGCGAGAAACGCTTCGCGCATCTCCGCCAGCCCGAACGGCTGGTCGAAGAGCGGCGTGCCCAGGAACGAGTATTCGACGCAGGGCGCGTCGCCGCAGAGCGGCTGCTTTTCGAGCGCCCAGAAGTGGCTCCCGCAAGCGCGGCAGCGCTGGCGCTGGAAGCCGCCCTCAGAGAAAAATTCCAGTTGCAGTGCGCCGCCCATGTCGCGCCATCCCGGACGGGGTAAAAAGCTCGGACCGGCGCTGCGCTGGCGGCCGCCCGCCGGACCGGCAATCGTTTATCGCCTGCGTCGGTCGCGACGCTGATGGCCGTGGACCACGTGCCGTATGTGCCCGCCTCACGCATTCTCCCGGAGATTACGCCGAAAGGCGTCGCGCTGGCCGTCATCCTGGCGATGGTGCTGACGGCGGCCAACGTCTACTTGGGGCTCTACGTCGGGATGACAGTCTCCGCCTCGATTCCCGCGGCGGTGCTCTCGATGGGTATGCTGCGCGCGATTGTCGCCATCCTGCCGCGACAGGAGACCAACATCCTCGAGAACAACTGGGTCCAGACCGCCGTCTCGGCGGGCGAGTCGCTCGCGGCGGGAGTCATCTTCACGCTGCCGGCGCTGGTGGTGCTCGGGACATGGGACGACTTCGCCTTTTTCCCGGTCTTTATAATCGCCGCGGTGGGCGGCACCATCGGCGTGCTCTTCTCAATCAGCCTGCGCCGCATCTTTATCATTCAGGAACGGCTCCCCTACCCTGAAGGCGTAGCGTGCGCCGAAGTGCTTGTGGCGGGGGAAAAGGGCGGCGCGCAGGTTATGCCGATTATTGCTGGCATCGCTTTCGGTGCGGTCTACAAACTCGGCGCGGCGCTCGAAATCGTGGTTGACGGTGTGCTGCGCAAAGTCTCGCTCGGCCTCTGGCGCAACGGCTGGCACGACCACTTCACGCTGCAGGGGCGGCTGCCGGAGTTTGGCACCGTCACTCAGTCGCGCACTACCTTCTTCTTCGGCATCGAGCTCTCGCCGGCGCTGCTCGCGGTTGGGTATATTGTCGGCCCGCTGATTGGGAGTTTCGTCTTCCTCGGCGGATTCCTCGGCGCGCTAGTAATTCTGCCCCTCACCTCGGGGCTGCTGCTGCCGCCCGAAGGGATGTCGATTGGCGACTTCGTCGGCTTCATCGAAATGCGCCGCCGCATGGTCGGGGTCGGGACGATGCTCGTTGGCGGGCTCTATACGCTGGTGCTGATGCGCGGACCGGTCATCAAGGGCATCCGTGACATGCTCGAGAAGGTCAACGTTAGCGAAGACCGCAGCGGGCTTTCGCGGACCGACCTCGACCTTGACCCGCAGGTGGTCAGCCGGCTCTCGCTGGCGATGGCGCTGCCGATGGCGCTGATGGTCTGGTGGGTCTCGGGGCTCATCCTGCCGGCGCTGCTGGCGCTGCTGATAATCTTCAGCGCCGGTTACCTCTTCGCGGCGATAGCAGGCTACATGGCCGGGCTGCTCGGGAGCAGTAATAACCCGATTTCGGGCGTGACGATTATCGTCGTAATCTTCACCGCTTCGCTCTTCACGCTGCTCAACTGGCTGGTCTACGACGGCGCCCGCACGCAGGAGCTCGTCGTCGCCACCATCGGCGTCGCCGCCTTCGTCTGCTGCGCCGGTGCGATTTCGGGTGACAACCTGCAGGACCTGAAGACGGGCAACATCGTCGGCGCCACTCCGTGGCGGCAGCAGATTGCGCAGCTGGTCGGCGTCCTCGCCGGGGCGCTGGTGATTCCGCTGGTGCTGAACCTGCTGATTTCGACCTACGAGCTCGGCAAGGACCTCGCGGCGCCGCAGGCGTTCCTGATGGCTGCGCTCGCGAGCGGCATCCTCGAAGGGACTATGGACTGGGCGATGGTGCTGCTGGGCGCCGGCATCGCCTTCTGCCTGATTGCACTGCGCCACCACCGCGAAGAGTGGCGCGGGCTGCCGCTGCACCTGCTCTTTCTCTTCGTCGCGTATGGACTGTTCTTTGTCGGCGGCCTTGTCGAAGGGGCGTTGCCGGAGTTTGTCTTCATGGGCTCGCTCTTCGTCACTGCCACGCTGGCGTGGATGTTCGAGCGCGGCGGTCTCGAGATTTCGGTCATGGCGGTCGCGGTCGGGATGTATCTCCCGATAATCATGTCGATTCCCATTTTCCTGGGCGGGATGATTCGGCTGGCGGTCGACCGCCGGCTGGGGCTGGGCGACGTGAGCGATGCCGAGCGTGACAAGGCGCACGGCCCCGGCGTGCTCTTCGCCTCGGGGTTGATTGCGGGCGAAGCGATTATGGGCGTGCTGCTGGCATTCTTCGCCGTCTCGGGTGTCTACCTCGGGCTGCTCAACAATCCCCTCTTCTTCCCGGGGCTGATGCTCTTCGCCTTTGCTGGCTTCAGCGCCGGCTGGTTCACGCTGCGCGGCGCCGAGGACGACGTGATGGAAGCCGAGCTTGTCGACTGACTTGCGTGAGTTGCGGGTCATCCCGCTCGCGGAATTACAGCGAGACGGCGTGGGGGCATTTCTCGAGCGTGAGCGGAGCGGCTCGCGCCTCGGCCGGCTGCTCGAGCGCTGGCTGCGCGTGCCCCCGACGGTAAGAGTCGAACTGGACGCCTTCGGCGCCGCCGCCTGGAAAGCGATGCACGGCGGCGTTCCCGTGCGGCAGGTCGGCGAGGAATTGCGCCGCGAGTTCGGCGATGCGGCGGAGCCGCTGTGGGAGCGGCTTGCCGAGTTCATCGCGCTGGCCGAGCGGGGCGGGCTGCTGCGACTCGAAGCGTTATAGAGTGATTTAATTGCGGTTGAAGATATTTTTTATATCATGCCTTTTGCTTGGGTGAAAGTAGATGACAATTCCCATTCTGGCCGTAGACGACGGCCACGCAGTCTGAATCTCACTTTCCGTAATGTTCCGGAAATGGAGTGGCCTGGAACTTGAGGTCGCTGCACGGCGCCGATGAATACAGCCCTAGACGAGACTTTCTAGGCGCGCGGGATGGAGCTGCGGTTACAGGTTCTCATCCGAATACGCTAAGGCCCGGGGATTCGGCAATGCGTTCCAGACTTTGGGTTACGGGCGCCTGGGTGCCCAATACTTGGGTAGCCTTCAGGGCCAAGCATCTTATCTCGTTTCTCTCAAGGCCTTCCAGAGACGGCAGAATATTGGAAAGAATCACTTTGTTGACCGCCTTCTCCCAGCCAGCCTTCTCTATAGAATTGACGATGGTCACCATGGAATCAATAATCAGGGCTGGTCCGATCTTCCTGAAGGTTCTGACACCGAGAGGTTCCTCAACATCCCGCGAAGTCGGTGCCTCCTGCTCCTCGATGAAGTCCATCAATTTTTCGTATGTCTTGAAAATTTCACCGGACTCGTCATAATAGTCGAACTTTCCCTGTGCGAAATAGGGGCACTTGTCACCAAGCCCCCACTCGAGCGTGTCAGCCGGTCTCTCGCCAAATGTGCCGTGCTTCTTCAACTTGCTG
>CAUZDT010000034.1:0-12924 GCA_963578705.1 Candidatus Thalassarchaeaceae archaeon
GAGGTCGCCGCGGAAGTGGGCGCCAGCGCCGCCGAGAAGGCACGGCAGGCGGGGGACGCCGCCCGCGAAGGCGCCGGCGTTGCGGCCGGGATGGCGGTCGAGGCGGCCAAGTCCGCCGCCGGTGCTGCCGAAGGTGCTGCCGTCGCGGCGGCGGGGGCAGCTGCCAGCAGGGCGGCCGCGGCTGCCGAAGCGGCGGCTGGTGCGGCGGCAGCCGGCGCAGCCGCAGTGAAGGGCGGCGCCGAGGCGGCCGGCCGCAAGGCGGGCGCGGCGGTCGCGGTCGCGCACGACAAGCTCTGGCCGACGTATGGCGTGATGGTCGCGGCGATTGTGGGCAAGGCACTCGCCAGCGCTGCCGGCAAGGGGCGCGACAAGGTTCTCGACGACGAATGGTTCCGGGGGCAGGTGGTCAACCGCACCTGGGAGCTGCTGCCGCTGCCGGTGCGACTGGCGGGCAAGGGCACGCTGCGCTGGGAGCAGGTCATGTTCAAGCTGCGCGACCAAGTGCTCGCCACCGACGAGGAGGCGATGGCCGTCAGCAAGCAGGACAAATCGCTCATCCGCTCGGCCATCGGGATGATGCTGGGCCGCAAGGGGTGAGCCGCTGCCGGCGCTGACCGTCCGCTCGCTGTCGAAGGCTTACGGCGACGTCAAAGCGTTGCGCGACATCTCCTTCAGCGTCGAGCGGGGCGATTTCTTTGGATTGCTCGGCCCCAATGGCGCCGGCAAGACGACACTGCTGAAGGTGCTGACGGGGCAGATTCGCGCCACCAGCGGCGAGGCGGAGGTGCTCGGCCTGCCGGTCGCGCAACAGCCGCTTGAGGTACGCAGCCGCGCTGGAATCGTCCCGGAGCAGTCGACGCCCCCCAGCTTCCTGACGCCGCGCGAGGTGCTCGAGCTGGTGGTGGCCGTGCGGGGTTGCGAGGTGGACGTCGAATGGTGGCTGGAGTTTTTCGAGTTTGAGGAGTCCGAAGGCCGTATCTGCCGCACGCTTTCGCGCGGGCAGCGGCAGAAGGTGCTACTGGCGGCGGCGTTCATCGCGCAGCCAGAAGTGCTATTTCTCGACGAGCCGTTCATCAACCTTGACCCGCTGGTGCAGGCAAAAGTGCGCGACTGGCTCGGCGAGTATGTCGCCGGGGGTGGGACGGTGTTCCTGAACACCCACATGCTCGAGAACGCTGAACGGCTCTGCAACCGCGCCGCGATAATCCACCGCGGCCGCATCCGCTCACTCATCGAGCTGGAGCAGCTGCGGTCACAGAGGACAACGCTCGAGGAATTGTTCCACGAGATGGTGGCGTGAACCGGCTACTGCTCTGGCGCATGCTGCAGGAGGAGGTGCGGCTCAACAGCAGCTTCGCCAGCCGGCGCGGCTTCTGGCTCTTCCCGTTGCTGGTCGTCGGCGCGGGTCTGCTCGCCACCGCACTGGTGGCGAAGCTGACCGCCGGCGTGCCGTATCACGAGGTGCTGCTGGGGCTGCACTTCAGCTTCCTGTTCTACGGACTCTTCACCGGCGGACTGGCGTTCTTCGGCAGCGACTTCCTTGAGCGCATCTTCGGCCACTACGCGCTGGTCACCAGCCTGCCCGAGACGCAGCCGCTCTCGTATCGGCGCGTTATGGGCATATATTTCTGCAAGGAGCTACTGTTCTACGCGCTCTTCACCTTCGCCCCGCTCACGCTCGGCGCACTGCTAGGCACCAGCTGGAGCTTCATCGCACCGGGGCGCATGCTGCGGCTGATGGTGAGCCTGCTGCCGTCGTTCTGCGCTGGCCTGGCGGGGGCGTTCCTGATCGCCAGCCTCTACCGCCGTTCACTCTACGTGGCGGTCGCCGGCGGGGGGGCGCTGCTACTGGTGCTCGGCGCGCTGCTTGTGGGCGACGGGCTGCCGCAGCTGGCGTGGTATCTCGACGGCAGCCCGCCACTGCCACTCGGCTGGGGACTGGCGCTGCTGCCGGCGCTGGCAGCAGCGCTGCTGGTAGGCGAGTTCCACGAGCAGGCGCTGCCGCCGGTGCAGGGCTACCGCGAGCAGTATCGCGAGACGCTCGCCAGCAGCGAATGGAGTCGCCGCTGGGCCGTCCCGGCCGTCGTGGCGAAGGAGCGGCTCGACCTGCAACGGTCGCGGACCGGCATCAAGATGGTCTTCTCGTTCGCGGTGCCGCTGACGATGCTGGTCTTCGTCAACTGGTTCCTTGACCGAGGGTTGCCGCTGGAGGTCGAGTTCAACACCATTTTCTGGGGGGTGATGGTCGGCTTCTTCGGGACGATGCTCTATTCGTGGCTCAACACGATGGACGACAGCAGCTTCTACGCCACGTTGCCGCTGCAGGTGCCCGACCTAGTCCGCGCGCGGCTGGTGCTGTTCGGGACGGTGACGTGGTGGATTCCGGCGCTATTCATGGGGCTGATTGCACTCTTGAGCCGGGAGCTGCGGCTGCTGCCACTAGCCATCTTCGTGATGGCGGCGGTCGGCCTTTACATCGTCAGTTACACCGCCTGGATTACCGGCCTGCGCACCAACTCGTCGCTCTACGACGCGACCATCTTCGCGCGCTTCTTTCTCGTGAGCGTCCCGCCGATGGTGCTGCTCGCCATCCTGAGCATGGCGCTGGAGCAGGCGCTGCCGGTGGTGATGGTCGCCCTGAGCTTCACCTGCCTGGTGCTGCTGCTGGCAACACAGCTTTTCTACGGTCGCATCGAGCATCGCTGGGCCGGCGAGGAGTTCGACTAGCTTTTTTTAGGCCCTGCTCGTGCGAGCGCTCCCATGGCCGAAGAAAAGAAAGGCGGGCGCAAGCCCGACGAATCCGGGAAACCCGCGCAGGGCGACGGCGGCGGCAAGAACGAAAAGCCGCGCAAGGACGCCGCCGACAATCCGCGTCGCGACGAGAAAACACGCCAGTCCACCCACAGCCGGGGCAACGGCTCGCGACGCGACGCGAAGTCGCGCAAGGGTGGTGGTGGCAAACCGGGGCGCGACGACCGCGGTCGCGGCAAGCCGCGCGGCGGCCGGCAGCAGGGCGGACGCCCGCCGCACCAACGGCGGCACGGCGTGCGCAAGACCATCAAGAACGGGGTCGGGACGGTCTTCATCGGACAGGAAGACCCCTTCATCTATTTCCCCGACATCATCGCGCTCTTCGCCCGCGAGGACATCCGGCGCGTCGAGCTGCGTGCGCTGGGGCCGGCCATTTCCAATGCGGTCAACGTCTCCGAGCAGGTGCGGCACCGCTTCCTGGAAGAGGCTAATGTCAAGGTCGCCAACGTCGAAATCGGCACCGATAACGCGGCGCGCTCATCAGGCAAGGGCACCTACCGCGTCAGCTTCATCCACATCTCGCTCGAGCGCGGTGCGGTCACAGCCGCGGACGCGGGCGCCGACGCAGCCGAAAACTAGAACTCGGCGAGGTCGCGCCCCAGCCGGCGCGAGACCCAGCGATGCAGCCGCGTGACGCGGCGTGCTGCCATCTCGAGCCCTTGCGATTGTAGCCACGCTATGCAATCGGCGGGCGGGCGGCGGCGGCTGCCGGCGTGCAGGTTGTCGCACGCCGCGACGACCCGCGCTTCCAGCGTGCGCGGCAGGTAGTCTCCGGGCGGCAGCCCCAGCGCACGCGCTTCGCGTTGTGGAATCCCGCCGCCGACATGGGCGCGGATGATGTGCGCCACGCCGGGGTGGAAGCCAGCTTCTGCGGCCATCACGGCGCCGAACGCGCAATGCTCGACGCCGACGGCGCGGTTACGGCCGATGTCGTGCAGCAGCGCGCCGGCGTTCGCGAGCGCGACGTTGCCGCTCAGCGTGTCGGTCACCGTGGCCGCCATTTCGGCGACGGCGTGGCAGTGCGCCAGCAGCGGCGCGGGCGAGTCCGCGCCGCCGTGCAATGCGAGGCACTCGTCGGTGGTCGGGATGGGCGCCAGCCGGCGGCGCTGCGCGCTCGGGTCAACTTGCAGGTCGCCATCGAGCTCTGGCTGCGCCCAGCGCGAGTCGAGCTCTGCAAGCAGGATTGCGAGCGCCGCCACTTCCGAGTGAGGCTGGCTGCCGACGGCGACGTTCCAATCTGCCAGCTCGAAGGTCCAGCGCGGCACCCGCTCGGCACCGACGATTACCAGCAATTCCCGCTCATGGCGCAGCAGCGGCGCCGCTTCGGCCAGCGGGGTGCCGAACATGGTCAGGTGCACTACCTTACCGCGCCAGTCGCGCGCGACCGCCCGCGGGCGGGTCGTGGTCGCGATGCCGAAGCCGCCGCCGAAGCGCTGCACGACGTCGGTGACCGTCACGACGACGCGAGAGTCGGGGCGGTGCAGCGTCAGCCCGCCAGCCCCGAAGGCGCGCGCGGTCAACGCGACGTGGGTCGAGATGCGCTTGTCCCGCTCCGGCCGGTGGCCGATGCGCAGGACGTGGGGCTTCACTCCTCGCCCGGCAGGGACTGCTCCTGGCGGTCGCGAATGGAGTCGTTAACCAGGAAACCGATGAAGGCCCAGATTATGCCACCGAGGACATACTGCACCTTGGTCGAGATGAAGTCGCCGCGGACGAAGATATCATTGACTATTTCGACGAAGCCGGCGACAATTAGGCCGAGGCTGGTGACCGTGAAGAAGAAGGTCACGATGGCGTAGTTGAAAGCTCCGTTCTGGAAGTAGCTGTCGATGCTGTGGCCGAGCTCGACAATCAGCAGTCCCGCCAGCAGCAGCGGCAGGACACCATCCAGCGACATGAAGCCGAGCACCATCGCCAGCATCCCCAGACTGGAGACTTCCTGCATTGCGTCAAGGCCGCGCGCAATGCCGATAATCAGCAGCAGCGCCGCGATGATGTAGGCGGTTAGCGAAATTCGCTCGCTGGTGCCGCTGAGCAGCTCGTGGTAGAACTTGCCAATCTCGTTTTCCCAGCCAGCCACCTTGATGAGCATATAGCCGCCCAGCGTCAGCAGTATGGCCCCGCCAGCAATCTCGCTCTTCCCCATCAGCGCCAGCAATCCCCAGACGGAGGCAGCAAGCGCCAGCGGCAGGATGAACTTGCGCTGGATTTTGGGGTCCTCCATCTTATGGATGATGGTGTAGAGCGTGTCCTCGATGGGGCGCGACTGCTGCACCACCACCTGTCGCGTCGAGTCAATCAGCAGCCGGCTGCGGATAATCGGCTCCAGTTCGCGGTCCTCGGCGCCGTCGCTCACAATCACCGCACGTGTGGCGTGCGTCTGCGCAATCACCTGGTCGAGCGTGTTGGCAATCTTCATGTCCGAGCGGGTGCCGACGCGGACGTCGCCACAGATAGTCACCACCTCGACCTCGACGTCATCCTTCAGCAGCTGGTCGTAGACCCGTACCGCGGCGAGCATAGTGTTGGTGTCGCTCTCCTCAGGGTCGGCCAGCCCCAGTTCCTGCGCTGCGGCGAGGTTGGCTTCGCGCCCGATAACGGGGCTGCGAATACCAGTTTTGCGGCCTAGGTCGTTGTCGCGGTCTATCGCGAGAACCAGTGTAACCATGCGCTTTCGAGGCACCCCCGGTATATTTAACCATCTGCTCCGTGCGTTTTATATACGACCCTTCATGAGCACCGACTCCCGTTCAAGGTGCAGCATGGCGGAGTTCAAAACCATAATTTCAGACCCCAAAACGCGCAAGGCGTTCAACCACGCGCTCTCCGAGAGCGACTCGAGCGCGCTCATCGGCCGTTCCATCGGCGACGAGATTGACGGCATCTTCGTCAACCTCCCCGGCTACCGCCTGCAGATTACCGGCGGTAGCGACGGCTCGGGCGTCCCGATGCGCCCCAGCCTGCCGGGCGGGCGGCGGAAGCGGATGCTGCTCAGCCACTCCACCGGCTTCCGGCCGCAGCGACCCGGACAGCGCAAGCGCAAGATGGTGCGCGGGCAGGACCTCGGACCTGAAGTTTCGCAGCTGAACCTGAAGATTATAGTGTATGGACCCAAACCGGTCGAGGAATTGCTCGGAGCGGAGGAATGACTTGGCAGGTGCCCCCTCCCAGCCGGAAATCAACATCGGCATGGTCGGCCACGTCGACCACGGCAAGACCACCCTTACGCAGGCGCTGACCGGCCGCTGGACCGACCAGCACTCCGAGGAACAGAAACGCGGCATTTCCATCAAGCTGGGCTACGCTGATGCCGATTTCTACCGCGTAAAGGAGAACGGCGGCTACCGCTATACTTCGCAGAAAGAGAAGGGGGCCGAATACCTGCGCACGGTCAGCTTCGTCGATGCGCCCGGCCACGAGACACTGATGGCCATCATGCTCTCGGGAGCGGCCATCATGGACGCCGCCATCCTGCTTATCGCCGCTAACGAGAAGTGCCCGCAGCCGCAGACGCGCGAGCACCTTGCGGCGCTCGAGACGATGGGGCTCGAGAATATTGTTGTTGTGCAAAACAAGATTGACGTCTGCTCCGAGCAGCGCGCGCAGGAATCCTATGCTGAAATCAGGGAATTCCTCGCCGGCACCTCGCTAGCAGATTCCCCCGTAGTCCCAGTCTCGGCGCACCACAACCGCAACATTGACCTGCTGATTGAGGTGCTCGAGGAACTTTTCCCGACACCCAAGCGAGACCCGAAAGCGGAGCTGTCGATGAACATCGCCCGCTCCTTCGACATCAACCGCCCCGGCGCACTGCCGAAAAAACTGATGGGGGGCGTGATTGGCGGCTCGCTCATTCAGGGCGAGCTGGCGGTCGGGGACGAAATTGAAATCCGGCCGGGACGCAAGACCAACCGGGGCTGGGAACCTATCGTAACCCGCGTCACCAGCCTACACAGCGGCAGCAGCGAACGCAAGCGCGTAGCCGCGGGAGGGCTGGTCGCCATCGGCACCGGGCTCGACCCGGCAATCACGAAATCTGATTCAATGCTCGGCTCGCTCATCGGGCGCCCCGGGACGCTTCCGCCGGTGCTGGAGAAGCTCCGCATGGATGTGCAGCTGCTCGACCGGGCGGTCGGCACCAGCGGCAGCCAGCAGGTCGAGGAACTGCGCACCAAGGAGCCGCTGATGCTTACCGTCGGGACTTCGACCACCGTCGGCATCCCTATTCAGGTTAGCGAAAAATGGCTCGAAGCTTCGCTCAAGCTGCCGGTCTGCGCAGCCGAAGGACAGCGGATTGCCATCAGCCGTCGCATCGACGCGCGCTGGCACCTGATTGGCTATGGAATCCTGCAAGCATGACCCTCGTCTTCCCCGATACCAACATCCTCCTCTGGCCCTTCGTGGGCGGCCCGGACTTCCGCGAGGCGATTAACGAGGCGGTGCCGGACGCCGACATCCGCATCGCCAGCTGCGTAATTGAGGAGCTGGAGATGCTCGGGACGCCCGACGCGAAGTCGGCGGCCGAATTCTGCCAGGAAATGACAGTCATCAACCTCGGCATCGGCGGCGTCGACAACGTGCTGCTCGAGACGGCCCGGCGTGGCGCAATAGTGGCGACCAACGACCGTGAACTTATCGAGAGAATCCTCACCAGCCACGGGCGCGTGCTGCGCCCCCGCGGCGGCTACAAGCTGGAACTGCAGCCGGCGGAATGAGCGTGGCGGCAGCGGGCGGCGAAAGCCGGGAGCACATCTCCCCGCCGTCAATCCCGGCCGGCGATTTTACCCCCACCCAGCAGGCGCGCCGCGAAGCGCTGCTGCGAGACCCCGTCAGGCAATTCCGGGTCGCCGAGCATCCCGGCACGGTGCAACTGCTCGACGCGATGCGCGCCGGGAGCTTTCAGGGGCGGCAGCTGGGCGAGGCGGCAAGGCTCTTCGAGCGCCAGACGCACGCGGAGCTGGGAATTATCTGGTCGCTGGCAGGGAGCCTCTTCAGCGCCGGGATGCGGCAGGTGGTCATTGACGGCCTCCGCAGCGGGCTGGCCGACCTGCTGGTCTGCACCGGGGCGCTGTTCGAGCAGGACATGCTCGAAGCGCTGGGGCATTCGCACTACCGTTGTCGGCCAGACCAGGACGACGGCGAATTGCAGGAATTGCTGGTGGACCGGGTCTACGACCACCTGCTCGACGAGCTGGCGCTGCGTCAGGTGGACGCCACCTACATCCGAATCGCCGACGGCATGGAGCCGGGACGCTACTCGAGCCGCGCCTTCCTTGCGGAGTGCGGGCGCTGGCTCGCTTCCACCGAGGGCGTGCAGGACTCGGTGCTGCAGGCCGCCTTCGAAATGGAGGTGCCCATCTTCGTCCCGGCGCTCAACGACTGCTCGGTCGGCGTTGGGCTGGTGATGCATCAGGCGCAGCGCGGGCTCGATAACAGCGTCGGAATCGACTCCATCCGCGACTTCCACGAACTAGCCGAGCTAAAGGCGTGGGCGGGCGATACCGGGCTACTGGTCGTCGGTGGCGGCGTCCCGAAGAATTACGCGCAGGACGCGGTCATCGCGGCGGAGATGCTGGGCCATACGCCGAGCCGGCACCGCTTCGGCATCCAGCTCTCGGTCGCCGACGTGCGCGACGGTGGCCTTTCGGGGTCGACGCTGCGCGAGGCGATTTCGTGGGGCAAGAACGACCGCAAAATCGAGGAAGTCATGGTGTGGGGTGAAGTCTCGATTGCGTTTCCGTTGCTCGTCGCCTACACCTGGCACAAGCGGCTGGAGCAGCCGCGCCAGCCGCGTCGGCTGGCGCGGTTCTTCGACGACCAATCCTTTTAACACCACCAATGTCGCCCCGAGCCTGACATGCAGGAGGACTTCACGCAGCAGCTGCCCGACCGCGATCCGCAGGAGACGCGCGAATGGATTGAGTCGCTGGAAGCGGTAATCGAGGCAGGAGGCAGCGGCCGCGCACGCAACCTGCTCTACAGGCTGCTCGAAGCCGCGCAGGCGCAGGGCGTCGCGATTCCCGAAGTGCTCAATACACCCTACATCAACACCATCCCCGCCAGCGCCGAGCCGCCCTACCCTGGCGACGAAGGCATCGAGCGGCGCATCCGGCGCATCATTCGCTGGAATGCGGCGATGATGGTCTCGCGCGCCAACAAACGGCATGGCGGTATCGGGGGCCACATCTCGACCTACGCCTCGGCGGCGAGCCTCTACGAAATCGGCTTCCAGCACTTCTTCCGCGGCAAGGAGCAGGGGGCGGGCGACCTCGTATATTTCCAGGGCCACGCCTCGCCCGGCATCTACTCACGCGCGTTCCTCGAAGGGCGGCTGACACAGGCGCAGATGGACCACTTCCGCCGCGAGGCGTTCACTGCGGGGCTTTCGTCCTATCCGCACCCGCGGCTGATGCCTGATTTCTGGGAGTTCCCGACCGTCTCGATGGGTCTCGGCCCGACCAACGCCATCTACCAGGCGCGCTTCAACCGCTACCTGCACGCGCGCGGGATTGCCGACACCAGCCGCTCGCGCGTCTGGGCCTTCCCCGGCGACGGGGAATGCGACGAGCCGGAGACGCTGCACGCGCTGACACTGGCAGCGCGCGAGAATCTCGATAACCTGACATTTGTCGTCAACTGCAACCTGCAGCGGCTCGACGGGCCGGTGCGCGGCAACGGCAAGATTATCCAGGAGCTGGAGGCAAAATTCCTCGGCGCCGGCTGGAACGTCATCAAGGTCATCTGGGGCAGCGACTGGGACCCGCTGCTGGCACGCGACAGCGACGGGCTGCTGCTGGCGCGGATGGAGGAGACACTCGACGGCGACTACCAGCGGCTCGCGGTGGAGTCAGCCGACAACATCCGCGAGCAGTTCTTCGGCCCGGAGCTGCAGCATCTCATCGCCGGGATTCCCGATGACCAACTAACGCGCATGCGCCGCGGGGGGCACGACACGCAGAAGGTTTACGCGGCCTACGCGGCGGCGACAGCGCACGAGGGCGCACCAACCGCCATCCTTGCCAAGACCGTCAAGGGTTGGGCACTCGGCGGCGGCTTCGAGGCGCGCAACATCACCCACCAGAAAAAGGCGCTCGAGGCGCCGGACCTGAAGTTCTTCCGCAACCTGCTCGAGCTGCCGATTCCCGACGACGAACTGGAAGATTTCCCCTACTACCTGCCGGCAGACGACAGCGAGGAGGTGCAATACCTGCTCTCGCACCGCGACGCACTGGGCGGCTGCATTCCCCACCGCACCCGTAGCGCGACCACGATCACGCTGCCAAAACGCGACGCCTACGGGGAATTCGACAATGGCAGCGGCGTGCAGGAAGTCTCGACCACAATGGCGTTCGTGCGGCTGATGCGAAATCTGATGATGGCCGGAGAATTCGGCAAACGCATTGTCCCAATCGTGCCGGACGAGGCGCGCACCTTCGGAATGGAAGCGCTCTTCACCGAGTTCAAGATTTACAACGCGCTGGGGCAGGATTACACCCCGGTTGATGCCAAGCTATTGTTATCGTACGTCGAGGCGGAGGACGGACAAATTCTCGAAGAGGGCATCTCCGAGGCGGGCGCGATGAGCTCCTTCACCGCAGCCGGCACGACCTACGCCAGCTTCGGCGAGCACACCATTCCGTTCTACATCTTCTACTCGATGTTCGGTTTCCAGCGTGTGGGCGACGCCATCTGGTGCGCGGCAGACTCGCGCGCCAAGGGATTCCTGCTCGGCGCGACCGCCGGCCGCACGACGCTCAACGGCGAGGGGCTGCAGCACCAGGACGGGCATTCGCTGCTGATCGCCAGCACGGTACCGTGTTGCCTTTCGTATGACCCGGCATTTGCGTACGAGATTGCGGTCATCGTGCGCGAAGGGCTGCGCCGCATGATTGACGAGGATGAGGATCTGCTATACTACTTGACGCTCTACAACGAGAACCACCCGATGCCGCCCAAGCCGGCGCGCGCCGAGCGCGGCATCATCCAGGGCATCTACCGCTTCCGCAAGCCAGAGAAACCGCAGGTGCGGCTTTTCGGCAGCGGCTCAATCATGCAGCAGGTGCTACGCGCCGCCCAAATTCTAGAAGAGCAGTTCGGCGTCGCCGCCGAAATCTGGTCCGTAACGAGCTACGGCGGACTGCGGCGCGATGCGCTTAGGTGCGAGCGGTGGAACTGGCTACACCCCGGCGAGAAAGAAAAAACGCCCTACATCCAGCAACAACTGGGTAAGCGTGGACTGCCAACTGTCGCCGCGACCGACTTCATGCGTGCCGTCCCCGACATGGTCGGCAAGTGGGTGCCCGGACCCTACATCACACTCGGCACCGACGGCTTCGGCCGCAGTGATACCCGCAAGCAGCTGCGCAACTTCTTCGAGGTGAGCGGTGAGCACATCGCCGTCGCAGCCCTGAACGCACTCGCGCAATCCGGCAAATACCCGGTGGAAGACATTGCCACCGCCATCAAGGCGCTCGGCGTCGACCCGGAACTGGCCGACCCGTTCTATTCTTACTGAACTGGAAACCGAGCCTACATTCCCGGCATGCCGCCGCCCATGTCGCCGCCGGGCGGCATCGGCGACTCTGCGGGCGCGCGCGAGGCGATGATGTCGTCAATGCGCAGAATCATACTCGCGACGTCGGTGGCGGACGAGATGGCCTGCGTCTTGACACGTAACGGCTCCATCACGTTGCGCGAGCGCATGTTGACGACTGAGCCGCTGAAAACGTCGAGCCCCGCGTGCGGGTTGCGCCCCTTGCGGGTGTGCGCCTTGCGCAGCGCCATCAGCGTGTCGATGACGTCCAGCCCGGCATTCTCGGCCAGCGTGCGTGGAACGATTTCAATCGCGTCCGCGAACGCTTCGATAGCGAGTTGCTCGCGGCCGCCGACGCGCGGCGCATACTTGCGCAGCTTCAGCGCCAGCTCGATTTCGGTCGCGCCGCCGCCAGTCACCATGCGGCCGTCTTCGACAACCAGCGAAACTACGCCGATGGCGTCTTCGAGGTTGCGCTCGATTTCATCGATGACATGCTCGGTCCCGCCGCGGACCAGGATGGACACCGACTTGGGATTGCTGCAGTTGGTGATGAAGGTCATGTCGTCGTTGCCAATCTTGCGTGTTTCGACGAGGCCAGCCGCGCCGAGGTCGTCCTTGGAAATCGAGTCAATGCTCGAGACGATGCTGCCGCCGGTCGCGCGCGCCAGCGCTTCCATGTCAGACTTCTTGGCGCGCCGGATGGCCATAATATCCTGCTTGGCCATGAAGTGCTGCGCCAGATCATCAATGCCTTTCTGGCAGACGACAACATTCGCGCCCGCCTTCTTAACTTTCGTGACGAGCTTGCGAATGGTATCTTCTTCCTGGTCGAGGAACGCCTGCACCTGCGAGGGGTCGTTAATCTGGATTTTGGCGTCGAACTCGGTCTTGCGAATTTCGAACGCCGCATCGACCAGCGCCACCTTCGCTTTCTCGATACGCCGTGGCATTCCCGTATGCACCGGCTCCTTGTCCAGGATTATGCCAGACACCAGTTCGGTGTCGCCGATGGAAGCGCCCTGCTTCTTCTGGATCTTGATGTCATCACGGTCGACTGTGGTGTTGCGGCCGCTGCCCTCGGCAACCGACCGGACAGCACTCACGGTAATCTCGGCCAGAAACTCGGCCATCGCCTCGGAGGACTTGCCGGTCATTGCGGTGACGGCAACCGCCCGGAGCTTGGCAGTCTCGTTGCGCCGGATGGGGCGCGCATACTTCTGCAGCGTCGCCTCCGCTTCCGTCGCGGCACGGCGGTAGCCGTTGGCGATGGCGGTGGCGTGGACACCTTTATTGAGTAACTCCTCGGCGTTCTTCAGTAGTTCGCCGGCGAGGATAACTGCGGTGGTGGTGCCGTCGCCACATTCGGAATCTTGCGTCTTGGCGACCTCGACAATCATCTTGGCGGCCGGATGCTCGACCTCAATTTCCTTGAGAATCGTGACGCCGTCGTTGGTAATCACGACGTCGCCCATCGAGTCGACCATCATCTTGTCCATGCCCTTCGGGCCAAGGGTGCTGCGCACCGCTTCGGCTATCGCCTTGGCGGCGGCGATATTGTTGTGCGTGGCCTGTCGGCC
>CAUZDT010000035.1:0-12528 GCA_963578705.1 Candidatus Thalassarchaeaceae archaeon
CGCAGGAGAGGTCTATGTGATTGAAAACAAGGGTAGTGACAGCTACGAACTATTCACGGAATCCTCCTTTAGTGATACCAACCTCGATATCAAGGCTATTGTGGTGATGGACCTCGGTGATGACAACAACATCTGGAATGATCTCGTCATTGGTCTTGACAGTGGTACTGCCGATGCGGGCGTCGATGAGATTCAGGTCCTCCAGAACGCCATCCCCGAATTCACGACCCTGCTGGCGCCAATCGTGTCGGTAATCAGCATCGTCCTGTGGAACTATCGCCGCAGGCAATCGGCTGAACAGTAAGGCTTTAACACAATCCGGGGGTAACAGGAGGAAATGGGAGCAGAGGGCGTTACGCTGAAGGTGGCTGAGGCGCTACAGGACGAGGTCGGCTATGGCCGCGGCCGGCTTGATACTCCTACGCGCAACGAGCTCGGCCTCTCTATTGGCGACATCATCGAAATCCACGGCCGGCGTCGCGAACCAACGGTCGCCATAGTATGGCGCGCGCGTACGGAGGATGAAGGCAAGGGCGTCGTCCGCATTGACGGGCTGATACGCAACAACGCGAAAGTAAACCTGGGTGACAAGGTCGAGGTGCGCAAGGCACAGGTGCGACCAGCGCAGAAGGTGAGCTTGGCGCCACTGCTTGAGCAGCAGTCGGGACGCGTGCAGTTCGGCCCCGGGATTGACGAGATTATCCTGCGCGGGCTCAATCGCCGCCCGCTGACCAAGGGCGACGCCGTGATTGTCCCGGGGCTGACGCTGATGGGCGGACGGCTGGTATTTGCCGTGACCGGCGTGCAGCCAAAAGGCATTGTCCAGATTCAGGCCGATACCCAGGTCCAGGTGCTGGAAGAGCCGGTCAAGGAAGAGGAACTGAGGGCGACCGGCGTAGCGTACGAGGACATCGGCGGCCTCAAGGAGGAACTCCGACGGGTCCGTGAGATGATTGAACTGCCACTGAAGCACCCCGAACTGTTCGAGACACTGGGCATCGACCCACCCAAGGGGGTGCTGCTCTACGGCCCCCCGGGAACCGGCAAGACACTGCTGGCGAAAGCGGTGGCGAACGAGTCGGGTGCGCATTTCATTGGCATCCAGGGGCCGGAAATTATGAACAAGTATTACGGCGAATCTGAAGCACATTTGCGGCAGAAATTCGAGGAAGCCGAGGCGAGCTCGCCCTCGATTATATTTATCGACGAGCTTGACTCCATCGCTTCCAAGCGCGAGGAGACGCAGGGCGAGGTCGAGCGCCGTGTTGTGGCTCAGTTGCTGACGCTGATGGACGGGCTGCAGGCGCGCGGACAGGTTATCGTGATTGCCGCTACCAATCGGCCCGACGCGATTGACCCGGCGCTACGCAGGCCCGGCCGCTTTGACCGCGAAATCGAGATTGGAATCCCTGATTACGACGGCCGCCGCGAAATCCTGCAGGTCCACACGCGAGGTATGCCCATTCCGCGAGACGAGAATGGTACCTGGGAGCAGCTGGACTATTTTGCGCGAATATTGCACGGCTACGTCGGGGCCGACCTCGCGGCGCTGGCACGCGAGGCCGCCATGAGCGCACTGCGCCGCTACCTGCCCGAGATTGACCTTGACGAGCCGCTACCGCCCAAGTTGCTTCAGGAGATGAAGGTGACTAATGATGACTTCAAGGAGGCGCTAAAAGACGTTGAGCCTTCGGCCCTGCGCGAAGTAATGATTGAGGTGCCGAGAGTATCCTGGGAAGAAGTCGGTGGCCTCAAGGATGTAAAGCAGCAACTGAAAGAAGCGGTCGAGTGGCCGCTCACCAATCCGGCCGGCTTCGAGCGGCTGGGAATCAGGCCTCCGCGCGGGGTGCTGCTCTACGGGCCACCCGGTACCGGCAAGACGCTGCTGGCCAAAGCGATCGCGACCGAGTCGGAGGCCAACTTCATTGCCATCAAGGGCCCCGAAGTGATGTCCAAGTGGGTCGGCGAGTCGGAGAAACGGCTGCGCGAGGTGTTCCGCAAGGCAAAGCAGGTGGCGCCCTGTATCGTGTTCCTCGATGAGCTGGACTCGCTGGCGCCGCCGCGCGGTGGTGGCGGTGACAGCCGCGTCAGCGACCGGCTGGTGGACCAGCTGCTGACCAGCATGGACGGGCTCGAGAACTTGGAGGGCGTCGTGGTTATTGGCGCTACCAACCGTCCTGAAATCGTTGACCCGGCGCTGCTGCGCCCGGGGCGCTTTGACCGGCTGCTGCTGGTTGAAGCGCCTGACCTGGCCGCCCGTCAGGCGATTCTTGAAATCCACACGGCCGATATGCCGTTGAAGAAGGTGAAACTGGACTATTTTGCGAAGGAGACTGAGGGCTATACCGGTGCAGACTTGGATGGGCTGGTACGGGAAGCTGCAATCCTCGCCTTGCGGGAGGACTCCGAGGCGGAGGTTGTGACCCAGAAGCACTTCCTGGCTGCGCTGGATAAAGTGTCTCCTTCGGTGACCGAGGATATGGTCAAATACTATGACGACCTAGGCCGCAAGCTGATGAAACGCGGACGGCGCAGCCGCACGCGCAGCGAGGACGACCTCTATATCTGAACCATGGAAATCAGACTGAGTGACCTGCAGGGGAAGGAAGTTACGACGCTTACCGGCGAGAAGCTGGGGCGCATCGCCAACCTGATTATTGAATCAACTTCGGGCGAACTCGATAAACTGCTGATTGATTCAGATGGCATCGCTCCAGAGGGGACCGAGCTGGATTCCTCGGGATTGCTCAGCATTCCCTTTACCTCGGTCCGTTCAGTCAAGGACATGGTGATGGTCAAGATATGAACCTCCCATCCGTAGAAACGCTGACCGCCTCGGGCTACTGGATGCTGGTGCCGCTGGCGTTTGCCTTCATGGCCGGCTGGTGGTACAAGTTCGGGGTAGTGGCAGATATCGGCGTTTACGTCGTGGTGGTAGTGTTGCTCGGTTTCGGGCTGATTGGCAGTTACACCTACGGTCGCGCGCGCCAGTAGCGAAGATGCATCACGCTTAAATAGGTCCGGTTTTTCGGCGCAAGTCTTCGGCGGGAACAGGCCTCTTTTTGTGACGACAGGAGCAGCTTCCCGTTTGTTGAACAAGGTGAAAAAATGGAATCATTGCTGATAGCCCAGATTGCACTTGGAATCGCCGTTACCGGCCTGCTGATAGCCTTTCTGCTCTACCGCAAAATAGTCGGAATCCGCATTGAAAACAAGGTGGTAGCTGGTATCACGCAGGAAATTCAGGATGGCGCGATGGCCTTCCTGAAAGCAGAATATCGCGTCCTCGCCGTTTTTATACTGATCGTCGCAGGATTGCTGGCCTGGGCGCTAGGGGTCCAGACGGCTTTCGCCTTCGTTTTCGGCGCCATTTCGAGCGTTCTGGCTGGCTTCAGCGGGATGAAGTCGGCGACCAGCGCTAACGGCCGCACCGCGGTCGCAGCCGCCGAGGGTGGTCTGCCGGCCGCGCTCGAGACGGCCTACAACGGCGGCGCCGTGATGGGGCTTGCCGTGGGCGGGCTGGGGCTGTTCGGTATCACGGTCATGTATATCTGGCTCGGCAACGACCTGGAGACGGTCGCCAGCATTGCCGGCTTCGGTATGGGAGCTTCTAGCATCGCGCTCTTTGCGCGCGTTGGCGGGGGCATTTACACCAAGGCAGCCGATGTCGGGGCGGACCTGGTCGGCAAGATAGAGGCGGGCATCCCCGAAGACGACCCACGCAACCCGGGCGTTATCGCCGACAATGTCGGCGATAACGTGGGCGACATCGCCGGGATGGGTGCCGACATCTTCGAATCGTTCGTTGGCAGCATCATCGCCGCGATGATAATCGCCGCCGCTGCGGCTGACAAACTCGGTGCGGACTACGTCCTGCTCCCCATCGTGCTGGCGCTGGTCGGCTACGCTGCCAGCATTGTCGGTGTTTTCTCAATCAAGCTCCTCAAGGGCGGCGACGCCGCCGCTGCACTACGCAATACTACCTTCATCGGCGCGGGGCTCTTCCTCGCTGGCGGTTATTTCGCCCTCGACTACCTTGGCCTGCCGTTGCATCCGCTCTATGCGGTGGCTGTCGGCAGCCTTGTCGGCATCCTGATAGGGCTCGTGACCGAATACTACACCGGTATTGAGCCGGTTTTCGGGTTTAAGGTCAAGGCAATTCCGCACATTGGCGAGATGTCCAAGACCGGCCCCGCGACCAACGCTATCGCCGGCCTCTCGGTCGGGATGATGTCCACCTTCGCCCCGATTATGCTCATTGCTGGCGGCATCTATACTGCCAACGCGGTCATGATGGGTGTTGATGGCGCCACCTCGGCTCACGGGCTCTACGGCATCGCGATGGCTGCCATGGGCATGCTGGCGACCGTGGGCGTGACGATGACGGTCGACGCGTACGGCCCGGTGGCGGACAACGCCGGTGGCATCTCAGAGATGGCGGGCCTCGGCGACGACGTGCGCGCGATTACTGACAACCTTGACTCGATTGGCAACACCACCGCCGCCATCGGCAAGGGCTTCGCGATTGGCAGCGCCGCGCTGACCGCGTTGGCGCTCTTCGCGGCCTACGCTACCGCGGCCGGTCTGGGCGCTAGCGACCTTTCTCTGGTTGAGCCCAACGTCGTTATTGGGCTACTCATCGGTGGCTCACTACCATTCGTAATCGCGGCGATGACCATGACCAGCGTCGGCAAGGCGGCTGGCGAGATGGTGACCGAGATTCGCCGGCAGTTCCGCGAGATCGACGGTCTGCTCGAAGGACGTGAGGGCGTCAAGCCTGATTCAGCGCGCTGCATCGAAATCTCCACGCGCGCCGCGCTGCGCGAAATGGTCGCACCCGGCCTCACGGCGGTGCTTGCGCCGGTCGTGGTCGGGATGCTGCTCGGCCCCGCCGCGCTGGGCGGGCTGCTCGCCGGCGCTACCGTTACCGGCGTCCTGATGGCGCTATTCATGGCCAACGCGGGCGGCGCCTGGGATAACGCCAAGAAGGCGATTGAGCAGGGTCGCATCCCGGGCGAGGTGAAGGGCGGCGACGCGCACGCCGCCGCCATCATCGGCGACACGATTGGCGACCCGTTCAAGGACACCTCCGGTCCGTCGCTGAATATCCTCATCAAGCTGATGTCGGTCGTTGCGCTGGTCATTGCGCCGCTTATCGTATGAACTAAATACCCCTGCCGTTGCGAGGTCCCAATGTATTACACCCACACCCGTGAAGACATGGTCCGCATTCCCCCCGACCGACTAGGGGAGAATCTCAAAAAAGTGACCATGGAACTGGCCCGCCAAGCGTTCGAGGGCCGCATGGGCCCCGACCAGAAACTGGTCGTGCTGATTACTAGCCTCGAGCTGAACGGTGACAGCCGTGTGGTCCATGGTGACGGCGCGGTCTACCAGCCGGTACGCATCCAGATGCTGCTCTTCGACATCCGCATACAGGAGGTCATCGAGGGACTCATTGACCAAGTGACCGAATACGGCGCCTTCGTGCGCTTCGGTCCGCTGGACGGGCTGCTGCACGTTTCACAAATTCAGGATGACCACATCAACGTCGACGTGGGCGGCCAGCGGCTGGTCGGCAAGGAGACCAAGCGCGAACTGCGGCTCGAGGACCGTGTGCGCAGCCGCATCGTGACGATTTCGCTCAACGAGGTTTCGCCCCGCGAGTCCAAGATAGGGCTCACGATGCGCCAGCCAGGGCTTGGCAAGCTGGAGTGGATTGCCGAGGACCACGTCATGGCGGAGGCCGCCTGATGTTCGCCTGCAAGGAATGCCACCAGATTCTTGAGGTGAAGGACGGCCACAACTGTCCCACCGGTGAACGCCAGCCGGAAATTTCGCGCGAGTGGCAGGGGTTCATCGAGGTGCTCGACCCCGAGAAGTCGGCGCTGGCAAAGGAGATGGGAATTCGCACCCCGGGGCGCTACGCCCTGCGCGTGCGGTGATGTATCGCATGCTTCCCGCCATGTCAGCTGAACTTTCACAACCACTGGGCCCGGTCCTCAAGGCGGTGCCCGAGTCGCTCCACGACAGCCAGTGCGTCGTCACCGTCGGGGACCGCACCACGCTGGCAGTGGCGGAATCGGGTTGCGAACCGCATCTCGCCATTGTAGATTTCAAGACCAGCCGCCACCAGCAACTCTCTGCCGGCGAGCGGCAGGCGCTGGCGCGCATCTGCGCCGACCGCGTGCTGCGCGTGCGCAACCCCGCCGGCGGCATCACGCGCGAACTGTGGGGCGCTGTCGCTTCGACCGCGAAACAGCGCACGCGCACCCGCATCGAGGTTGACGGCGAGGAGGATCTGGCGACGCTGGCGGTACTGGCGCTCTGCCCCGACGACTCGCAGGTGCTTTACGGCCAGCCCGGCAAGGGGCTGGTGCACCTGACCCTCGGCCCCGAACTGCGCCAGCGCGCAAGGACATTTCTCGACCGCATGAAGGAGAACTGAACATGGAACTGCAAATCGTAAAGAATATAGATAACAAGCTTGTTGGGCGGCAGGAACTGGAACTACAGATTATCCACACCGCCAGCGCCACTCCCAAGCGCATGGAAGTGCGCAAGGAAGTCGCCAAGCAGATGAAGGCTAAGACCGAGCTGGTAATCATCGACCACCTGAAGAACCGCTACGGGCGGCAGGAGACCATAGGCTACGCCAAGGTCTACGCCGACATGGGCTCGCTCACCGCGACCGAGACGCACCCCATCCTGGCGCGCCACGGCCTGACGGCCGGCTCCGCAGCCGCGGAAGAGCCCGCGGCGGAGGCTGCCGAGGCTCCCGACGAGGCCGCGGCCGACGACGGCGACGCGCAAGCCGATGCGGAAGCTACCGACGATAACGCAGCCGACGCAGACACTGCTGGCAACGACGACGCCGAGGAAAAATAGATGAGCAAGATAGAGTTCTATGATGTCAGCGACGGCAAGCTGAAGCGCAAGCGCGAGCACTGCCCCGAGTGCGGTCCCGGCACCTTCATGGCACACCACGCTGACCGCAAGTCGTGCGGCCGCTGCGGGCATACCGTCCCCGCCGCTGGCAGCGCTCCCGCAGAAGCCAGCGCGCCTGCCGCCGACGCCCCGGCCGGCAGCGACGATTCCGCCGCTGGCGACAGCGGCAGCGACTGACTGGGCCCGTAGTGTAGCCTGGAATCACCGTAGCCTCCGGAGCTTCAGACCCGGGTTCGAATCCCGGCGGGCCCGCACTCGCGTAATAGTCGACAGTATCTCTCGGCTAAATCATGCCGCAAGTCTCGACAGAATCGCAGTCGGGCCTGATTTCATGGGCTAATTTCCCGTCAGCGCGTCCAGATTCCCGCGCAGCATCCAGAGCACCAGCAGGACCCCCAGCAGCAGCATCCCCTGCGAGACGACCGCCATGAATTTCAGGAGCCGCTCGCGGCCGTCCGGGTCGTCGAATTGCGCCTGCAGCCATTCGATGGGTGATGGGACCATCAGCCCTTGATGCGCTTGAGCCGGAAAATGTTTTCGCGCTCCAGTTCTTCCAGGCGTAGGGTGATGTAACTGGCGATTTCCTCCAGCTGCGGGATGACCTTGAACTCCAGTGCGTTTACGCGGCGCTTCGTGGATTCGATTTCGTCGAGCAGCTTCTTCATCGTCGTCTCCAGCTCGGCCGCCTCTAGGATTTTCGCGGCCAGTATTTCGAAGGCGTGCACAGCCTCATCGACGCGCACCGAAGTGCCGATGAGCCCGTAACCGCGCTCCTCGACCGACTTCTGGATTTGCGAGACCTCGATGCTTGGGACGACAACGCCCATGATGTTGCGCTGCGTCAGGACGACCTCGGGCGGCGTGCGGACGCAGTTGGCGGCCGAGCTCAGCGCGCTCTTGCCGTCGGCAGCCATCGCGACAGCCAGCATCTCGACCGCCTCGCCGTAGAGCTCCGAAAGCTGCGCGCGCATGTCCTTCACTTTCGGGAGCAGTTCGAAGAACTCCATTATCAGGCCGTCGCGCTTCATCTTCAGCAGTTTGTGGCCGCTGATGGAGAGCTTGATGCGCCGGCGGGTCGCAATCAGTTCGGACCGCGTCGGCTTGACGTCTGTGATGCTCACTTGTCCCTGTAGGCCGGGTGGTATTTCTCCAGCGTCTTGCGGTCAATCCGGGTCAGCGCTGACTCCGGTAGCTTGCTCAGCAGGTCCCAGCCGGTCTCCAGCGTGGCTTCGGCGATATTGCGGTCCTCGTCGCGCGCCTGCCGCACGAAGCGCTCCTCGAAATCGTCGGCGAACTCGAGCAGTTTCTGGTCGCGCTCGGAGAGTGCCTCCTTTCCGACAATCGCCACCAGTCCGCGCAGGTCGACCCCTTCGGCGTAGGCGGCGTAGAGCTGGTCACTCAGCTGTTTGTGGTCCTCGCGCGTCTTCCCATCGCCGATGCCGGCGTTCATCAGCCGCGAGAGCGATGGCAGCACAATGATGGGCGGGTAGATGCCCTTGCGGTGTAGGTCACGTGAAATCACAATCTGCCCCTCGGTGATGTAGCCCGTCAGGTCGGGGATGGGGTGGGTGATATCGTCGCCCGGCATGGTCAGGATGGGAATCTGCGTCACCGACCCCTGCTTGCCCTTGATGAGCCCGGCGCGTTCGTAGTTCTGCGCTAGGTCGGTATACATGTAGCCCGGATAGCCACGCCGCCCCGGCACTTCCTCGCGCGCGGCGCCAATCTGCCGCAGCGCCTCGCAGTAGTTGGTCATGTCGGTCAGGATGACCAGGATGTCGTAGCCGTGGTCAAACGCCAGGTATTCGGCGGCGGTCAGCGCCAGCCGCGGTGTAATCAGCCGCTCGACGGCGGGGTCGCTCGCCAGGTTCATGAACACGACCGCCCGCGAGAGCGCACCGGTGCGCTCGAAGTCGGACATGAAGTAATGCGCTTCCTCGTTGGTGATGCCCATGGCGCAGAAGACGACCGCGAACTCGCGGTCGCTGCCGAGCGTGCGTGACTGCCGTGCAATCTGCAGCGCGATGTCGTTGTGCGGCAGCCCCGAGCCGGAGAAGATGGGCAGCTTCTGTCCCATCACCAGCGTGTTCAGCCCGTCAATCGTCGAGATGCCAGTCTGGATGAACTCCTGCGGCGAGTCACGCGAGTAGGGGTTAATCGCGGCGCCGATAATTTCGCGCCGCTCGTCGGGAATTATCGGCGCCCCGCCATCGATAGGGTCGCCCGCACCGGAAAGGATGCGGCCGAGCATGTCCTTTGAGACCGAGAGCTTGATGGTTTCGCCCAGGAATTTGACGCCGCTGGCGCGGTCGATTCCTGTAGTCCCTTCGAAGACCTGCACGACGACGATATCCTTCGATGTGTCGAGCACCTGCCCACGCTTGGTCGTGCCGTCAGGCATCGCAATCTGGACCAGCTCGCCGTAGCCGACCGGCTCGGTCTTCTCGACGAAGACCAGCGGTCCGCTGATTTGTTTGATGGTTTTGTATTCCTTCTGCATCAGTCCGCCTCCATTAATTCGGCAACTTCCTTCTCAATCTGCTTGCGCAGCTTGGGCAGCAATTCGCTGAAATTTTCCTCGAACTTGGCGCGCCCCAGCTCCTCCAACACACCAATGCTGGTCAGCTCCGGCACACCAACGCCGGTGGCGAGTGCCTTCTCGGCGAGCGTGCGGAAGTGCAGGATAACGTCCAGGAACTCCGCCTGGACCTCGATTTTGCAGTAGGTGTCGACGTCGTGGAACGCGTTCTGCTGCAGGTAGAACTCGCGCAGCAGTCGCGCAATCTCGAGTGTCAGCTGCTGGTCCTCCGGCAATGCGTCGGACCCAATCAGCTGCACGATTTCTTGGAGTTCCGCTTCTTCCTGCAGCACCGCCATGGCGGTGGCGATATTCTCGCCCCAGTTGGTGCTGGCGTTTTCGGAATACCAGTCTCCCAGCACGCGGTTGTAGAGCGAATAGCTGGTAAGCCAGTTGATGGCGGGGAAATGCCGCCGCTGTGCCAGCTTTGAGTCTAGCGCCCAGAACACCTTGACGATGCGCAGCGTGTTCTGCGTAACGGGCTCCGAAAAGTCGCCTCCGGCCGGTGATACGGCGCCGATAACTGTGACCGAACCGTCCTCGCCCGAGAGCGTCTCGACGCGTCCAGCGCGCTCGTAGAATTCGGAAAGGCGCGCCGCCAGGTAGGCGGGGTAGCCCTCTTCGCCCGGCATCTCCTCAAGGCGTGATGAGATTTCGCGCATCGCTTCCGCCCAGCGGCTCGTGGAGTCGGCCATCAGCGCGACGTCGTAACCCTGGTCGCGGTAGTATTCCGCCAGCGTGATGCCGGTGTAGACCGACGCTTCGCGCGCCGCGACGGGCATGTTGCTCGTGTTGGCAATCAGCACCGTGCGGTCCATCAGCGGGCCGCCGGTCTTGGGGTCCTTCAGGTGCGGGAATTCAGTGAGCACTTCGGTCATCTCGTTGCCGCGCTCGCCGCAGCCCACATAGACCACGACCTGCGCGTCTGACCATTTCGCCAGCGTCTGCTGCGTGACGGTCTTGCCGGTCCCGAAACCGCCCGGGATGGCGGCGGTGCCGCCCTTCGCGAGGGGGAAGAGCCCGTCCAGGGTGCGCGTCCCGGTCACGAGCGGGATGTCGGGCGGGTGCTTAACCGTAAAGGGCCGCGGCACGCGCACCGGCCACTTGTGCATCAGCTTCAGCTCGGTGCCGTCCTCAAGGCTGCCGATGGGGTCGTCAATCGTATACTTGCCCTTTTTCAAGGTCTTTATTTTTCCGGAAACGAGCGGCGGAAGCAGGATTTTGTGGACAATCGTCTTCGTCTCCTGCACCCTGCCGAGAACGGCGCCGCCGGAAACTTCGTCGCCCTTCTTCGCCGTCGGCACAAAGTCCCATTCCGCGTCGTGGTCCAGCCCGGGCGCCGAAACGCCGCGCTGGATGTAGTCGCCCATTTTCTCCTGGAGCACAGGCAACGGCCGCTGGATACCATCATAGATGGAGCGCAGCAGCCCCGGCCCCAGTTCGACCGAGAGCGAAGCGCCGGTATTCTCGACCGGTTCGCCCGGCTGGATACCCGAAGTATCCTCGTAAACCTGGATGACCGTACGGTCGCCCTCCAGGCCGATGACTTCGCCCATCAGCTTCTCGTGGCCTACTAGGACCACGTCGTACATGCGGGGAGCAATCCCCTCGGCCGTCACAACCGGGCCTGAGACCCGATAGATTTCTCCTTTTACTTCCATAAGTCTACTCCAACTGCGGTCCTGATGCGGTCCCTGAGAGAATCGTCAACTTCGGCACCAATCGTGATTACTGTCGGGTGGACGCTGTTGCTCAAGTGCATCTGCGTCTTCTCCTCCAGTTCCTGCCATTCGGTGTCATGAATTACCAGCACGCCGATTTCCCGGTCTTTCAGCGCCTGCGCCACGGCCTGCTCGGAGCTGGCCTCGTCGTCCACCTTGAACCATTTGTGGACACCCACCAGCCGGAAGCCGGTCGTGAACATGTCCCTGCCTACAACTCCGATTTCCATTATACCACCAGCAGCTCCTCAATTTTCTCGCGCGACAGCTCCAACTCCCGCCCTCGCACGATGGTGCGCAGGTTGCGCACCTCCTTTTCCTTGCGCAACAGGTAATCCAGTATCGGCAGGATTGAGAGCGGATGCAGGTAGGCGTAGCGGCGCGACTGGGTGGCGACGTGGTTCTCGAGCGCCTGCACCGCATGGTTCAGCCCGCCATCCTCGAAATCCTCAAGGACGGGCTGCAGCACCTCCTGGAATGTGGTGCCCTCGATAATCGGCAGGATGTCGGCCATGCTGCTGGTCGTGGCGAGCGCCGTCTCATCGAGCGTGCCGCCCTCAATCAGCAGTTCCCCGAGTCCGGTGAGGCCCCGGTGCCTCAGCCGCATCACGGTTTTCAGGTTGGTGACATCGATTTGCGTCTGGACGAAGCCGCGGTAGACTCGCCCTGCCGCGCCTCCGGCCGGCAGGCTGTTGGCCAGGTTCTCGTAATACGCGCGGTCAAGTGCGTCCTCGATGGGCTGCAGGCTGTCGCTCTGCCGTTGCTCCAGCGCGTTCTGCACCACGTCGTAATAGCGTGTCTCCTCGAGCAGCTCGACCGCCGCCTCAACGGAGTCGGTGGTCGCCATCTGCGCGTAGAGTTCGCGGTCGCGCTCGGTCAGCGGTGAGACCTGCCGCAGCAGCTCCTCACCACCAAGCCCGTCGAAGATGCCGCGCAGTAGCACCTTGATACCGCGCACGCGGTAAATCTCGGCGTACGCCTCGATGCCCTGCCGCAGCTCGCCGGTGCAGAAGCCGATGATTTCGCCGACTTCAGCCGCACGGTTGTCGAGCAGCGCCGCCTCGAGCAGGTCCGCTCCGCGCAGCGAAGCGCCGTAGCGGTCGATTTCGCGCCGGTATTCCAGGTCCTGGATGTAGCGCGCAATCTCCTCCAGCTCCATGTTCAGCAGCTGGCCGAACGCTTCGGGCGGCAGCAGCCGTGCCCGCCGGGCGCGGGCGCGGGTGGCAGCGTAGGCGAAGTTACTCATTTACCGAAGAGAGCCTCACTCACCGTTGGTAACTG
>CAUZDT010000036.1:0-11950 GCA_963578705.1 Candidatus Thalassarchaeaceae archaeon
AGGAATGGCGCAGGGGGAGCGATAATGATTCCTACATGTCCGACCCGAAATATTTCGGCGGCACGACATCGAACACCACGCCCGCAAGCAGTTCTGGCGACTCCGGAGATGATTCCAGCTCCGACCGGAACATAATCATCGTTGCCGTGGTAGTAGTCCTGCTACTGATTGGCAGCGGGTTGCTCGGTATCTACCTTTACGTCCAAGGCTCAGAGGATGTCGCCAGCTGGCATACAGTGGAAGGCATGGTTTTGGAAACCTACTACGAGGACGGAGAAGATTGCGCTGACGAGAATGATGACGGCTACTACGATGATGACGAATGTACCTTCTACTGCGAGATTAAAGTCAGATACAACTTCACCGTTGATAATCGTGTCTACAGTAACACAGAACTTGTTACTGGCGACGGCGAGCCAGAGAGCAGCTGCCAAGAACAGCTTGAAGGACGGTATGCAATCAACGGTACCGTCACCGTCCACTATAACCCGGACGACCCCGGTGAAAATTACATCGTGAATGAGCCAAGTTCGGGGATAGCAATCTTTTTTTGCGCCCTGCCGGTTATTATTATAATCATTATTCTAGCCGTCTTTTCCCAAATCCGCAGCGGCAACTTCGAGCCCGGGCGAATGATAGGATGGGGTAGATTTAGCGGGAGGTTCGGGGGTGGTTTCGGCCGCATGCGCTCACGCCGTGGGCGAACACCAGTGAGGCGTACGCGCACCACCCGGACCCGGTCCCGTAGAAAATAGACCATGAAATTTGATATCGACGAGGACATTCGAGTCGCCAGGACAATTCCATCGGAGTTCTACCACAGCGAAGAGATTTTCAGGAACCTGAAAAGCATGTTCAACAAGAACTGGCAATTCGTGGGGAATACCGACCTCCTGGAAACCTGCAACGTCCATCCCGGAATTCTCCTGGATGGCATGCTTGACGAACCGTACGTACTGACAAAGGACCGTGGCAGGATCAAGTGCCTTTCAAACGTCTGCACCCACCGGGGCAATATCGTCTGCAAGGAAGCATGCGATACGAAAACTCTTGTCTGTGGCTATCATGGCAGGCAATTCAGCGTGGACGGGAAACTCAAGTTCATGCCTGAGTTCGAGGAGGTGGAAAATTATCCCGAGCCCGGCGACAATTTGCCCGAAATCAAGACTGGTTTCTGGGAAAACATGATATTCGTCATCATTGACAAGAAATGTGAACTTTCTGAACTGACGGGACCCATAGCAGACAGGATGGAATGGCTGCCAATGGACGAATTCAGGTTCAAGCCAGAATTGTCAAGGAGCTACGAAATCAATGCGAACTGGGCATTATACTGCGATAACTACCTGGAGGGTTTCCATATCCCGCACGTGCACAAGGAACTGAACCGGGAACTGGATTATGATGAGTACCATACCGAGACTGTCGAAAATATCGTGCTGCAAATCGGGATTGGGAAGGATAGCGAAGCAACTTTCGAACTCCCCGAGGGCCATCAGGACCGGGGCAGGAACATAGCAGCCTACTATTTCTTCCTCTTTCCGAATATGATGTTCAATTTCTATCCATGGGGGCTCTCGGTCAACGTCGTCGAACCGGTGGAACCCGCCAGGACCAGGATTCAGTACCTGACATACATCTGGAAAGAGGAACTTCGGGGCAAAGGGGCCGGAAGCGACCTTGACAGAGTTGAACTGGAAGACGGGGAAATAGTCGAATCGGTGCAGAAGGGCGTCATGTCACAGTCGTATGACCGGGGAAGATACTCTCCAGCCAGGGAGGCCGGGGTGCACCATTTCCACCTGCTCCTGCAGAAATTCTACGGATAGCTAGCGCCGCCATGGCCGGCGAGCCTCGGCCAGCCGGTCGAGTAGTCGCAGTGAGGCAGGATAGCGGCGCGGTGACGTGAGTCGCAGGTAGGGTAACGACGCCAGGAGCCGGCCGGTACCGGAAATCACGAATACCCAGTAGATTGCCTGCGCCGTGCTACCGAGATAGCCGTCGAGGAATCCGGCTAGGTAACCTCCGGCCAGTGCGCCGATGAAGGTAGTAATCCCGATGCGGGTGTTGTAGTAGCTGAAGTAGCCCGCCCGCTCACCGCTGGGTGCCAAGTCCAGGATGAGGGTGTTGGTCGATATCAGGAACGCACTGAAACATGGGCCGAAAATGACCACCTGCAGGACGTAGTAGACCCACAGGTCCTGCCAAAGCACGTAGATGAACGGGAGCGCTGCAAAGCCAATACGGCTGATGAACATGACCTGCAGTGGCCCGACGCGGTCGACCAGGCGACCCATCAGCGGCTGGAACGCCATCTCGGCTGCTGCACCCAGTATCGAGAAAATTACCAGTTGCGTATTGGTCGCGCCAATGACACGAATAAGCAGGACCGCAAACAGGGGCCAGATGAGCGACATCAGCAGGGTATAGACCATCTGGACCCGCACGAAACCCTGGAACGCGTCAGAGTGTGCGATGCGAGCCTGCTCGGTCTGCTGTTCATCAGGTATGGCCCCGGGGTCCCGGTAGGGCACCCGCACCAGTATCAGGCCCCCCAGCGCGGTTGCGGTCGCAGCCATAACAAACAGGGGGCGAAAGCCGTCGGCGGTCTCGTTACCCGAATTGTACACGAACCAGAGCGCTACGAGCGAGCCAACCAGGCCAGCCATGCCACCCACTACGTGGAACCGGCTGAGCACCCTGCCACGCCTGCCCGCTGGAATCCAGTCTCCCTGCAGCGCCGCCCAGGTTGGCTGTACGAGCGAGAGAGAGGCGGAATAGAGCACCAGTAGCACCAGTACCTCCTCGGGAGTCTGGGCTTCTGAGAGCAGCCAGAGGGCAAACCCCCCCAGGGCCGAACCAAGGATTATCCAGAAGGCCCGGTGCGCCCGGCGGTCAGATATCCAGCCCCAAAAGTGCTGCAGCGTGTTGGGAAGCAGGTTGTTGAGCGACTGCATCCACGCGAGCAGTTCGAACGAGGCACCCAGTCGCACCGCAAAGTACCCGAAATAGGACATCGAGATGTCGGACGCGAAAGAACTGGTGGCGTGGTACGCATAGAGCTCGCGCGGCCGCTCGATATCCGCGTCGCTCACTCGCGGAAGCTCGTTACGTCATCCAGTTTCTTCTTCTCGAGCACCGGCACCTCGGCGTCATCGGCAGGGTAGCCAGTCACGAGAATCAGGAACGCGCGCTCGTTCTCGCCACGGCCGAGGATGTCGCGCAGGAACCCCATAGGGCTGGGCGTATGCGTCAATGTCGCCAGCCCGGCGCGATGCAGCGCAGCGATCAGGAACCCGGTCGCGATTCCAACCGACTCCTGAACGTAGAAATTCTTCTTCTTGCTTCCGTCCGGACTGACTCCCCAGATCTCGGCAAATACCACAATCAGCCACGGTGCGATTTCAAGGAACGGCTTATGCTCGTCCGTACCCAGCACCGCCAGCGCCTCGAGCCATTCGTCGGATGCTCGCCTGTGGTAGAGTTCGTATTCCTCCGCCTCGGCCGCCTCGCGGATGCGTGACTTGGTTTCGGCGTCGCCGACGATGACGAAGTGCCATGGCTGCCTGTTGCCGCCGCTCGGCGCCGAGTTGGCCGCACGCAGGCACACCTCAAGGAGTGTGCGCGGCACCGCCCGGTCCGTGAAGTGGCGCACAGTGCGGCGGCGGCGCAGGTCGGCGACGAAATCACTGACGCGCGCCTGCATCTCCTCCAGCGGCAGTTCGCGGAAGTCGAGCGGCTGCATTTCCGGCGTGGCCACGCGCGGCGAGCGGTGGCGGTTATTACCACTCCGCGCCCGGCAAGGCTGCACGACTCCTAAATATCGCACGGCGGCTCCGACTCGGTGGAACTCCGCATGGCAATTGGCAAGCTGGACCGCGAACGGCCGGCGCTGGCGCTGTTACTACTGGCGTTCCTGCTCCTGTCGGGCTGGATGCTCGCGCAGCCGCACGACCTGACTTCGGCGGGGCACCTGAAGGACGAGGAGGGCTACTATCCCTGGGCCGAATTATACCTTGATGGACACTGGTCGCTGCCGCTGCAGCTGGCTAACGGCGACTACCAAGACGAAGAGGTGCTGACCATCGAGAGTGGACTGCCACCGCTGCAGGTGGCGTGGAAAATAGTGGCGCTGGACCCCGACGGACGCGCCGACGACCTGCGCGTCAGCGTGGCGTTCAACGACGGCGCGCCGGCGGCCAACGCCAGCGTCAGCATCCCGCGCCCGCAAGGCGCGCTCGAAGCGAAGACCGACGCGCAGGGCGCTGCGGAGCTGCGCGAGCTCCCAGCCGGCAACCCGCCGCTGCAGGTGCGCGCGTCGCGCGACGGCCAGAGCGTGGTCTACCGCACACTGCTCGAGGTGCCGCTCGGCAACGCGGCGCGCTACGGTATCGCGTCGCTGACGAGCATCGAGTTCCTGACCGACCACAGCCTCGGCGGGCTGCTCGAGGTGCAGCTGCCGGGCGACCGCGAGGGGCTCACGGTGCGCTTCAGCGGGCAGGTGCGCGGGGAGACCGACACGCAAGGACGGCTAGAACTGGGTGACCTGGGAGCAAAGCGCGGCACCCTGCAGGTCGAGCGGGAAGGTACGGCGGTTAGCGGAGCGACCCTGGTGCTGGATGACCGTGAGCTGGGGCAGACCGATGTGCAGGGGCGGGTCACGGCGGCGGTAATCGAGCAGGTACGGCTGACCATCACACTACAGGACATCCTGGGTATTCCCGTGAGCGGTGCCAGCGTCGAACTGGCTAGCCGTGAAGCAGATGCCCCGTCGGAACACCTTGGCGTGACTGCAGCCAGCGGCACGCTGGTCATGGTGCGCGAGCTGGAGCTGGGAGAATACCAGCTGGAAACGCACTGGGTTATTGATGGCTATGACCCGCCACTGGCGTCCGGCATCGCCGAGGTCGAGGGCGAATACCACTATGTCAACCACTGGCCACCCGGTCCCAGCGCGGCGCTGATGCCGCTTATCCTGATTGGTGCCGAGGGACTGTTTGGCACCCTGATGGCACTGATGGCATGCGCAGCAACGTACGGGCTGGCGCGGCGCTGGTTTGGCTGGCGCGTGGCGTGGCTGGCGACCGCCTTCACACTCGCTAACGCCACCGTCCTGCTCCTGTGGTTCGGCCAGTGGATGGGTGACCTGGCCGCCGTATCCTTTGCGCTCCCGGGACTCTGGCTGGTCGTCGAGGCGGCGCACCGCGGCCTCCGGGAGGGCGCCAGCCGGGCGGTGCTGCTCCTAGCGCTTGGCGGCGGGGTGCTGTTCGGAATGGGGGTGACGATGCGCTACACGACGGTGGTGATGGCTGGCGCGCCGTATCTCTACATCGGCTGGCTCAACCTACCCCCTGGCCGGACGCGTGAACTCGCGCAGCGGCTGCGGACGGCGCTGGCGTGGCCGGCGGTGCGCGGCCCGCTGTTGCAGGCCGGGGCGCTGACGGTGGGGCTGCTGCTGGTCGGCATCCCGCTCGCTGCCTACAATGCGCACTACTTCGGCGGGTCGTTCAACTCCGGCTACCAATCGCGCAACCAGCTCGAGGTCTCGAGCGACGGCGACAACCTGACCGTCGAGACACACGAGGCGTCGGTATCAATGTGGGACGGCTACATCAATCTGGGCGAGCAGGAGCGCGAAAACCTGCCGCAGGTCGCCAAGTTCGTCGCCGTATTCTTTCCCGCGCTGCTCTGTGCGCTCCCCGGCGCATGGGCACTGCGGCGCCAGCCGGCCGCCGGCGTCGCGCTGGGATGGTGGCTAGGCTCAATCAGCGCCATCTACCTGACACAGGGCTGGGTGCTCGCTAATACTTTCACCGACATCCGCTACTACCTGCCGCTAGCGCCGGCCGCCGGAATCCTGGCAGCGGCCGGGCTGGCGCAGATTTCCGGTTCGCTGGAGCGGGGTAAGTGGCTGGCGCTGGCCATTGCAGCGCTCATCATCGCGTCGGGCGCGGTCGCATTCGCCGACGCCGAAAGCGACCTGCAGCAGCGTTGGAATCGCACTGGCCAGCCGCAGCCGCCGGCAACCGACGTTACCATCTTCCAACTGACTGAGACACCGCAGCAATTCCTTGACCGGCGCGTCCACGTCGGGGGTGCCGAGGTGGTCGAGATGCGCGGCTCCGGCGCGGCACTACTGTGCGACCCAAACGAGCGCAACGCTACGGTCATGCTGGTTTTCGGCCAGCATCCGGTCGCGCTCGAGCCGGGCGAACGCATCAGCCTGTTCGCGCAGTTCCGCGCCGACCAGCATCCGGAGAACGACTTCGCGCTGTTCCTGCAGAGCACCGGCGACCTAGAGCACCTGCAAGGCCCTGACGGTGAGCAGCCGCTGGCGCAGCAGCACCAGCCACCACAGCCGCCACCGGGACAGACGCGCGGGAAACTGCCGCTAAACGAGGCGCAGCGGATGGCATTGACGCTCGGACTGGCAGCCGCCGTGCTGACTAACGGCGCCGCGGCGTGGGTGGCGTGGCGGCGCTGGCCCTAATTTATATACTAATGTTCGAGGAATAAAGCTTCAGCGGCGTACCTCGAATTCCGGCTCGTCGGCATCCCCGGGCTCCTCCGTGACACCGACTTCCACCACCCGTGCCAGCGCGGGGCCCTCATGGCACCAATCAATCAGCGCCGCGACCTGCTCCGGGGGACCCTGGGCAACCGCCTCGACCGAGCCGTCGCTGCGGTTGTGCACCCAGCCGCGCAGGCCGAGGCGCCGCGCCTCACGCCGGGTCGAATCACGGTAGAAAACGCCCTGCATGCGTCCGCGAATGCGCAGCCGCACGCGCCGTTGGCCCATCAGCTACGGTCCTGCACCTGGATGATGATCTCCTTGATGTCGCTGTGCGGCCCCTGCGTGGCGATGCACCAGACTGCGTGCGCCACGTCCTCCGGGAACAGAGCCCATTCGCGTTCTTCGGCGGTGCCGTACTCGTCGCGGTCGTTGAAGCCCGTGATGACGTAGCCCGGCGCGACGTAGGCACACTTGATGCCGTCGGGATAGAGCTCTTCACGCCAGGTCTCGTTGAGCCCGCGCAGCGCCCACTTGGTCGAAGTGTAGATAGCAGCTTTCGGGTAGCCAATGTACCCGACGACCGAGCCGATGTTCACCAGCTGCCCGCCACCACGCTCGCGGAAATGCAGCACGATTGCGCGCACCATGGCCATGCAGGCCCAGACGTTGAGCCGGAACTGCGCCTCGTAAGCCGCGTCCGATATCTCCTCCGCGCTCTCGAAAATTCCCATCCCGGCGTTGTTCACCAGCACGTCGATGCCACCCAGCGCCTCGATCGCGGCGGCAACGATGCGGTCCGGCTCACCCTCCTGTGTCAGGTCGGCGACGATAACGTGCGGCTCAGCACCCGCGTCGGAGATGGCAGCCGCCACTTCCCGCAGCTTCGCCTCCCGCCGCGCCACCAGCGCGACACGCCACCCTTCACGACCAAAACGCAGCGCGATGCCCTTGCCAATGCCGGAGGAGGCGCCGGTGACCAGAACCGTTTTCGCGTCGGTCATACTGGTGCAGCCACTCCGGGATTAAAGGCGTGGTGGACCGGCCGGGATTTGAACCCGGGGCCTCCTGCTTGCAAAGCAGGCGATCTTCCAGGCTGATCTACCGGCCCACGTGGGCCGGTATTTGGGGCGGTTTTTAGGGGCTCCGCTAAACCAGATGACACGCAACCGCGCACCCATCACCCTCGCGCAGCTCGGGGTATTCCACCGCACAATTATCGACCGCGATGGGGCAGCGCGGGTGGAAGTGGCAGCCGCTGGGGGGTGCGGCGGGCGAAGGGACGTCGCCCTCGAGCACGATACGCGCCTGTCGCCTTGCGGGGTCCAGCTCGGGGGTAGCGCTGACCAGCGCCTGCGAGTAGGGATGGCGTGGATTGGCGAAGAGCTGCGCGGCGTCCGCCTCCTCGACGACTCGGCCGAGATACATCACAGCGACGCGATCACACATGTGCTTCACGACAGCGAGGTCGTGCGAGATGAAGAGGAAGCTGAGGCCGAGGCGGCGTTGCAGCTGCTGGAGCAGGTTGAGGATTTGCGCCTGCACGCTGACGTCAAGCGCGCTGGTCGGCTCGTCGAGCACCAGCAGCCGCGGCTCCAGCGCCAGCGCGCGCGCAATCACGATGCGCTGCCGCTGCCCGCCGGAGAACTGGTGCGGGAAGCGGTAGAGGTGGTCGGGGTTGAGGCCGACCAACTCGAGCAGCTCGCGCGCGCGGTCGCGCAGCCCCCGCGTCTGGCCGTGGATTACCAGTGGCTCGGTGACGAGGTCCTTGACCAGCATGCGCGGGTTCAGCGCCCCCAGCGGGTCCTGGAACACGACGCCGATACGCCGGCGCAGCCGCCGCAAGTCGCTCAGCCGCAGCTCCTCCAGCCGGTCCCCCGCTAGGCCATCCGCCAGCGCCGGTCCCAGTTCGACCGAGCCGGCGGTCGGCGCCTCGAGCCCCAGCAGCGTCCGCGCCAGCGTGGTCTTGCCGCAGCCGCTCTCGCCGACTATGCCGAGCGTCTTACCTTTGGGCAGCGTCAGCGTAACGCCGTCGAGCGCGCGGACCTGTCCTTCGACACGGCCGAGGAAATCCCGGATGGGAAAATGCTTCGCCAGCCCGTGCGTGCGCAGTATCATGGCTCCACCTCATGGCACGCCACCTGTCGCGCGTCGCCGCGCAGCTCCGGCGCCTCCGCCCGGCAGCGGTCGACCGCCAGCGGGCAGCGCGGGTGGAAGCGGCAGCCGGACGGCGGATTAAGCAAGTCCGGCACACGTCCCGGTATCGGCGCCAGTGTGTCACTGGCGCCCGGCAACGCCGCTAGCAAGCCCTGCGTGTAGGGGTGGCGCGGATTGCCAAAAAGCTCGGCTACGGGGGCGGTCTCGACAATCGTGCCGGCATACATCACAGCAACGCGGTCGCACAGTTCGGCGACGACACCAAGGTCGTGCGTGATGAGCAGCACCGTCAGCCCCACTTCCTGCTTCAGCTGCCGCAGCAGTTGCAGGACCTGGCTCTGGATGGTGACGTCCAGCGCCGTCGTCGGCTCATCGGCAATCAGCATCTTCGGCCGCCCCGCGAGCGCCATCGCAATCATCACCCGCTGCTGCATCCCGCCCGAAAGCTCGTGCGGGAATGCGCGCGCGGCGCCGGCGGGGTCGGGCATCCGCACCTCTCCCAGCACTTCCTCGACGCGCGCGGCGACCGCCTCCGCGTCGGGCAGGTCATCGTGCAGCCAGACCGACTCGGCAATCTGGTCGCCGATGCGCATCACCGGGTTGAGCGCCGAGAGCGGGTCCTGGAATATCATCGCGATTTCGCCGCCGCGCACTTCGCGCATCCGCGATTCGCTCGCGTCGAGCAGCGACTCGCCGGCGAGGGTGATGCGGCCGGAGTGGACCCGGCCGGTCGAGGGGAGCAGTCGCAGCGTCGAATAGGTGGTGACCGACTTGCCGCAGCCGGTCTCGCCGACCAGCCCGAAGATTTCGCCTTCGCGCACCTCGAAGCTGACGCCCTCGAGCGCGCGCACCACGCCGTCGTAGGTGTGGAAGCGAGTGACGAGGTTCTCGACGCGTAGCATCATTCCCTCTGCCGCGGGTCAAGGATGTCCCGCAGTCCGTCACCAAGCAGGTAGAACGCCAGCGCCCAGAGTGCAATCGCCAGTCCCGGGAAGAAGAACGCCCACCAGTCACCCGCCAGCAGGTGCTCCTGTCCGTAGCCGACAAGCTTGCCCCACTCGGCCAGGTCGGGGCCGCCGCCGAAGCCGAGGTAGCCCAGCCCCGCCAGCACCAGCACGATTGACCCCATGTCCATCGTCGCGGCGATGACCACCGGCGTCAGGCAGTTAGGCAGTACGTGCCGGAAGATGATGCGGAAGTCGCTCGCGCCGGCGGCGCGCGCCGCCTCGACGTATGGCAGGTTGCGGACGGTGAGCGCCTGCGCCCGCACGATGCGCGTGAAACCAGGCCACCAGACGATTATCAGCGCATACATCAAGTATTCAATCGAGGGATTATTCGTCACTGCCACAATCGCCAGCGCCAGTATCAGCCCCGGAATCGCAAGGAAGACGTCGGTGATGCGCATCATGATTTCGTCGACGCGTCCGCCGTAGTAGCCCGAAATTACTCCCAGCACGACGGCGATGAAGGTGCCGCTGATGACCACCTTCAGCGCCACGTCGAGCGAGGTGCGGCTGCCCCAGATGATGCCGTACCAGATGTCGTAGCCCTTGCTGGTCGAGCCGAGGATGTAGCCGTCGGCTTCACCCCGCTCGCCAGTGCAGGACCAGTAGCAGGGCGGCTGCAGGTCGTGGTTGAACTCGAAGTGCTCGACCATGCGATCGGCGTCGCGCTGCCCCGGCTCGAGCGGAGCCAGGAATGGCGCCATGAGCGCGACCAGCAGGATGGCGAGCGCGATGAAGAGCCCCAGCAGCGCCAGCGGGTTGCGCCGCAGCTGGTGCGCCATGCGCCACAGCTCGGCCCGCCGTGGCGGGATTTCGGCGACGAAATCCCTCCAGTTGAGCGCCAGCCGCACCAGCAGGAACAGCACGAAAAGCAGCACCATCCCGGTCGCGTAGCCCCGGAAAATTCCGACGACCGCCAGCACGGTCCCTCCCGCCAGTAGTGGCACCCACAGGTATTCCCGCAACTGCACCAGGAAGTCTGCGCGGTCACGCCGCAGCCGCCAGCCCAGCCCCGCCAGCGCACCGAGCAGCAGCGCGTAGAGCAGCAGCTTGCCCAAACCGAGGCCGAGGTCTACGCTTATCCATGTGACCCCGACCAGCAGGATGGCCATCCCGGCGATGACCCACTCGGCGAGCCCGACGTCGCCGCTCAGCTCGACGCGTGGGTCAAGCCAGGCATACGCAACGTCGACGACGAGGTTCGCCAGCACGTAGAGCATCCCGGCGAAGAGCGTGTAGCCCAGGATGGCCGCGGTGTCGAGGTTGCGCATCGCCGTGATGGCCCATAACCCCAGCCCGGGCCATTGCCAGACCGTCTCGGTCAGCACCGAGCCGTTGAGCAGCCCACCGAACGCGAGGCCGAGCAGAGTCACGGTCGGAATCATGGCGTTGCGCGCAGCGTGGTTGACGACCACCTTGTGCTCGGGCAGCCCTTTGGCGCGCGCGGTGCGCACGTAATCCTGCTCCAGCACGTCGAGCATGCTCCCGCGCATCAGCCGGATGGTGGTCGCCATGGAGGCATACGCCAGCGTTGTTGCCGGCAGCAGCATATGCATCAGCGCGTCCTTGAAATGAATCCATGAGCCCGCCAGCAACGCGTCGACCAGCAGCAGCCCGGTGCGTTGCTCAATCGGGTCCTCCAGATCCCACAGGATGGCGTCGTAGCGGTAGCCCAGTGGCAGCTGCGTCGCGTCGCCCCACTGGAAGGCGAGGAAATATTTCAGTATCAGTGCGAACCAGAAAATAGGCACCGCCGAGCCGAAGAGCGCGAAGAGTCGAATCCAGTGGTCCTCCCAGCGATTATGCTTGACGCTGGAGAAAATGCCGAGCGGCAAGGCTGTCAGCACCGCGACGGCGAATGCTAACAACGAAAGTTCGAGAGTCGCAGCAAATTTCATCACGATGGCATCCGACACCGGCTGGTTGATGGTCTGCGAGTAGCCCCATTCGCCGTGGAGCAGGTTGTTGATGTAGGTGAAGTAGCGGACCGGTAACGACTTGTCGAGGTTGTGCAGCTTGCGCAGCTCCTCAATCTGCTCGGGGGTCGATTTCTCGGTGACGTAGGGCGCGACCGGGTCGCCCATCAGGTTCGAGAGCGAGAAGGTGATGAGCGTCACCCCCAGCATCACCGGGATGGTGAAAGCCAGCCTCCGCAGCACGTATTGCCACAGCTTCACGGCAGCGGCAGGCAGCCGCCGCTAAAAACCGCTCAGCCCTTGCTCAGCGAGTAGTAGTAGGTGCCGCCGTACATCGGGTTTGAATACCAGCCATCGAC
>CAUZDT010000037.1:0-11370 GCA_963578705.1 Candidatus Thalassarchaeaceae archaeon
CCAGCATCACCGGGATGGTGAAAGCCAGCCTCCGCAGCACGTATTGCCACAGCTTCACGGCAGCGGCAGGCAGCCGCCGCTAAAAACCGCTCAGCCCTTGCTCAGCGAGTAGTAGTAGGTGCCGCCATACATCGGATTGTAGTACCACCCTTGCACCCAGTCGCGCTCGACGTGGAAGGTGATGCTCTGATGGGTCCAGATGTAAATTGCCTCATCGTGCTCCAGGTCGATAATGTCGGCGTAGAGCTGGATGCGCGTTGCGTCATCAGTCTCGCGCGCGGCGTCCATGATGAGCTGGTCCAGCTCATCGTTCTGGTAGGAGAGGTAGTACGGGAAGTGGCCGTTGCTGTGCAGGAACGGCTGGACGTAGTCGTGCGGGTCGGCGTAGTCGGGCGCCCAGCCGAGGAAGAATAGCGGCATCTCGGACTGGATGAACTTGTCGAGGTAGTCGGGCCACTCGAGTCCCTGCACCACCAGGTCGAACTTGGCGTTGAGCGACTCGATGTTGTTCTCGAGCATCAGCAGCCCGTTCTCACGCGCGGTGTTGCCCGAGTTGTAGTAGACTGTCAGCGTGAAGCCGGTGTCCCAGACGCCAGCTTCCTTGAAATAGTATTCAGCCTGCTCGAGGTCGAGCTCGTATTCCGGGCCGTATTCATTGTAGCCAAGCATCCCGGCCGGGATTGGTCCCTTCGGCTTGAGCGCGTGGTCGTCCAGCTCATCGGTGATGAACTGCTGGTAGGGGAACGAGTAGCAGAACGCCTTGCGAACGTTGATGTCGGCGAAGAATTCGGACGAGGGGGCGGTCTCCGCCCAGTTCTGGATGTCCTGATTAAAACCGATGAAACCCATGCTGAAGCTGCCCTGACCTTCCAAGATGCGGATGCCATCCTTGCCGTCAATCTTGTCGCGGTCGGCAATCGGGACGTACGCAAAGTCGGCGTCGCCCGCGAGCAGCTCCAGGATGCGCGAATCCTTGTCGTTGTTCTTCTTCATGTAGACTGTCTTGATGAAACCGTCCGGGTAGCCCTGTGCCTTGCGCTCGGCGGTCGACCAGCCGCCCCAGTAGTCGGGGTGGTATTCCATCAGCACATACTGGTCGGGAACCCACTTGACGAACTTGTATGGTCCGGTGCCCATGGTATCGCGCTCGATGTTTTCGCACGGGACTCCCTCGATTGGGGCACCGCAGCCCCGGGAGGCAACCCAGTTCTGCGAGAGGATGGCGGCGGCGTTGTAGGCCATAATCGAGAGGAAGCGCGGTGCCGATTCGGTCAGCGTGAACTGGACCGTATACTGGTCAATCTTCTGGACGCCGCTCTCGTTCAGGATTTCGGCGTACATCCAGGCCGGGCCGTCGGGGAGGTTCATCACCAACAGCCGCTTTATCGAGAAGACGACGTCGTCGGCCGTCAGCGTTGAGCCGTCGTGGAATTTTACGTTCTGGCGAATATTGAAAGTGTAGGTGAGTCCATCAGGCGATATACCGCCGTTGGCCTGCGTCGGGACCACGGTCGCCAGCATCGGCTTCAGCTTGTCGGTCCGCTCGCGCTCGTACCAGATTAGCGTCTCATAGGCGTTCATGATGACCGCCCCCGAGGCGGTGTCGTAGGCGTGCGCCGGGTCCAATTCCTGCGGGTCACCGATTGAGACCGTCGTAAACGTGTCGGGATTCTTCACCTCTCTCGAGGCTGGTTCATCACGAATAACTCTTATTGTGTAAACAGTAGTGGCTGTGAGGCCGTTTTCGGCCGAAACCGTCAATGTAACTGGATAATTACCTGTCGTACTATCGCCTGTCAAACCGCCACCACCACCAAAAGTATGACTAGTGTCGGCTCCAACACCTGACTCTCCATCGCCAAAATCCCACTGCCAACCGGTAATCAGGTCATTGGATGTGACACAATCCGTTTTTCCGGTCTCACCGTCGGTTTCGCAAGACCATGCCCAAGATGCAGCTCCAGAGAAAAGGACCTCACTACCCGTCTCTACGACAGAAGCCGAGACGGAAATAATCGCTGACGGCGGTGACGAGTCGGAAGCGCTGGTCTCAAGCGGAAGGACTGTAATGTAAGCGAGATGGTGGTTATTGTTACCCACTGCACCTTTGTCGTCAGTGACTGCCAAAGCTATTGTATATTCTCCGGATTGGAAGTACTTATGTGTCACCATCTGACCACTTCCGGTCTCACCGTCACCAAAATTCCAGTTCCAATAACGGATTTCACCATCCTCATCAAATGAATATGAGCCGTCAAATTGAATCGTGTCACCGACATTGACGATATTCGTGCCGCCCGTAAGCGTGACGACCGACTGCGGGTTCTGGTTGGAACCTATGCCGCCGCCGGTGCCGAGGCAACCGGTGAGGAACAGCATCGTGACCATGATTGCTGCGAAGGGTTTTCGTTCGTACATTATCTCACTACCATCCCCGCCTGGCACGCTGGACAGGTGATGTTCAGCGGACGCGTCGGGTCGTTAATCTGGAGCCCGGCCTGGCAGGCGGGGCACTGGATAGTAACCGGCTGCGCGACCGGGGCTGCCGCAGTCACGGCTGCGGCAGCCATCGCCGGAGCGGCAGGTGTCATCGCGGGCGGTGCAGCCATGGGCACAGCCGCGGGCGCAACGGGCGCGTCCCAGTCATCTTCCGGGGCGCCGCCACCGCGCCAAGAATTGAAGCCGCCGAAGGCGACGAACCCGAGACCGAGCGCCACGAGTCCCGCGAACGCCAGCTCGGTCGTCGACGAGTAGCGCGGCGCAATCGCGTCGGCCGGCAGCGCCTCGGCGCTGGTCTCGTAGCCGGCAGGCGTCTCGCCCGAGCCGAGCTGGGCGACCTCGAAGATAATCACGATCTTGTCGTCGGGCCCGAAGTCGGCGAGCAAATCGCCGTTGAAACGGAACGCGATGTCGGTATCCGCAGCGCCGATACTCGCGAGCCAGACGCGGGTCTGCCCTTCGTCAAGCTGGATGCGGGCGATCGTGTCGACGATGGTGACACTGTCGCCCACGTCGTAGTCGTTGAAGGTCTCGATGTCACCCGAGCTGCTGATTTGCGCCACGAACTCCCCGCCGTCCGACGCGAGCATCCCAGGGAAAATCAGGAACTCACCCAGCAGCCCCAGCACCAGTAGCAGGGCGCCTCCAACCAGCAGCGGTCGCGCAACCATCCCCCCGCGAGATTCAAAAGCGATATAAGCCTGCGGTCGCCGGTCCCGGTTACCACCCACGTCATCGGGAAATCGCCGTGTGGGACTACCCGTTCCCGGCGTCCGGCCGGCCGCCCCGCGCGAGGAACAGCAGCGAGCAGGCCAGCCCCAGCACGCCCGCCGGCCACCACGGGCTGACGCTGCCAGCCACGACCGCCGCGTCGACAGCGTAGCCGAGCAGCGGTGCCACGACCATCGTGGCGCCGCGCCGCGCCTGGCTCTCGATGGAGAGCAGTGAGGCGCCCTGCACCGCGCCCCCCTGCGCGTCGAAGCGGCTGACCAGCAGCGGCCGCCAGACATTGTGCAGCACGTGCAGCGCGACGAACGCCAGCACGCTGCCGGTGAGCGCGCCGGTCCAGCCCGCCAGCGCCAGCCCGCCGAAGGCCGCAGCAGCCCCGCCCCAGAGCCAGCGCGTGGCGCGCTCTTCGCCCCCGGCGGCGGCGCTGACGCGGTGTGAGCGGCGGCTCGCGGCGCCGCTGAGCAGGTGCAGCACAAAGTAGACCGCGCCAACGAGCAGCGCAGTGCGTTGCGTTGCGGACCAGTCTCCGGCAACGAGCGCGGTCGCCGTGAGCGAGAGCGCCAGCGCCGCCAGCACCGGCTGCAGGTAGTCCCGCGTCGCGGCGAAGACGCCGTCGAAGCCCATCGACTCGAGGAATAGCCGGCGCAGACGCGGCCGCCGCACCGACTCGGAAAGCGTGCGGCCGGCGTGGCGCATCACTTCCGCTAGCGACGCCGGGCGACCGCCCGTTTCGTCGAGGGTGGCCGGGTAGCCCATGAAATTGACGACGTTGATAGCGTAGGGAATGATGGCCGCCAGAAAAATCCACTCGTAGCTGTCCGAGAAGAGCACAATGCCCGCGGCGATTAGCACCGAGACCGCCGAGCCATACTTGCTCCACGAGCGCGTGTAGCCGTAGACCCGCACCCGCTCGCCTTCGCGACCCGCACTGCGCAGCCAGGCGAATATCATCGCCTTGTGGGTGCCGCTGCGGAACGCTTCGCCAACGCCGTAAAGCACCATCCCGAGGTAGAGCAACCCCGGCTCGGTCGCGAAGCCAAAGGCGGCGAACGCGACGATATAGGCGACGAAGGAGAAAATCATCGAGAGCCGCCGGCCGTAGATGTCGGCGACCGCGCCGGAGGGGATTTCGAGCAGGCTCGTGGTGAGTTCCCGCACGGCAATCAGCAGCCCGATTTCAGTGAAGTCGAGCCCTTTCTCAAGGAAGGCGAGGAACAGGAACGGCTCGAAGTAGCGCTGGTTCTTGAGGAAGCCGTAGAGGCTAAAACGGAAGAGCATGCGTGGACACCGCCGGAGAAACGGCTCCGCTATTAGTAGCCGCCCGGAGACGGAGCTACGAAACTACGGTTCCCTTTCCACCAAGTCGGAGCCTTCGTAATCCACGTCGTTCACTAGGCCTGAATTAACTGTTACGAAAATGGTGGCGTTGCCGGTTCGCTCGAATTCGCTCACCGCCAGCTTCAGTTCGCGCCACTCGTTGGCGCCGTCGTTGATGGCGCCACCCGCAAGGTCGTCCTCAGTGATAACGTAAGTTGCGGAACCGGCGGTCACGACACACTCCTCTTCCTCGCAGTAGCCGTTCTCGAGCCGCCACTCGACCCAGTCGTAGCTGAGGTTCGCCTGCGCCTCGCCCCAGGCGCGGGATTTGTATTTCGTGAGGGCAGACTCGAGGCTGTTTTCAAGGACGGGCGTTTGCGTATACTCCTCCGCATCAAGCAACGCGAATTTCTGGATTGAGAAGCCGCTGTAGAGCGGAAAGATGTAGGCGTCCCGCACGGCGCCGGAATCTGTCATAATCGGGTAGAGGTAGCCCTCGTCAATCCGCAGCTGGCTGAAACCCTCGGCACCGCTGGCGAGGTATGCGTAGACCTGTTCCTCGGCAGTGTAAAGGTTGGCGAGCGACTTCGCCTCGCGGTTGTGGTACACCGCTTCTCCGGAGCGGGTATCTATCAGGATGTAGCCTGCTAGCACGTTCGAGCTGAGCTGGTTCATTGGAATATACCAGTAGGTCTGCCCATTGAGCACGATGAAGCGCGCCGAGTCGGACGGATAGGAGAGGTGTGTCTTCGTGAAAGTGTGGTAGAGGATGCCCTCGCGCCATTCACCCCACAGGCGGGCCCAGTCCTCGACGTAGTAGTCGGGAAAGACTACCTCCAGCCAGGCCGGGATTTCCGGGTCGTCTACATCGTAGACCACATGGTCATCGATGTCGCGAGCGTTGATTATCAGAATTTTCTCCAGCGTCACGACGTCCCTGATGACGCCGCGCTGGCCGAGGTAGACAATCCAGAATGGATTATGTTCGTCGTCGATGTCGAAGCGCACCTGCACCTTGACCAGTTCCAGTGCGTATTCATCGAACAGGATCTGGTCAATCCGGTTTGCCCAGCTAATCTGCGAGACGTGGACCGCGAAACCCTCGTCCGAACTCCGGACCGGATCGAAGCCTTCGCTCGACATGTTGGCAGGGTCGTTGGTGACTGTCACGTAGAACGGCACCTGTTTGCCCCCGGCCCATTTCCAGGCCTCGAACTTGGGCGCGTTGACCCAGACGAATTCGCCGTTGACCAGCGTGGGTGCGGTGTATTCCATCATCTCCCATTCATTTGTGTTCAGCGAGGAGGCAGCATCGCCGTACGAACGCTCCAGATATTGCGTGGCGAGGTACCAGGAAATGACGCGCACCTCGTTGGGGTCGGTCAGGTAGTTTGCGGGCGCAGCGGTGTTGTCGGCGCTCTCGTTCAGGTCCTTGAACAGCGGGTTGAATTCGAGGTTGCCCCTCAGTGGGGTGATGTTGGAGCCGACGAGCAGGAGGATAATGCCGATTACGACGAACGGGCGGACCCCGACGTATTTCAGCACTTTGCGATTCGCGGAGCCGCGCGCTGTTGAGGGGTAGACCATGCTGTCCGGGCCCCTGCCACAGATATACCCGACCATGATGTAGCGAGTTACGGTTCCCACCCCCAGGAAAACGATTGAGAGCGACAGGATTCCCAGGATGGAGCCAGTCCAGTTCGCAAAGGTAAAGTCCTGGAATACCGCCCAGCCGACCAGCGCTACCGCCCAGAATATGCCACTGGCGAGCGGAAAAAGGATGAAGCCGCTGACGCTGACAAAGCGGGCGTTTCGGAAGAATTCGGGAAGGTCAGAAAAGTCAGATCTGATTTTCGTGACACCGAACCTAGCCCGATCGTAACCGACAGGCATCAGACAGACGCAGAGCCAGAGCAGGAACCAGACCAGGTATTGCGACATGCCGCCCCCCGAGAAGACGAGTATTTAACTCTGTTTCAAAAATTTTTGTTTTTGAAAGCGGCCGGTCGAGCAACGCTAAAAAGCGGCCGTATCTCCCCACGCGATGGAACAGTTCGCGGTCGCTTCGCCGCTCGGCCCGCTGGAGCTGACGCTTGACGGCGACGCGGTCACACGGCTCGAGTTCCCCCGCTCCCCACGCACTGGCGCGCCCGCGATGGCCGCCAGCGACGGACCGCGCTCGCCCGCTGGCGAGCGCGTCGCGAGGGCGCTCGGCGCGTATTTCGACGCCGGCGAGCTGCCCGCGCTCATGCTGCGGCCGGGCGGCACCGCCTTCCAGCAGCGCGTCTGGGAAGCGCTGCGCGCGGTCCCGGCGGGCGAGACCGCCACCTACGGCGAACTGGCGGCGCGGGTCGGGTCGCGCCGTGTCGCGCGGGCGGTGGGGCAGGCGTGCGCGCGAAACCCGATTCCGGTGCTGATACCGTGTCACCGTGCGGTCGGCGCCAGTAGCCCGGGCGGCTGGTCGGGGCTGCCGGGCGCGAAGGAGTGGTTGCTAGCGCACGAAGCGGACGCGATTAATCGCGCGGCGCCGTAAGGTACCCGCCGCGCCACGCAACCACCGCGACCGTGCCGCCCAGCGCCACCGCGAGGGCGAGGATTAGCGGCAGCAGGTCGCGTGCGCTTGACTCGGGGGTAAAGCCGTCAGCAACAAAATGGGTGTGCGGCGTCAGTGAGTGGAAGCCACCGTTGCCGAGCGCGCGGACGAAGAGCGCGTGGTTGCCGCTGAACGCCAGTTCTTCCTCATTGAGCGTGATAGACCACGGGATGTAGGCACCGGTCGGCTGCGGCAGCTCGACCGCGTAGTCGTGCACCTCGCGCCACGCGCCGCCGTCGATGCGATACTGCACCGCCGAGACGTTGCCGATGCGGGCCCACGAAACGCCCTTGATGACGACGGAGTCGTTCGTGATGGTCTCGAGGATGTGCGCCTGCAGCTCGACATCGACGTTCTCGGGGTCTTCCAGCTTTATCGCCTCCTCGACCGCCAGCAGCGCGTCGACCATGCCCCAGCCGAAATCGCGGTTCCAGAACGGGTCCAGCTCAGGGTAAGTCGGCTCGCCGCGTGGCTCGGCGGTGGTGCGCAGGATTTCCTTGACCAGTGCCGGAGTCAGGTTGTCGTTGACCTCGAGCAGTAGCGCCATCACGCCCGCCACAGACGGCGTCGCGTAGCTGGTGCCAGAGCCACGGCCGGAGTAGCCGTTGTTGGAGGCGTCCTGCCCCGGGACGTTGTTGTTGCAGCTGCCGGAGGTGTAGCATCCCTCGGCCTGGACGATGTTAGTACCGGACGCCGAGACATCGGGCTTCAGCTCGTCGTAGGGGTAGCCGTCATTGTTGTCACGGCGCGGGCCGCGGCTGCTGTAGCCGGCGATGGTATCGTCGTCGCGCTCGACAGTATTCTGGTCGTCGAGCGCGCCGATGGTAACCGAGAGGCTCGACGACCCCATGCCGGAAAAACCGTCATTGTCGGGGCCGCTGTTGCCTGCCGCGACGCTGACGACGACACCCGCTTCGGTCACCTCGTCCAGCCTCCGCGAATGCATGTCGGTACCGTCGCTGCCGCCATCCTCGTGCGAGGTGATACCCCACGAAAGCGAGACAATGTCGATGCCGTAGTTCGCCTCGTCTACGTTGGGCCACGCGTCGTCACGGTGATCGATAACCCATTGCAGGCCGTTCATTGCCGACTCGTAAAACTCCTGCTCGAGAAGATAGTTCTCGAAGGGGCCTGCACCGACGTCGGAGCCAATCCTGACATCGACAAGCGATGCGTCTGGTGCAGCGCCCTGGTAATCGGTCAGGCTCCCATCGGCCAGAAGCCCGGTCGCAGTCGCCATCCCCGAGCAGGCAGTGCCGTGCTGGTTTCCGTCGTCTGGGTCGAAGGAACCATCGGTTTCGCGACCTGGATTATCGAAAAAGCAGGCGGGGTCTGTATGCATGTAGCAGACAGCATCGTAGCCGGCGACGAACTTGCCAACCAGTCCGGGATGCTCGTTGTCGATACCGGTATCGACAATCGCGATGTTGACTCCGCGGCCGGTGTAGCCCAGGTCCCACGCACCCATGGGGTAAGCAGTCGAATTCTTCGCCTTGATATTGGGCGTCTGCACGTCGCCGTAGAACACGACCTTGCCATACGGCTCAACCATCACGACCCCCGGCAGCGACGCCGCCAGCGCGAAGCGCTCGGGAGCGACGGGGCCGAGCAGCACCGCGTCGGAGAGCAGCAGCCGCGGCTCGAAGCCCGCCAGCAGCAGCGACTCCAGCTCGCGCTCGCCCGGCTGGTAGCCGTAGGAAACCCCGACGGCCGTGGGCGCGTCGCGCGTTTCAAGCCAGTCGACGATGCCGTCGCGGTCCCCGTCGCGCGAGGTGCGCTCCCACCACGGAGCGGCCGGCGGCGTGTCGCCGCCGGCCACAGGCGCTGGCGCCGTGGAAACGGCGGGCGCAGCCGGTTCGCTCGCCGCGGGCAACTGCAAGTTGCCCGCCAGCAGCAGCACCGCCAGCAGGATTGCCGCGAGTCGTTGCATTACGGCGGCGGAGCGTCGGCGGGTGATAAAGTTGGCGTCCGCAACCACAGTTACAGTCGCGCCGAGCAGTAGGGGCACATCGACCAGCCGGCATCTACTTCGCGTCCGCAGCCGCTGCACTCGGCGTGCGCGCGCTCGCGTCCCGCGGCGGGCGCCGACCACTGCCCCGGCGCGGGGGGCGGCGGCAGCGGGTCGGGCCACCACGCCGCAAGGCCGAACGCCGCCAGCGCCGCCAGATACGCCAGATACTCGACCAGCGCGCTCTCCGCCAGCAGAGTGTTGGCGAGCGCAAGGATGCCGCAAAGCGCGAAGCTGGCGCGCAGCAGGCTCATGCGTCGGCGTAGAGCGACTCGATTTCCGCCGCCCAGTTCGCGGCGATGGGCTTACGCTTGATTTTGAGCGTGGGAGTCAGCTCACCGTCATCGACGGTGAAGTCGCGCGATAGGATGGCGAATTTCTTGACCTGTTCGGGGTTCGAGAATTTCTGGTTCAGTTCATCCACCTGCGCCTGGATTTCAGCGCGGATGTCGGCCGAGCCGGTGTATTCCGCGAGCGGGTGCCCCAGCTTCTCCAGCTTCGCCACCTGCTCGACCGGGTTCTTGGGTATTTCGAGCGGGTCCATCCCGAGCTTGTCGCGCATGATGGCGAAAGCGTCGAGCGTCAGCAGCGCCGAGCAATACTTGCGGGCGTCACCGACCAGGAAGCATTGCGACACCAGCGGCATCGATTTCATGGTCTCCTCGATGACCAGCGGCGCGATGTTCTTGCCGCCCGAGCTGACGTAAATTTCCTTCTTGCGACCGGTGATTTTCACGAAGCCATCGCTGTCAATGGTTCCGACATCGCCGGTGTAGAGCCAGCCGTCGCGGAGCACCGCGTCGGTCGCCTTCTGGTCCTTGTAGTAGCCCTTCATGACGTGCGGGCCGCTAATCAGCAGCTCGCCGTCGTCGGCCACCTTCATCTCGGTGCCGGGGAAGACCGGGCCGACAGTGCCAACGCGGTTCTGCTCGGCGTAGTTGAGCGTCGCGCCCGCCGTGTTCTCGGTCATGCCGTATCCCTCAAAGATGGGGATGCCGAGCGACTGGAACAGCTCCAGGATATCGGGATTGATGGGCGCCGCGCCGGTGACGGCGAAGCGGCACGCCTTCATCCCGATTTTCTTCTTCAGCTTCTTGCGGAAGATGCCCGAGAGCAGCGGTAGCTTGAGCCCGACACGCAGCACCGCCTTGCCATCGATAGCGGCCTTGACGTTGGAGTAGATTTTCTCGTAGATGCGCGGGACGCCGATGAAGAGGTGCGGCTGCACCTCCTTGGCGAGGTCGACAACGTTGAGCGGGTTGTCCGCCACATACATGTGCATCGCCTTGTCGACCCAGTAGTGGTTGTCAATCAGCTGGCCGAAAACGTGCGCCAGCGGCAGCCACGAAACATAGCGCTCACCCTGAGTGAACAGGAAGGCGAAGTCTGCCGCCTTGACCTCGAAATTCCAGTTGCCGTGCGTCAGCTCGACGCCCTTGGGGTTGCCCGTTGTCCCGGAAGTGTAGATTAGCGCGCTCGTGCCGGCGTCGGTCAGCGCGCCGACGCGCTCGTGAAGCGTCGCGGTCTCGACTCCGCTGCCGTGGCCCATGAACGCATCCCAGGTCATCATCCGCTCGTGCTCCACTCCGCCCACGCCCGGCAGCAGCACGAAGTGCTCGACCGCGGGCAGGCCGTCGATGACTTGCATCAGCCGGTGCTGCGGCATCTTGTCCTTATCGTCAGCCGCCATCGGGTTGTCGCCTACAAATAGCACTTTCGATTCCGAGTTGCCGGCAACCCACTCGACCTCCTCGGCCGACGAAGTGTGGTAGATGCCAACTCCGGCACCGCCCGCCATCTGCGCGGCGAGGTAGCCGCCGTACCATTCGCGACGGTTGTAGCTGTAAATGCTCAGTTTATCGCCCGGCTCGAATCCCAGCGCGACCAGCGACTTGGCGATGTCCATCACGAATTCGATGACTTCGGACCAGGTCTCGGTCATCCAGTCGTCGCCTGACAGGGATGAAAGCGCCGGTTGGTCGGCGTACTTCATTGCGTTCTCGAGCAAACGGGAGGGAGTCGTGGAGGCCATGGGGGGCAGCCGCTCAGGTATTAAACAACCTGCTCAGCCCGTATCGTCAGAGAGGGTGGCCGCAATTGCCACAGAACTTGAAACCGGGCTGCGCCGGCGTCCCGCAGCCGGTACAGCTGAACGAGAGTTTCTGGCCGCAGCCACCGCAGAACTGGAAGCCGGAGGGGTTGCCCGCCCCGCAACTGCCGCAGG